>JASGVX010000075.1 GCA_030054735.1 Methanobacteriota archaeon | reverse complement strand
TCCCTGTGGAAGTGAATATTCCAGGTGGAATTGAACCTGGACGCAAGCTTTTCAGGGCGTACATAAACTCGGAAACGTCATCGATTACAGGGTATGATACTGGATACCTGCTAATATCCAGAAAAATCTGATTAAATGAAAAGTTCTTGTTCCCATGAAGACCTCATGGGATCTTTTTTTATTTTTAATCTGGCGAGGAGACTTTCAGTTATTTTTTTCCAAAGTCAGTAGTTCGCTAAAATTTTTCCTCCACCTTTAGTCTAGCTCCATTATCTCAGACACCATACTGCTGTCCTGACCCTCAACTTTCTTCTTAGCCATTCCCCAATTAGAAGTATAAACATTTCAAATCTGAACTTATCAGGCGGTCTCAAAACTCAAACCAATTCTACAAATGGATAATGAGAAACGTTGACTTTAAAAAAATGACCACTTAAAACAGAGAAATTTAGATATGAATTAACCTTATAGTAGAAAAAATTGACACAATTGTAGAATTAACTTTAGTTTTGAGACGTCCTGGCAGAGAAAATTATTTCTACGAAAACTGTTTTGTGCAGAAATAATTATTGAGAATCTCTTTCTCTCTGGCGGCTAATTCTCGAAAGAATTTCGACTTTGATCTCAAGAGCAGGGGTAAAGCCGGGCTTCAATTCAAGAGCTCTATTACAACTCTCCAGAGCTTCCTCCTGTTTATTCAGTTCTGAAAGTACAAGCCCCCTGCCTGCCCAGAGAACGGGGTCTTCCGGCGAAGCCTGAAGGGCCGTATTATATGCTGTAAGAGCCTTCTCGGATCTTCCAAGTATGAAAAACAGGTTTCCTGCAGCTTTCAGGGCTTCCAGGTAATCAGGCCTGATTTTGAGGGCTGAGTTATATGCTTCAAGAGCTTCTTCTTTCCGGCCAAGTTCAGAAAGGACCGAGCCTTTTCCTGCCCAGGCTTCGGCATATTTCGGGTTTTTCAGGAGCACTTTTTCATAGGTTTCAAGTGCTTCTTCAAGCCTGCCAAGCCTGGAAAGCACCACTCCTTTGTTATCCCATACAATCTCAAAAGCCGGGTCAAGCTCAATTGCCCTGTCATAAGCATCTATTGATTCTTCAAACCTGCCCATTTCCGAAAGGATCACACCCCTGTTATACCAGACCCTGCTGTCATCAGGGACTACTTTAAGCACCTGTATTATAAGCTGCAGGGCATCTTCAAACCTTCTTGCCTTATAAAGAAGTACAGCTTTCTGAAAAAGCGTAGTAGCATTCTGAGGGTCCTTTTCAAGTATTTCAGTGCAGGTTTTAAGTTCATCGAAAAAAGGAAGGGTGGCATAGAGGTCCCTTACTGCAAGAAAAAGGGGAAGGATCTCATACTTATTTCCATTAGCTGTTAGAATTCTTGTCCCGGGATCGTATGAAAAAGCTGCTGCTTCCCGAGGGCTGGCTCGTTCTTTAAGCACTGTTTTCAGTCCTGAGAAAGCAGCAGGGGAAAAAGGAGAATTGCTTTTTATGAAAAATACTGCCCTCAGAAATTCCCCGCGTTTTTTGTGATTTCTGCTCCAGAAAATCTTTGAGATATCTTTTGATTCTGTCAAAAATTTCTGCAGGCAGAGTCTTAAGGACAGGAGACTTTCTGGATGCTCAAGTGTATCGAAAGCTGAAATAGCCGCTCTGGAATGTTCCCTGAGTTCTTTCAGGTAATCCTCTGTTCTGTAGGGATAAGCTTGCATCTTAAAGCCCTTCATATTTACTTTTCAGTCACTCGGAAAAAGATTTGCACACATATTTCTGGTCAGGAGGCAAAAACTTGCCTTTAGATGCAATTACCAGGTTTACGGCTGAACCTGCTGGCAGTTTTGTCCCTGACTTTGGTTCTTGTCTGAGAACTTCTCCTACCGTAACTCCAATAGGTAGGATCCCTCTGTGTTCAGTAACTTCTCCTGCTAAAAGCCCTGCCTCTTCCAGAGTTTTTTTGGCTTCCTCCAGGAGCTGCCTTCTTACATTGGGAACCTCAACATATCCTGCAAGGTCTTTGGAACTTTCTGTTATTTCCTGTCCCTGCGCACTTTCGCTTTCTCCAAGAACTTCTTCAAGTAAGTCGATTGCCCCGCTGATCCTGAGAAGGGTTTCACCCAGGTTTTTTTTCCTGTTTTCGAGTTCTACAATTTTTAATTCAATATCTTTGAGGATCTTCTGCCCGGATTCGTATTCTGCCCTGAGCTCCACTAAACGATTTTTAAGATTTTCATCCATAATGCTGTAAACCCCTTTTAAATTATTATTTGTTATGTAAATGCGTATATGTATTCGGTTTTCAATCTCTTTTCTATCAGTTTTCAGTTGTAGTTTATTGTTGACATTTACCTGTATTATTCACGTTTAGATCGTTTGGCAGTGTACCGAAAGTTCTGTAAAATTCTCTATACCCTTTTCCTCTTGTTTTTTGATTATTGTTCCATTATTAAATACTTATTTCCTGTAATCCATTCTTAATTTATATCGAAGAGTATTGATACTACGAGTCTCAATACTGATTCGTCATTCGGGAATGCCACTACTACCTTAGTTCTTATTTTAATCTCCTTATTAGTTCTCTCCATGATATTTGTTGTCCTTATCCTTCTCCAGTGATCCTTTGGGAGCTGCATATAATTCATGGCGTCATACTGAAACCCTTCAAGGGTATTAGCTGCACCTTTATATCCAATCTTATCCAGTTCAATTATCAAATCATTGTATTTCTGACAGTCTAGCAATGCCTCTTTTATCATATCTGCTAGTTCTTTTTGCTTCTTCTTTGGAACCTTTTTCAGAGCTTATCTCATCAGATGAAGGTGAGTAGCCCAAGGGAATTTCACCCTTAGGCCCTCGCAGAACCGTACAGGAACCTCTCAGCTCATACGGCGCCCATTATCCAGCTCAAGGAAAGATCCCCATTTTCCAGTGAATGAACAGGTTAGGTTCACGTCTGGCAATTTTACCAGGAAAACCACTTTCTCGTTGTTTGCGTCCTGCAAGTTTCTTATATTTACGCTGAGCCCAACGAATCAAGGCGTTATTCATATTCTGGAATACACAGTACAATTCTAGATAGGTTCATATGACCCTTCATTTCTCTAGTTATTGCTTTTCGATATCTTTTTTATAATCCTTCTCTTTTTCGTATGACTTTATTATTTCTACATACTCCTTGACTAAATATATCGAGAGCCCTGTAAAAAAAGCCATCTTCCCAGGCTGTCTCAAAACTCAAACCTTTTCTACAATTGGGTAATGAGATACGTTAACTTTAAAAATAATCCCACTTAAAATAAAGAAATTTAGACATAAATTAACCTTGTAGTGGTAAAAATTGACACTATTGTAGAATTAACTTTATTTTTGAGACAGCCTGTAGACCGGATAATTCCCAAAATTAAAGCTAAAAACAGACTATAGACACAGGAAGAAGACTGACAGTACTTGCCCCTGCAGGAAAAAATAAGATTTTGGGAAGAAATCAATGATATTTTCTACGGTTGAATTCATATAATGCATTATCAACTTTGCTTGAGAGTTCATTCATCCTTTCTTTAATTTTTGTATCCGAACTTTCCATATTAACCCTGAGGGCACGGTCCCTTGCTTCAATCTTATCTTCAAAATCCTGAAGTTTATTGTTAATGGAAATGAGCATGAGAGATAAGGTTCCGGCCAGAACCATAATAGATAAGATAATTAAAGGGTCAATTAAAGGGTTTGTGGGCTTGAATTCAAATCTTCTGAGCCACTCAAAAGATAGAAGGAAAGATGACAGAACCATCACAATAAAGAATACTGTATTTCTTGTCTCCATTATATACCTCGGACGTACTTATGGAAATTTTTCTTATGAAAACGTAAATTTCGAGTAGAAAACAAATTCCACGGTCTCGAAATGGTAATTATTAGATAAAGACAAACCTATAAAGTATTTCCTGTTTTATCAATATTTAATATACTTCTATATTTACTATTTTTCTATTTTATGTATTTTTATACAGTAATCATATTTAATTATTTGCATAAACTATTTATGTGTCCTTTATCTCGAATTTGTTTTTTTCTGTAATAAAACAAAAAAACAGATTATATATAAAAAAGAGTTAGTGAAAATATAAAAATTTGGACTAATAGTATCCTGACAACTGTATAGCAGTTGTATAATACGTAAATTCAAGATTACCTGCATATTTGGGCTTAATTAAAGAGAAAATATGGATAAGGTAAGCAATTGGACACAAACAAAGAGAATAAAATTTAAGACAAAGGATAGAGTGATATATAAAGAATAATAAAGAATAGAAAAAGCATAATGTCAAGAAATAAGGAGTTTAATAATTGAGTTCCAGCGAAAATTCACTTAAAGATTATTTTCCGATCCTTTCCATGGCAGGTTTAATCCTGATAGTACAGGTTCTTTCCCTGCTTCTATCAATGCCAATGGAAACTAATGAGATGCAGGCCTTTGAAGATCCTACGCAGGTTTCCAACTCGATATATTACATCATAATGATCCTGGCATTTACGCTTTTAGTCCTGATAGCGATTAAGAAAAATATGAAATGGATCATTAGCTTACTCATATATCTCGCTATATTAATGACTCTATACTATGTATTTTTCGCACTTTTCACCCTGGTCCCTTCACTCTCAGGCTTTGAAGACATTATTTCTATCCTGTTATCCACAGGGCTGACAATACTGCTTTATAAATTCCCTGAATGGTATGTAATTGATATTCTGGGAGTCTGCATAGCAGCTGGAGTCAGTGCTCTGATAGGCATCTCACTTTCCATTATCCCGGTAATAGCTCTTTTGATACTTCTTGCAGTCTACGATGCGATCTCGGTATATAAGACAAAACATATGATAACCATGGCTGAAGGCGTGATGGACCTTAAACTTCCAATTCTATTCATAATTCCAAAGCATTCGGGCTATTCGTTTATTAAAGAAAATTTTAAAGAGGGAGAAAAACGTGAAGCCTATTTCATGGGCCTTGGCGATGCCGTCATGCCCACCCTACTGGTAGTTTCCGCAAATGTATTTATTGAAAACGGTGCATTCTCATACCCCGTAATAGGGGCAATGCTGGGGACTCTTGCAGGGCATGTACTTCTGTCTATAGTGGTAATGAAAGGAAAACCCCAGGCTGGGCTGCCCTTCCTGAATACCGGAGCAATTCTGGGTTTTTTTATAGGAGTTCTGCTTTCAGGAGCCTCGATTTTCTAAGAAGTGATAAATGGAAGTTTAACTTCACTACTTCATTTATTTTTATAAAATTTCTTTTCCTGGCTAAATTGCCCTGCTTTCACAAAGATTTTTTTATTTTATAGAATAATCATTTGACATGACCAGACGAATTGCAGTGGTCTTTGACAGTGCCGGAACTCTTCTCCACATGTACAGGGTTGCAAAAGAGTCCAGCACCGGAAATATTCTTGAAAATATAGAGAGCACAGCCATTGTAGCAAAGAAAAACGGCTGCGGTCTTGTAGCTCTTAATTCCGAGAAAGAAATATTACTGCACTCAAGAAGGGATATATCTTTATTTGAATTTATAAGGGAGCACAAAGTTTCGATAGGCATAAGCTGTTCAAAAGGACAGTTTACCCCAGATATTGCGTGTGATGTCATAAAAGGGGCTTCCCTCTTTATGGGAGATATACACGATGTAATCAAAGCAGTTACGTCACGCTGCCCTGACAGCATTTATCTTGCAGCAGGTATGATTGTGGACTCGGAGGCCAGAAGGATACCCTATGTACTCAGTACGGGAGGGCAGGTATTCAGCAAAACATTGGAGACCGCCCAGATACTTCAGGCAATGGGAGTTGATATGTACATAGCATCCGGGGACAGAATGTCCGCCCTCGCACAGCTTGCAGAATTGATAAATATCCCCCTGGAAAGGGTCTTTGCATTTGCAGATCCGCTTATGAAAGAAAAAGTGGTGCTTGAACTTAAAAGCAGATATGAAAAAGTAATCATGGTAGGGGACGGGATTAATGATATACTGGCGCTCAGGGCAGCAGACATAGGAATAATGACAACCCAGCAGGGGGATAAAAGGCCCGAGGAACTCAGGAAGGCAGCAGATCTTGTGCTCGACGATATTATAAAAGTTGTGGATGTGGTGAAAGGATTATAATAAAAGAAAATCCATCAAGTTTGCCAATCGATGTTGACTGTGGATGTTAACAGTGATAAAATAATGCGTTATGTTTATGTAATGTTTATTCTTATCTACTTGTTGCCCATATGTGTGAAATTTATTGTATAACCTTAATGTGAGATTCCACTTTACAATAATTACTTTTTACTCTTGAGCAATACGCCCAGGAAGGCGGGAAAAAAAATCACTAGTGTTGCGCCAGCAGTAAAATGTCTCATATAGTCGATTACAACTATTTAGGATCCCTTAATCCTTGAGGATTGACACGACACTAGAATCATATGCAGCTCATAATTTGCGGAGGAAAATGCATGCCAGTATTTATTGAAGTAAAAAACCTAACTGTAGACTTCAACGGTCTCAAAGCCCTGAAAAATGTAAGTTTAAATATCAACGAAGGGGAAGTCGTTGGAATTCTAGGAAAAAGCGGATCCGGGAAAACAATCCTGATGCATGCGCTGCGCGGGACTGAGTCTTTTGAAAACATCTCAGGCGAAGTGATTTATCATCTTGCCCGATGTACAAAATGCGGATATATAGAAAGGCCGAGCAGAGTAGGCCAGAAATGCCCGGTATGTGGCGAGAGTCTTGAGGCGTTTGAAGCCGATTTCATAAAACTTTCTATTTATGATCCCATAAGGAAGGATATCACCAAACGCATTGCAATCATGCTCCAGAGAACCTTTGCCCTTTATGGGGATGAAAGGGTTCTGGTAAATGTCATAAACTCCTTGAATGAAATCGGGTATAAGGGGAATGACGCCATGAAAAAAGCGGTTGAACTACTCGAGGAAGTAAACCTGAGTCACCGCATGATGCACGTAGCAAGGGAACTTTCAGGAGGGGAAAAACAGAGGGTTGTGCTTGCAAGACAGCTTGTAAGAAACCCCTTGCTCCTGTTAGCCGACGAACCTACAGGTACACTTGACCCCATGACTGCAAAGCTGGTTCACGAAGCAATAATAAAGGCTGTTAATAACTACGATATGAGCATGGTGCTTACTTCACACTGGCCTGAAGTTATAGAAAAAATGGCAGATAAGGCAATCCTTCTTGATAATGGAGAAGTTGTCCAGGAAGGAAACCCGCTTGAGGTTTCTGCAATATTCATGCAAAGTGCATCAATGGTCAGGCACGAAAAGAACACCATGATAGGGGAGCCTATTATCCAGGTAAGGAACCTGTCAAAGCGCTATATTTCGGTAGATAGGGGTGTGGTAAGAGCAGTCGACGATATATCCTTTGACGTGAAGGAAGGAGAGATCTTCGGACTTGTGGGAATAAGTGGAGCAGGCAAGACCACAACCTCAAAAATCCTCATGGGAATTTTACAGCCAACCTCAGGTGATGTCGAAGTCCGCATAGGAGACGACTGGATCGACATGACAAAATTAGGGGTTGACAATAAAGGCAGGGCAACGAAATACATGGGGTTCCTGCACCAGGAATATGGGCTTTATACCCACAGTTCCGTAATAGACAACCTTACAGAATCGATCAGCCTTGAACTCCCATTCGAACTGGGGGTAAGAAAAGCCGTAATAACCCTTAAAGCTGCAGGGTTTGAAGAGGACAAGGCAAAAGCTATTTTACCCAAAATGACCCATGAACTGAGTGAAGGGGAGCGGCATAGAATTGCACTTGCGCAGGTTCTGATCAAGGAGCCAAGAATTGTCATCATGGACGAACCAACCGGGACCATGGACCCGATCACAAAAATCGCGGTAACAAATTCCATCCTCAAAGCCAGGGAAGAAATAGGAGAGACTTTTGTTATTGTCTCCCACGACATGGACTTTGTAAATGAGATCTGCGACCGTGTTGCACTTATGCGTGACGGAAAGATCGTGGAAATCGGTCAGCCGGAAAATGTGCTTGCTCAGCTCACTGAAGAAGAAAAGATCAAAGCTGCAGAAGAAATATAAATATGCTGCCACCTCTTAGTATGGAAAAATACTAAAATGAGGTGCCGATTACGAGTAATGAGATCAGCGTAGAGGTGAACGGGCAGAGATATATTCTGCCTGCAGGCTCTACCCTTGGAGACGCCCTTAAAGTTTCCAGAGCCCCTTACATAGCCGGTGCAGCGCTTGGAATTCTTAAAAAAGCCGCTGAGAAAAAAAAGGAGAAGATCACCGAATACGCTATTAATACGCCCAAAGGGGAGCTGAGGATAGAAATCAAAGATCCCGAATCATTCTCAGGAAAATTATGGGCTGAACATTATAAAGAGTACGAAGGAAAAAATATCCACTGGGAAAGTCCTGAAGCTCTGGCTTTCGGGCCTTTTGAAGCCGATATTAAACCTTCGCGTGAAACCGGGAGTTTTGAAGTTTTTGACGTCCTTTTTGGGGCAGGAGGATTTGACCCCCATAATACTCATTTAATACTGTCAAGAAAAAGACATACAGCTGAATATGGATCTCCCAATGATGGCGTTTTTGCAACAATTGTAACCGGAAGAAAAACAGTATTCAAGCTTTCGAAAGAAGATTCTATTCTGAGCATAGAACCGGTTATAGAATGGGAGCAGATTGCAGAAAAAACATGTACTACCGATCTCTCTATTCTTCTCGAAGATGAGGACAGCATATTCACTTATTTTGAAGTGGAGCTTTCCAGAAACGCTCCCGTAGGGGCAGAACATTTCTATGCCCTGACTCTTGAAGGAACTCTTAATGTGGACGTCGTTACCAGCTCGTTTATTTCAGACGACAGCCTTAAAGAAGTCCCTGCCCCCTATGAAAATTTTGATCCGAGAAGAGAAGGCGCTATTTCGCTAAGGACAGTGGGATATGGGACAGGCAGGATATACATCTCCAGAGAAGAACGGCCTTCAAGCCTGGTGCATTCTGTCGTAGGGCAGGTAACAAAAGGCCTTGAACTTATCAAACTTGCAGAAAAGAGACAGAAACTGTCAGTAGAATGCCTTCCTCCCCAGATCGTCCTGCTCGGGCACAGCTTTGAAGAGGTAGAACCTGTACTTTCCTCCATAGGGGTTGAACTGATAAGAGATGGGTATACGGGAGAAGATGCAGTAATTGTCAGGCAGGACCCTCCAACTACCCTGGAAATTCTCGGAGGGGCTAAGGTAACTGCCTATGCAGTACCCAGGGCAAAACTCATTGAGGTTGAACTCTACCCGGAGAGAGCTCCAAAATCTGTGGACTTTTTCCGCCACTCTCTTGAACTCAAGACTAAAACCGTCGGAAAACTTCCTGTGTATATGATATACGAGAACACTTACCTCTTTAAAACAGAAAAGGAAATGGTGAAATTCAAAGAAATTCTTCCTGAAAACACACCAACTGAGAGGGTAATAGCTGGAGAAATAGGGATCACAAACCAGGCAGCAAAGAGAATGGGAACTATAGGAGTCAGACTTATAGACGACGACCTTTTTGGCCCCACTGGTGAAAAATTTTCTTCAACAAATATTATTGGCAGGATTGTTGAGCCTGATAGACTCAGGGACATCAAAGAAGGAAATGTTATATACGTAAGTGAAATTTCACGCAGGAAAATTGAGGACCAGGGCAAAGGATAATTATTAAAAAATAAAAAGAAGGTCACATAAGTAGATAAATAATGTAACAATAAAATAATGCATAAACAAAGTAAATACCTGATGCTTAAGCGGGTTTACATCTTATTATTCTTTGCAGGTTAAGTCTCCCAAAACTGAGGAGAGACAGAGTATGACAGAGATGAAAAAAGAAGAGATTACAAAATATATTGTGATCAGTTCGGATAAAGTGCTGCCTTCAGATGCAGCCATGAAGATTTATGAATCAGAGTTTCCGGTTACTGTAAAGGAAACATGCTTTGGACTGGTTGTAACAGGGTCCAGGGAGGACATTATGGCAGTGGTTGAAAAGATCCGCCAGCTGGACAAAAACCATATTTTTATAAAAGATAGAGGATTCCCTGTAGGTGATGAAAGGCGTTGCAGGGCAACAAGGGGAGGAAGTCCAAGACCGGGATTCCACTTCCTGAGGGAAGAAGTTGGGATGCTTCCTTTAATAGGGGCTGCACTTGATGAACTGGAAGCAAATAAGCCCTTAAAAAAGAAGCCAAAGGAGAAAAGCAGGCTTAAAGTTTCGGATCTTGAGAACATTATTGAAGCGGAACTTTCGAGGTGAATTTTTTGGCAAAGGTTTTCATTTACCCTATAAATAGTCTAATTCTTTCTGACCTTGTTGAGCGTTTCGGGCACAAACCCCTTAGCATGATGAACCAGATACGAGAAAAAGTTACGAGTATTAGCCTGGATTCTCCTCCTATCAATATCACTTCCGAAGACCCCAAAATGGGTCTTAAATATGCTGCAATTGAAGTCCCGCCTGGGGTAAGGGGAAGGATGTCACTGATAGGTCCCCTGATAGAAGAGACGGAAGCTGCAATTATAGTTGAAAACCCGCCCACAAACTTTGGCTGCGTGGGCTGTGACCGTACAAATGAGTTAACGAAATATCTGGTCCGCTCAAAGGATGTCCCTATACTTGAAGTAAAGTACCCGGAATCTGAGGAAGAAGCACGTGATTTCGTAAACAAAATTGCAGAATTCTTAGAGTCCTTGCCCAAAGAAAAGTCCGAAGAAGATGAAAAGGCAAAAGAGGAAAAAACGGCGGAAATGGAGGACAAAAAATGAGTGCAGAAGATTCTGGACTTGTCAAGATTGCTCTGGTGTCCTGCGGCTCCGAATATTCAGGGGTTCAGCCTGAATTTGATGAAGCGGCAGCCAAAGTGAATGCAAAATTCGTTTACCCTGAAATTGATGTCGCATCGATAGATACCATTGGCAAGGACTTCGGGCTTGAAGTTGCAAGCGGAGACTTGAGGCTTATGATGGCGCGGGCAAAAGCTGTCGCTGAAGGCATAGCCAATGTGGATGGAGTCTTTATTACTACCTGCTTCCGCTGCGCCGAAGGAGCAATCGTGCGAAATGAGGTAAGAAGATACATCCACAGACACGCCAAAATTCCGGTTATTAGCTATTCTTTTACCGAGAGCACCACTGCAGGCACCCTTCTCACCCGCCTGGAAGCCCTGACAACGGTTGTAAGACGCAGGCATCTTCTTGCAAGGGAAGTTCAGAAAGGACTTACTGCCGGAATAGACTCAGGGTCAACGACTACAAAAGCAGTGATAATGAAGGATAATAAAATAATCGGTAAGGGCTGGGTGCCGACAACAAAAGTCCTTGAAAGTGCTGAAGAAGCATATTCTCAGGCTCTTAAAGAAGCCGGAGTTTCCAGAGAAGAAGTCCAGGCTTTGGGTACGACAGGATACGGACGATTCCTTATAGGAGATCATTTTAAAGCTCAGCTTGTCCAGGAAGAAATTACCGTCAACTCAAAAGGAGCAGTCTATCTTGCAGACAGGCAGAGAGGCCCTGCAACGGTTATTGATATAGGTGGGATGGACAACAAGGCAATTTCAGTTGAAGACGGAATTCCCGGAATGTTTACAATGGGCGGGATCTGCGCAGGAGCCTCGGGCCGTTTCTTTGAAATGATCTCAAAGCGTCTTGGTGTAGATATTACTGAACTGGGAGATCTTGCGGTCAAAGGTATGCATAAAAATGTGTCCATGAACAGCTACTGCATAGTATTTGGGACCCAATCTCTTGTAAATTCCCTTGCAAAAGGAGCTAGTCCTGAAGATGTGGCTGCAGCCGCCTGCCATAGTGTGGTAGAACAGATCTACGAACAGCAGTTACAGGAAGTGGATGTTAAAGAGCCGCTTATTCTTGTTGGTGGGTCTTCACTGATTGCAGGTGTCCCAAAAGCCCTTGGAGAGCTTCTCAAGATAAATGTCCTTGTACCCGAAAACTCCCATCTTATTGGGGCAGTAGGGGCAGCCCTTCTTGCTTCAGGCTACGTGGAGGAGTGAGGTTAAAATGGATTCGCTTGAGACTTTTGTTGTCGAGTCAGCAATTGATTCGGAGCAGGAGTTTTACAGGAAGATTATAGAGGACAACCTTGCAAGTCTCAAGCTTGCCCCTGCAATAGGAAGGATCAAGGTAGTGCTGAGGCCTGAAGATTCACTCTTCCAGATGGCTATCATCCTCAGGGAGGTAGGCACAAAGGTCACGACAATTGATATTGCTGACGTGGAAGTAAAACCTATCGCCGGTGTGGTAATAATCTCGATCAAAAAAGAGCAATACATCCCGGAACTGCTCGTGAAACTCTGGGAGCGCTACGGAAAAGCGAACATTAGCCAGCCTGACCGGTGGACTGTAGCCATAAGTACAGATAAACCTATAGAAGAGGCTGCTTTTATTAAAGAAATGCTGGTTGCAGACCCCAGACACAGGCTTCATGAGAACCTCGTGGACTTTGCAATCAGGGCGACTCCCGAAGGTTTCAGGGTCCGCTACCACCTGTATAAAGGTAACCGCTTTCTTTTCGTAGCATCCGAGGAAGCAATGAAGCATGAGTGGATAGAAGAAGCAGGAGCAATGCTTGATGAATTGATAGAAGGAGGGAAAAAATAAGATGGCTGTACTCCTACCCTATCTTTATACCGGGGGGGTCCATAAGCATGGGCTTTTAATTGAATTGATGGAAGACCTGGGAGGCTACATAATACAGAAAGTGGTTACCGGGACTGAAGTCAATCTAATAATGCTTGTGCCTGAAAAGGATGTTTATGTTGTAAAAAAACTCTCGGACGAACTACTCGGAGTCCTGGTGGAAGCACCTCTTACAGGTGTGGAAATTGCAGTTGTCTCTCCTACACTTGCTTCTCATCATCTCCCTCACTCAGCCTGTGATATAGCAGAATACCTCCGCCATCCAGGAGCCAATACAAACATGATAGGCCTCGCAAGAGGGATGGGGCGGAGGGTATCCCTGTCAATGGACTACGAAAGAAAACTGATTAACGAACACGATATTGCAGTTTTCACCTTCGGCTCTTTCAGTGACTGCATTACAAAAAAGAAGCCAAAGCTTTTTGAAGGCATAGAAATACCGATTGTGGTTACCGGAGGGCCTGCTGACCTTAAAAGCGAAGATGTTCCCGGAGCAGACCTCTACATAGGGAATATCGGAAGAGTTTCTCACAGGTTAAGAAGGACAGAGGAAATTAACGCCCTTGATAGCCTCAACGAAGGAGTCTCAAAAATAGCGGATAATATCCGCAAACAGCAGGCAAAAGACCCTCTTGCAGTACTTCCTGCACGGGTTATGAAAGAGATAGAAAATCAGATCCCAAAAATCCGTACTGTGCTTTCTCCTGCCCCTCTTACTCTTCAGCTTGATGGTATCAGGGTAAAGCTGCCGTATGACGAATTCCATGAGAAAATTGAAAAGCTGGAGTTTGATGAAGGAGTTACTTTATCCGAGCTTGCAGATATTTCACGGTCAAAAATGAAAAATTATATATTGATAAAATGCAAATCTAAGTCCGACGTAGGTTTTGCAATTTGACCCGGATTCTGTTGAGCTAAAAATCACTTTACATTTTTACTGGGTTTGTGCCTTTTCACTTATCCTTAAAACTGTAAAAACCCGCCCTAAATATGGGTCTATTCCGGTTTCCACGTTAACCTATGTTGGTGGTTTCTTATGGAACTTGAGGATATTGTGGAAATTTTAAAAAGCGAACCCCAGAAAGTCATTCCTGAACTGCTCGATGACGTTCGGGAACAGTATGGAGAAGTCCCTTATATTGTGAATTTTATGAAGGACCTTCCTGAGATCTTTATTCTGAAGACCCTTTATGACAATTCCATCATGCGAGAGATTAAACACCTCGACCGGGAAACCGTGGAACTCATCTCCATCAGTGTGGCTTCTGCACTTCGCTGTGAACACTGTCTGAAAATGCATGTAAGAGTCGCAAAAAGAAAAGGGATTTCAAAAGAAAAAATATTTTCTGCGATACTGATAGGAGCATCTTTATCGAATGCTGCAGTTCTTGCAGAAAGTACAAGGGCTCTTGCCTCTGAATTTCCTGATGAAAATAACCGCGCTGAAGAAGAGGGGAAAGAAGAAAAAGAGCAAAGTTGCGACTCTGACTGCGAGTTATGTAATTTCACCGGAGTAAATTTCAAGTAAACAGGTATAAGTAAACAGGTAGTAAAGACTCAGAATTTAACATCTCTAGGCTAACCTGTTAAAAATTCAATTTATAAGTGGTTAATTATTTATAAGTGGTTAATTATTTATAAATTGCTAATTATTTATAAATTGCTAATTATTCAAAATGGTTTTTTATCTGTTTAAGTTAAATTCAATTTGAGACTAACTCCAGATAGGTTTCCTGATAAATCATTTCAAGTCAAGGTTTTATAATCTTAGAACTTATTTTTTAAAAGACATTCTCTGACTTTAATTAATTAAGCCTATATTATTAAATTCACGCAGAACATACACGGTTATATACAGGAGAATAAGAAAGAAAAATGGTTTAAAATAAATTAATGATACAGGGGTTCATTTGTATTAATCAAAATAATGTGTATATAATAACCTTATCCTTCATTTTATTTCTGGTGGTATTTTTTATACCTGCCGTTTCTGCAGCTTCCGGGTCAGGTCCGGAAAAAATTCTTGATAACCCCTGGGACCATTCTCCAATTACAGTATATATAAATAACAAAAGTATCCCTCCTCACTACAGTCCCACATACTATGAACAGATAGAAAAAGCTCTTGAATACTGGGAAAAAGGAGGAAATGGGAACCTCGACTACAGTCCTGTTTTTAAGATTGTTGACTCCGAAGATGCTGATATCAGTATAAGATGGGTTGAAAACCTGGAAAGTATCGAGGGGGCTCCTCCGGGAGTGGCTGGTTACGCAAAGCCAGTGATTTCCGGAAACCGGTTCGTTGAAGTGGATATAGTACTTGAGGTTGGAAACTATCAGGGCAAAGCATGGCACCAGTACGGAGATTCAACAATGCTCAGCATTTCAAAGCATGAGCTGGGGCATGCCCTTGGCCTCGGGCACAGCAATAGCCCGAGGGATATAATGTACCCTGAACATGAAATGGGTGATAATGTAAACCCGATACTGCTTAGCAAGTATGGGGGCTTGCTTCGTGCAGCGTTTTTTCTAGGTTTTGCAGTTTTACTGTTCCTGGGAGTAAGCTGGCAGTATAGCCGAAAAAAAAGAAAAAAACTTGAAGACGAGTATTTCAAATAAGAATCAAATAAGAATACATACGGTCTTAGAGTTAAATAGGAATAGGACTTACGCAGTTGAATTGAAAACCACGAGCGGAAGTGACTTAACTGTATAAACTCAAATAATGTTGACAAGCTGTATGTGTCTGATTTTACCTTTCAAGTGCGTAAGTCCTAGTGTTGCGTCAGCGTTAAGATGTCATATATAATCGATTGCATCGATTCAAAACCGTATAATCCTTGATGACTGACACGACACTAGAGATATAAAAAAGGAATTTTCAATATGGTTGGCTGGACAGGAAAAATTGTATATATAAACCTTAGCTCTGGATCAATTAATGTCATTGAGACTGATAAAAAGTTAATTCTCAGGTACCTTGGTGGGAGAGGACTTGGAGTAAAATTGCTTTCCGATCTTTCAAAACCTGATATTGATCCGTTTAGCCCGGAAAACCCCCTGATCTTTACTTCCGGACAGCTTACAGGACTCGCTCCCATGTCTTCAGGGGTGGTTATTACATCCAGATCCCCTCTTACGGGCACGGTATTTAGCTGGAATGCAGGTGGAGGTCTTGGAAGAGAATTGAAGAAAACTGGACTCGACGCCCTTGTAATTACCGGAAAAGCAGAGAGGCCTTCCTTTGTTGAAATAAAGGGAGAAGATATAAAAATTATGCAGGCAGACCATCTTTGGGGGAAAAATACTGAAGCATGTACTGAAACCCTGAAAAGTAAAGGAAGTGTAGCCTGTATAGGCAGGGCCGGGGAAAAACAAGTTCTTATCTCTTCTTTTGTCATTGATTCAATTTATAGCGGAAGGGGTGGCCTTGGAGCGGTTGCAGGCTCAAAACGGCTAAAAGCGGTGCTTGTAAAAGGAGATAAAAATATCATACCAGCCATTCCTGAGAGTTTCAAAAGCCTTGAGACAAAAATCTTGAAACTTTTTGAAGCAAACCCTGTACTATCCAAAGGACTTGCAAATTACGGCACTCCTGCATTTGTAAAGCTTCTGGACTATATGGACCTCATCCCCTCCAGAAACTTTTCCAGAATAGGAACGCCTTTTGCAGACCTGTTCTCAGGAGAGTACATAAAAGCCAGCCTTGAACTCGATAAGGAAAGCTGTCCTTCCTGCCCCCTGGGCTGTAAGCGGAGGATAAAGAAGACAGGGCAGATCTTTCCAGACTATGATTCATTATGGGCTTTCGGTTTTAATCTTGAAAATCCGGACATTGACTCCGTGCTCCTGGCAGACAGGACCTGTAAAGACTACGGGATTGACCCGGTTTCTGCGGGTTCATTACTCGGTGCCATAGCAGAGCTTAAATCCGAAAAAATAGATGCCAGAGAAATAGAAAGTCTCCTTGAAGAAATCGGGGAAGGAGGCAAAACTGGAGAAGGAAGCAGGAGATATCTCTCTACATGGAAGAGAAAAGATCTCAGTATGGATGTAAAAGGGCTTGAACTTGCAGGGTTTGATCCCAGAGGGATTAAGGGACAGGCTCTGGCTTATGCGACATCCTGCCACGGTGGGGATTGCCTTACTGCTTTCATGCTAGGACCTGAAGTTCTCGGAAAACCTCTTCTCCTTGACCGCTTCAGCCTTAAAGGAAAAGCTGGAATCCTGCAGATTTTTGAAAACCTGACTGCTTTACTGGATTCACTTGTACTCTGCCCGTTCTCGGTTTTTGCCGTCAACGAAGAACTCTGTTCATCCCTGTTACGTTTTGGGGTTGGAATCGAAATTTCACCTGCAGAACTCCTGAAGCTAGGGGAAAGGATCTGGAATTTGGAGAGAGTTTATAATATGAGAGCAGGTTTCTCGCAAAAAGATGATACAGTTCCGGAAAGGCTGTTTGAAACGGGTGCCGGAGGAAGAGGAAATGGAATCCGGCGACAGGAGTTTGAGGCAGCTCTTCAGGAGTATTATCATTACCGGGGTTGGGATAAAGAAGGAGTGCCTCATATGGAAAAACTTGATGAACTTGAAATTGGATGCTGAAGAAATACTGAAGTTAATCTCTAGAATTTTGAACGGTTTGCAATTTCATACGAACAGAGTTCATTTAAAGTTAATTTATGTAGTTATATTTACGTTAAATAAAAAAGATTCCATCTAAATTAATACAATTATTCATTTTTTCGAGAAGATTTCTCTGAAATTATACCTGGAAAAGCAAAATCTTTCATAAGCGTTATATACTCTATGATAATTAATCGTATTAGTCTCGTGCCTGTGAGATTGTACATGCATTCGGATAGTAACTATTTTCCAGTTTTCCTATAAAGAGCAGTTAAGTAAGTATGGATGAAGGGGTAAGCAGGCTTAAAAATTAGAAAAGCCTTTTTATATCACTTTACCAGAATTGGCACTAAAAAATTTTTGATCAAATCCAGCATGGCATTTTACAGCTCATATATATCTTAAAACTTAAGGGAGAATCACTATGAAACAGCAGGTAGAAGTAAAGGAACTTAAAGAAGGAAAGTATGCAATTATTGACGACGAAGCATGTGTGATAAAAAGCATTACTAAATCCAAACCCGGAAAACACGGAGCTGCAAAGGCAAGAGTAGAGGCAATAGGTCTCTTTGACAACCAGAAGCGTTCCTATGTTGGTTCCGTTGCAAACAAAATCTATGTCCCTATTGTGGAAAGAAAGAATGCACAGGTAATCTCAATTTCAGGGGACATTGCTCAGCTTATGGATATGGGAGACTTCTCAACCTTCGAAATTGTAATCCCTGAGGAATACAAGGACAAAGTAAAGGAGGGTGAAGAGGTCTCTTATATCACAGCCCTTGGAAAAGTCAAGCTCGATATAAGGACGTAAAACCTGAAAAGCAGACAAAAACTCAGGTTAACAACCTGAGCTCTTTTTTTTAATTAAATAACTTATTAGGTTAGAGCATGTTTTTACCAAATTCCTTTATAGACGCTCTTGCAGACTATGAATCTGCAAAATATGTTATTTTCGGTGTACCGTTTGACAATACTTCTTCATACCGTGCGGGCAGTCGTTGGGCTCCAGATGCACTGAGGCAGGTTTCTGCGAATTTCGAGAGTTATAACCCGGTTTTCGATATAGACCTTGTAGACCTAGCAATTTATGATGCAGGAAATCTGGAAACATCAGCCCTGATTGATGAGACTCTGAGGGATCTTTACAATGAGCTAGTATTTTTGCTAAACGATGGAAAGCTTCCTATTATGCTTGGAGGTGAGCACTCCCTGACTTATTCTACGGTAAGGGCCTGTGCGGAGTTTGCAGGAGACGATTTCGGAGTTCTTGTCCTTGATGCCCACTTCGACCTGAGGAAGGAGTACAGGGGATTTAAGCATAACCATGCCTGTGTGTCCAGGAATATTTTGGAAAATATTACGGATAATCTCATTTCTATAGGTATAAGGAGCGGGCCGGAAGAAGAATGGGTTTTTGCAAGGGAGAATGACCTGAAATACTACACAGCAGATGATGTTGAATCCATGGGTATGGTAGAAGTCCTCAAGGAAGCTATAGAATGGCTGGACTGCAGCCAGCTTTACCTTTCCCTTGACATGGATGCAATAGATCCTGCTTATGCCCCAGGACTGGGCACACCTGAGCCTTTTGGGCTCAGTGCCAGGGATGTCAGGACTGCGATAAGGACTCTTGCCCCTTACTCAATGGCTTTTGATGTAATGGAGATTGCCCCTGAATACGATTCGGGACAGTCAGCCATGCTCGGAGCAAAACTTATGAGAGAATTTATTGCATCTCATGCAAAAAGCTGCATCAAAACATGAACACACAGCAAAAATATCGCTCGAAAATAAGCTATAAATAATAAAAAAGTCTGGACCAATCCATCAGTCCTGAGAATTATTCAGCTATGCAGGGTTTAGAAAAGGACAATGAATGTCCTTTCTCTGTACCCAACTTTTCTCTGTTATATAATTTTAGAAATTTACAATTTTGAATTTACTGTCCCCACAAAGCTACAATCTTATCAATGGCTATGTGTGTCAGTTTTCCGTCATTTTCGAGGGTGAGTACATTATCTGCACATGCTTTTACTGTTCCCTTAAAAATATCCGGTCCACCACAGTATACATCTACGGCACTTTCGAAGTAGTGCTCTACTATAAATGATTGCATCATATTTACTGCTCCTGCTTATTTTCTTTTTCTGGTAGCTGGTTTTGCTTATATGCCTGTTACCTGTCTACTGTTGTTTATATATCCGTTATCTAACCGATATATTAGAAACAGGTACCTATATTTAATTATTTGCTCATTCCTTATAAATATATTTAAAAGCTAAACTTGATTTTCCTGCTGCGGCGCCATTAATCTCAAATACGAAAATTAGCTTAAGCGGAAAAAATCGGCTTCTTTGATAGGCAGTGATTTTATAAAAAATAAAATCAAGAATATATCTCTTTTATTTCAGGTTTATTTGCGTAATGGAGTAAAGGAAAGCTAAGTTTAGTTTGAAAAAATATGATACAGTTTGTATTTGTGAAAAACAGATGAAAATTCAAGTGAAACAGATCAAAATATCTAATGCCGATTTCTATAAGACTTTAAACAGGTTATTAAGGGAAAAAGTTTCTGGAGCAGTTTTTAACTCCGGTCTCCTTCATAGAGAAAGATATCTTCGATACTTACGTTAAAAAGCCTGGCGAGCTTGAATGCAAGGTCAAGAGAAGGGTCATACTTTCCTTTCTCAATAGCATGTATTGTCTGCCTTGTTACCCCTACTTTCTCAGCAAGATTTTCTTGAGTAAGGTCATGCATAGCCCTGTAAACTTTAATATTATTTTTCATCTCAACCAGCATATTCCCTGTTATAGTATTTGTAAAACAGGGAGTAAAGTACAAGAATTCCTAAACTGGCATATGCCATGAAGAAACCAAGATCTGTGTATCCGGGATAGGTATTCCTCATAGCTATAAGAACTACACCCCCAATGGCAAGACCCAGTGCAACTATCTGCAGAGTAACATGCGAGGCCTTCTGGCTTACCTGATGAATCCTTTCGTCTTCAACTACGCCTTCCAATCTGTGTTTCAAATTATACATAACTGCCATGCCCGCGAGTATAACACTTACTGCTAGCACCGAATTTCCTATTGATACTGAGAAACCAGCTACAGCACCTACAATCATTACAATCAGGAGAGATACTACCCTGAATTCCTTTAGTTTCATCTGAAAACTCCTTACATATCTCTGGTTATATTTGACACTATACAGTTTTCATTATTCGATTCTTTTGAGTAAATAATTAGAAACATAAAGTCATTTAATAATTACAAAATGTAATGTATTATTTACATTAAGTATAATAGACAGTACATTATTTAAAGATATCGGAGTTAAAAGAAGATTGAAAATTCCGGAAAAAAGACTAAAAACCAAGTTTGAAGAACAGGATTGGGAGAAGGGGTCCACCAGCGATTGCTACCAGGAAACTCAGCGTCTGGCGGTGCGGTCTCAGAAAGTTTACACTTGAGGTTCTGCAGGACATATGCCAGGAGAGCATCACAGTAAACGGCAAGTGCTCCCTGTATACTTCCTATTTCTTATTCAGAACACAGTGAGAAGTCTGTTTCCCTCATAGAGGTGATTCTTTCCTTTGCCGTGCCTGTGGCGATTGCGACATGTTCGTCGATCCAATCTCCTCCCCGTTCTTTAATGAAGGAAACAATCGGGGTTGTCATGTAAGGTTATTTTTGTCATGCCTGCGCTTACACTTATCCCGACGCCTGTGAAATTGGAGTCACTGAGTTCAGAATATACGACTGAAAGGCCTTCATCGATAGGGCAGGTAACATACCGAGCCTGGAGGCAATGGCTTCTATGGTATTTCCGTGGTAAAGCACATTGAGCTACTTATCCACTGGATTTGCAGAGACGGAAATGCACAGGATTTCGTCTTTCTTTTCAGGGATCCCGAGTACCTGTTCAATAATGAGATTGATCATCGGCACGGAGTCCTTTTCCTCAGGACCTATAATTCCCTGTTTCATGGGCCTTTGAATATGACTCAGTTCCAAAATCTAGTGATTTCTACATTTTTTGATTGAAATTTTGAATTCCCCCGCAGAATTCAATTTTCGATCAAACTCAATATTCAAGCTCTTCTGGCACAGGTCAATATGTCATGCTC
>JASGVX010000074.1 GCA_030054735.1 Methanobacteriota archaeon | reverse complement strand
ATCAATCAATAATAATTTATTTATCAATAATAATTATCAATCAATAATAATTTATTTATCAATAATAATTTATTTATCAATAATAATTTATTTATCAATAATAATTTATTTATCAATAATAATTATCAATCAATAATAATTATCAATCAATAATAATTTATATTTCACGGGAAGGTTATTTTACAGTTTTTTTCGTTTTTTCTTTACTTTCAAGCCAGTCCATTGCCTTAGGCCAGAGGGACAATGAGATAATCATGCTAATAAAAAATACGAAAATGCAACCTGCAACAATATCTACCAGAGTGTATGATGCTTCTCCTGCATAGATATTGGATAACATAGCCCCAATTATGAAGAGGTTCATCGGAACTATGGAAGTGGCAACACTTTAGAAAAGCACAAACCTATTCCTTTTGTCTTTGGATTCGAATCTTAGCATATGATTACCGCCATTAACCGGGTTCAGAATTCCCGGAAACCTTACCCGTAAAATATCTGCCCTGGAATTATTTTATCCTGCTTCTTTTCATCAGCAGGGAATTGCCTGTCACGGAAACTGAACTCAATGCCATGAAAGCCGCAGCCAGCTCCGGCGTGATCAGAATGCGGTGAAAAACGGGGTAGAGGATTCCTGCAGCAATAGGGATACCTATTGCATTGTACCCAAATGCCCAGATAAGGTTCTGCTTTATCTTACTTATAGTAAGCCTGCTAAGGCGGAGAGCTGCTACCACATCTTTAGGGTCATTTTTTATAAGTACTATTTTTGCGGATTCCATTGCTACATCTGTCCCTGCTCCCATTGCAATCCCCACATCGGACTGGATCATAGCAAGAGCATCATTAATTCCGTCACCCACCATGCCAACAAGCTTTCCCTCTTCCTGGAGCTTTTTGATTTCGTTTGCTTTATCCTCTGGCAGGACCTCTGCAAGCACCCTCGGAATTCCGACCTCTGCTGCAATTGCCCCGGCTGTAACAGCATTGTCTCCTGTGATCATAATCACTTCTATACCCATTTTTTTCAGGGTACCCACTGCCTCTTTAGAATTCTCCTTCAGGGTATCAGCAACTGCAACCAGCCCTATGGCTTCGCTTTCAAGAGCTACGAGCATTGCAGTTTTCCCGTTCTCTTCGAATTTACGCATTTCGGCTTCAAGTTCCTCAAAAGAAACAGAATTTTCTTCCATAAGTTTTCGGGTACCGAGCAGAATCTTCCTGTCTTCAAGATAAGCTTCGATTCCTTTTCCGGGAATTGAACGGAAATTTTTTGCCTCTGCAAGGCTGATTTTTCTTTCATCTGCGCCTCTTACAATAGCTTCTCCCAGAGGATGCTCAGATCCTTTTTCGGCTGTTGCAGCAATAAAAAGCACTTCTCTTTTATCACGGTCGGAAACTGCAAATATATCTGTCAGTTCAGGAGTGCCTTCAGTAAGGGTCCCTGTTTTATCAAACACAATGGTATCAAGTTTGTGTGCCCTTTCAAGAGCTTCCCCTCCTTTTATAAGAACTCCGTTCTCAGCGCCTTTGCCGGTGCCAACCATAATGGCAGCAGGGGTTGCAAGCCCAACTGCACAGGGACAGGAGATCACAAGTACAGTGATAGCTATAAGCAAGGAAAAGAGGAAGGGACTGCTTCCCCTGAGAGCTGTTGACTCTCCCACATCATATAGCCAGAAACCGATGAAAAACCAGAAGAAGAAGGCCAGAAGTGCAATAATATGTACGGCTACTATGAAGTTTCCGGCAAAAACATCTGCAATTCTCTGAATAGGAGCCTTGCTTGTCTGGGCTGCTTCTACAAGCCTGATTATCTGGGCAAGTGTGGTATCAGCTCCTACTTTTGCAGCCCGGAACCTAAAAGATCCCATCCTGTTAATGGTACCCCCGATAACGGTTTCCCCTGAACTTTTTTCAACCGGGATGCTCTCCCCGGTAATCAAGGACTCATCCACCGCAGAGCTTCCTTCAAGTACAACCCCGTCAACAGGTATCTTTTCACCCGGGCGGACCACTACAATGTCTCCGACAACTACTTCTTCTACAGGTAGCTCTTTTTCCACGCCGTCTACAAGGATCCTTGAGGTTTTGGCCCTTAACCCCATCAGTTTTCGGATAGCTTCAGAGGTTTTGCCTCGCGCCCTGGCTTCAAGGTACCTTCCAAAGACAATGAAAATTATCAGGAAAGCCACGGTATCATAGTAGAGGACATCATATCCAGGTCCCAGGTTAAGGAATGTTGCTGCTACGCTGATAAGATAAGCTGACCCTGTCCCTGCAGCAATCAGCAGGTTCATATCGGTTACACCGTGCTTGAAACCTTTAAGAGTCCCGACAAAAAACTGCCTGCCAGGAAAGAGAAGGATAAGACTGGACATTATAAAAAGTACGATAGGGTCAGAAAAGATAGCGGGAACAAATGAGAGAAAAGAAAACATCATGCTCATGTTTCCGAGAGATACTGGAATACCCAGGAGCAGGGCAAGGAACAGGTTATTTCTCTGTCTCCGGATCTCAGCATCCCTTGACATCTGTTCTCTATCTTCATGTTCCACAGCCTCAGTCTGGACTGATGCCCCATAACCGATTCCCTGAACTGCAGCAATGATTTCCCTTAGAGAGACGCGGGCAGAGTCAAATTCCAGAACGGCTTTTTCAAGCGGAAAATTTACGGAAGCCGAGATTATACCTCCGGTTTTATTCAGGGTCTTTTCAATATTTGCAGCACAGGAGGCGCAGCTCATACCCTGGAGGTTCAGGGTTACCTTATCTTTCTCGACTTTATATCCAATGGATTCGATAGCTTCTTCAATTTCCTGAGGAGATATAATGGATGGGTCAAAGATGACCTTTGCTCTGCCAGGTTCCAGATTTAGTGCTGCAGAATCAATGCCTTCTTTTTTCTTCAGGACTTTCTCGATATTCAGGGCAGATGCCGAACAGGTCATTCCGGAAACTCTGATAGTGATTTCTTTTGAAGCTGTTTTTTGCCTTGAGACCTGAGATACTTCTTTTTTGGCTCCGTCTGCAAGGGCAGATTCTTCGCTTAGGGGACATGCATGAGAGGCTTCCTCGACATCTTCTTCTTTACCATCTTTTTCTCCTTCTAAAGCCCTATCTGCAGATCTTGAAACCAGCCCTGAATCTGCTTCTTCCAGGGGGTTTTTAGAGGCTTCTGCCCTGATCCCCTCTTCAATATCTCGTCCTATAGAGTAACCTGCATTCCGGACAGCTTCCTTTATATCATCAATGCTCACTTTTTCAGGATCTAAAATAACATTTGCACACTCAGCTTCCAGCCTGACATCCACAGATTCCACGCCTTCAAGAGAGGAAATAGCATCCGCTACTCTTTTCTGGCAGTGGCCACAGGTCATGCCGTAAACTCCTATCGAAACTTCCATCGGATATGCCGTCCATTCAGTTTTTTCGGGATGCCTGACCGCTTAAAAAGCGTTAATGGGCTCTCTTATGTTTTTGTAACCGGCTTTGAGCAGGGTCATCCTTATGGCATGTGCATCGGTTACCCGGCTGTCATAGATTACATTTACTGTCCTCTCAGGGGCGTTTATGTTTACACTGGTAACCCCGTTAATAGAGATAATGAGTCTCGTAACCGTGTCTTTACAGTACCTGCAAATCATATCATCTACTACAAATGTTGTCTCCCTTATGTCTTCACCCCCGGGTCAGCAGCTGCTTTTTAAATAGACGCTTCACTCATGTTATAAAAATCTCTACCTTTTCTATGTAATAAATTCCTCGAGTCTGATCAGTATAACTTTTTTCAAGACTGATTAGAGTTTGATTAAACACGCTATTCCTGTTCAGACGGGTTCATACCCGTTTTCTTTTATCACAGCTTTGATTTTTTCGACATCAGTCTTTTCTTCGTCGAACTCAACAACAGCCTGTTTACTCTCAAGGCTGACATCTACTTTCTTTACTCCCTGTATACCTTCAATTGCTTTTTTGACTCCCATTACACAGTGCCCGCAGGACATCCCTTCGACTATTATGGTTTTCTGAGTGATCGTTTCAACCTCCAGTATAATATTCAGGCCACTTATTCAAATTATTTATGAATAATTTTTTTTAATGTTATATAAAAGAATGTATGTACATGAAATAATTTCAGTAGTTCGCTAAAATCTTTCCTCAACTTTTAGTCTATTTCCATTATATCAGACAGCAGACTGCTGTCATGACCCATAAATTTCTTCTTAGCCATTCCTCAATGAGAAGTATAAACCTTCTTTCAGAAGTATAAACCTTCTTTCGGCAGGTCGACATTAAAAATCAGAACATTTTTCGGTTGTGTCCCTGAATTATAGATCAATTTTGGAAAAGCGAGTACATCCCATATATTCAATGAATATATTAAGAGATTCTTATGCATTCGATTTTCAATGATTTAGACCCACGACCTGATATTCTTAGTTTGGAGAAAAACTCCCGAAAACCGATTCATATTTAAGTGTTTGAAATAATACCACGCTTCGGATTTCAACAAAGTTTAATAAAGACCTGATAAAAAATAGGTTAAGATTCTGTCAAGCTCGGAATATCATTTATCTGAAAGGAATCATTATTACATAAAGACTCTCAGAAAATAGATCTATTTCATAATAATACAGAGGAAAACCGATGAGCAATATTTTACGAAGAGGCAGGCTTGAAGCTGTCCAGGATGAGGAAATAGTACAATACACCTCCTCTATGGAGGCTGACAGGTGGATTTTTAATGCCGACATAGTTGTGGACCTTGCCCATACGGTAATGCTGAAAGAGCAGGGGATTATAAAAGAAGAAGATTGCAGCAAAATTCTTAGCGGGCTTTTGAAGATCCAGGAAGAAGGAATGGAAAAGCTCGATTTCAGCTATGAAGACATACATATATCACTTGAATCCAGACTCATCGACATGGTAGGAGAGGATGTTGGAGGCAGGATGCATTCCGGCCGTTCGAGAAATGATGAAGTTGCAACCTGCATCAGACTGACCCTGAGAGAAGAACTTCTCGACCTGCTCGAAGAATTATTTGTACTCAGAAAAACCCTTCTGGCCCTTGCAGGAAAACACCGTGAAACCATCATGCCCGGCTTTACTCACCTTCAGCACGCCCAGCCGACCACCCTTGCCCACCACCTCTGTGCACACGAATCTGCTCTCAGCAGAGATTTTGACAGGGTGCAGGACGCTTTTTCCAGGGTTAATCTCTGCCCACTCGGGGCTGCTGCATTTGCGTCTACCGGCTTTAACCTCAACAGGAAACGGACTCAGGAACTCCTTGGCTTTGAAGGCTTGCTGGAAAATTCGATGGATGCAGTCAGCAGCAGGGATTTCCTTATCGAATCTGCCTCTGTGTTTTCAAACCTCATGATAAACCTGAGCAGGATGGCTGAAGAGCTTGTAATATGGTCTTCTTCCGAGTTCAATTTCATTGAGCTGGACGATACCTATGCTTCCACGTCCTCGATTATGCCACAGAAGAAAAACCCGGATACGGCAGAATTAATGCGTGGGAAAACAGGAGTGGCTGTTGGCGCCCTTATGTCCCTGCTTACGATCTGCAAAGGGCTTCCCCTGAGTTACAACCGCGACCTGCAGGAAGCGACTCCCAACATCTGGCGCTCGCTTGAAACCGTTAGGGCTTCTGTCAGGGTAATGGAAGGGATGGTCAGGACCATGAAAGTACATTCTGAAGTTCTTGAAGCCGAGTCTGTAACTGGTTTTACGACAGCTACAGAGCTTGCGGACACATTTGTCCGGGAAACGGGAATTCCCTTCAGGACTGCCCACCAGATTGTTGGAATGCTTGCAAAGGAAAGGGAAAAACCCAGATTGGAAAAAATAGATTCTGTAGCTGAAGTTGTGCTAGGAGAATCCCTTTCAAGCAGGGGGTTGACGGAAAAAATGGTAAAGGAAGCTCTCAATCCTGTCTCAAATATAAAAAGAAGAAAAATTGAGGGAGGCCCTGCTCCTGAAGAAATGAAGCATTACTTATCAAAGAGGCAGTCTGAGCTTGAAATAAATGAACAGGAGATTGCAGCCCTTAAAGATATAATAGACTCAGCTTTTGAAAACCTGCTAGCAGTAGTTGAGGAATACAGGAAAATATGAGCATGATGATTTAAAGCACGAAAAAACACGTTTAGTTTTAATATTATTTAGACCTCTTAGTATATCGAACAGATTATACAGTTTAAACAAAGATTATACAGCTTAAAACTACAACGCTAAAGCAGCATAAATTACTTTCATGGCATGTAATATTTAATTATAATACTTACAATACTTAGCAGAAAAGGGATTATTCATGAAATTCAAACAGGGCGATCGGGTACGTATTGAAAAGAACGGCACTGCATACGAAGGCAAAGTTATGCCGTCCATGGATGGGTATATCACAATAAAAATGAAGAGCGGTTACAACGCTGGTTTTTCTATTGATAAGGTCAGAATAACCCCTCTGGAAAATAACGGAGAAGCTACAAACGGAGGTAATGGAAGGAGAAATGGCACAAAAGAGTCTAAAGAAGCAAAAGAAAAGGTTTCTAAGCCCGGACTCCCTAAGATTTCAATCCTTTCAACAGGTGGGACAATCACCAGCAAAATTGATTACAGGACAGGCGCAGTTGCATCCCAGTTTACTGCTGACGATATCCTTGCTGCAATCCCTGAGCTGAAGGAAATTGCAGACTTTAAAGGCAGGGTACTATCAAGCATCCTCTCCGAAAATATGGACCCTGCTTCCTGGCAAAACCTCGCAAAAGCTGTTGTTGAAGAAATTAAAGCTGGGGTTGATGGAATAATCATTACTCATGGGACAGACACAATGATGTACTCTGCCGCAGCCCTTTCTTTTATGATAGAAACTCCGGTACCTATCGTTTTTGTGGGATCCCAGAGGAGCGCAGACCGTCCAAGCAGCGACAATGCCATGAATGCGGTCTGTGCAGCAAGAGTTGCCACAAGTGAGATTGCCGAAGTTGTGGTGGTTATGCACGGTACAACCTCGGATGATTTCTGTGAAATCCACCGCGGAACAAAGGTCAGGAAAATGCATACCTCCCGCAGGGACGCTTTTAAGTCCGTAAATTCTCTTCCTGTAGGGACTGTGGACTACGGTACAGGGGAAATAAAGACATTTATTGATTATACCAGAAGAGGAGAAAAGCCCCTTAAATTCAAACCCGGAATGGAAACTAAGTGTGCTCTTGTGAAGTTCACTCCAGGTGCGGACCCGGCAGTCCTTGACTATTATATAAATAATGGGTATAAAGGACTTGTCATAGAGGGCACTGGGCTCGGACACGTTTCCACAAAATGGGTTCCTTTTATAAGGAAGGCTGTTGATGCAAAAATGCCTGTTGTAGTTACATCCCAGTGCCTTAACGGCAGAGTTTGTGACCGTGTTTACGATACAGGCCGAGATATTCTGAAAGCCGGTGCAATCGAAGGAGAAGATACTCTTCCCGAAACTGCCCTTGTCAAGCTTATGTGGGTACTTGGTCAGACTGATGATTTTGAAAAAGCCATCAATATGCTCAGAGAAGACCTCAGCGGAGAAATAAGTGAGTGTACGCAGAGATAAGGAATCCTGAGAAGTAAATTTAAAAACAAATAATGAGCCTCGAAAAGTGTTGCAATATTACATTACAATTAACAAGACTCACAACCAGAAGTACACAGGATGTTATACACTTATAGTAACTTTACAACCTGCCATTATTACTTTTCGGAAAGGCTCTAAGTTATTACATTTAACCCTTACAATGTAATTAACTACACCGAGTCTTTCTTGTTGCGCTCAACGAAAGAAAGGCCGTTCCTGCATAAAGAGAAAGAAAAGGCAAAAGCCAGTAATTAAGAAGTTCAAGGACACTAAGAACTCACAAGTAAAAGTTTTAATTCCCTTTTTTGCTTTATTATAGTCGAATACCCCGCTAGTGTTGTATCAGCGTTAAGATGTCGTATATATTCGATTACAACGATTAAAAATCGTATAATCCTTGATGACTGACACGACACTAGCTTGCTGCGGGGATGAAAAACTTCCCCGATAACCGTTGTTAAATAACTGATTTTATATCCTTAATTGCCTTTATACAAGGGAAAATTATTGAAAAAACGTTGAAATCTGAAAAAAGAGATAGTAAAATCTCTGGGAGAAGAATTCCTCAGAGATTTTTCAAAAAAGAAAGAATCCTGATTTATAGAGAATATGAGAAAAACTATTTTTTACTCGATTGTTTCTATTTTCTCTTTCTTGACAAAGGGTTTACTAATTTTATCTGGCATCCATTCAGGTTTGTTTTTTGGGGCTTCAATAACCTGCTTCCATGCCTTAAAAACATGTACCTTCTTTGTTCCGCGTTCCCTGAGGCGGATGATTTCAGGTTTGGATTTAGTTCCTTTTCCCCGGTTTGCAGCTTTCAAGGCAGCCTGTCTAGGCTGTTTTCCAGTGAAAACTCCGTGCTCATTGCCATCTTCATCTCGTATAACAAAATTTCGCGTGTCAGACATTAGGATCATCTCTCAAAATATTTTATTAGAGAATAATAAGTTGAAAGTATATATAATTTTCTTATAATGTTGCCAATAGTTGTTGCTTTATTTAAGACAAAGCTCTGGAATTTTTAGAGAGGACAGAAACTACCCTAAGTGAATAATATTATTGTGCTAAAAGTTTCACAGCTATCATAAATTATGTACTGGTTTTAATTTTTAACCAGAAACCTTTAGAAAAAGTACTCTGCCAGAATCGCAGAAGAAACAAAATAACCTCCTGCCTTAATGAATAGCCAAAAGTCAATCAAGAATAGGCATAAAGCATTCACAAGTGAACTCCTCCTCTGTGTCGGCTTGATAGCTGCCGAGGAAGGATTCCTCTTGTCTTATCGAGATAGAAGAAAAAAGTATTGAAAATATAGAGAAGACGAAACTACGCTGATCATAAATTAATTAAAAATTAGAAAAAGCTATAAATAGAATGCTTGAGCAAGAAGAAGCCAGCATCACCTTCATCCCTTAGCACGTCCACCAACAAACCGCTCTGAAAAATATTCTCATAAAACATATTCCAGAGCATGAACAGGTAATTCCGGGTAATTCTTTTACAATCCGCTAAAACTTCGCTATTCGGTCATACCTATCTCTTCCAACTCCATAATGTACTAATAATTTAAAATACTTTAAATAAATTGTACGAAAAGCTTATTTCAAACAAAAAATATGCCATACAAAAAGTTTCAAAGCCATCATAAGACTTTTAATATAACTTAATATTCACTCTTGAGCTCACACAAAAAAGTCCAGAGCTGGCACAAAAATTAAGTACATGAATTAATCTATAAGTAAAAGCTTTCATATGCAGTCCTGTAGGGTAGTGGTCAATCCTTCGGGCCTTTGGAGCCCGCGACAGCGGTTCGAATCCGCTCAGGACTATAAAAATATTTTTAATAATCCTATTGTTCACATATTACATAATTAATAAAATACAAATGTTTATGAACATGGCTGCAGATATCGAATTCTATTTTGATCCACAGGATCGGGTCGACATTAAAAATCAGAACATTTTTCTTAATGTCGTTTTATAGTATCCCCCAGCTAGAAATGAGATTGAAAGTTGCTTAGGAATGGTTGAAATACCACCACATATATAAAATACTGGATCATTTTTTCATAAAAGTTTAGTATGAGATATTATTAATAGATCATATGTAAACCTAAAAGTTACGTACAAATACTATGTATTATTTCAAAATCGGAATCAACAAAAATCATGAAAATTAAATGTCGACCTGCTGGAAGAAGGATTTAATACTCTACAGCTTCCTATTTAACATTCCCGATAATAACTGCAAAATAACCATCGCTCCATAATGTGTTTTCGCTCCAATAAGTCCTTTTTAAATATTTTTTTGTGTTTTAAGAAAACAGGAGGTTTCATCGAGAATGAGCTTCATACCTTCTTCCGGCTCTCAGTGGTCACAGTACATGCAGATGGCTTTTTCGCACTCTTCATTCTGGAATTTCCACTTTAGCCCCCAGCGTTTTATTTCCTGTATTATTTTTACAAAATCTCTTCCGCTTTCGGTAAGGTAATATTCCGATCTTGGGGGATTTGTGGAGTAGTCAATTTTTTTTGCGGTCAGACCTTCGTTTTCAAGTTCTGTAAGCCTTTCTGAAAGGATTTTCGGGGTTATGTACCCAAGTTTTCTTTTCAGCTCATTGAAGCGTTTTTCTTTCTTTTCTCCTTTGTGCAGCTCAAGGAGGATATGAATGGTCCACCTTTTCCCGATGATATTCATGGTCTTATAGACTGTGCAGTCTTTCATGGTATAATGATAGAAACTGTCTAATATATAAATTAATATCTCTAATATACTGGTATCAAAAGATACTTTTATAAAGCTAAATTATATAATAATTTTCTTTAAAATAATATACCGATGTGCAGTTGCATAGTAGTTTGAGCACACTGTAAAATTCCAAATAAAAAGATAAGGAGAAATGATCAAACGTGAAAGACAATTTACCGGAAAAAGGCGCAATTGTTCAGAGAGACCGTGAGACATATGCAATAGCCCCCCACCTACCTGGCGGAATTATGGATCCCGATACTCTAATTAAAATCGGTGAAGTTGCGAAAAAGTATGGGGCAGCTGCCCTGAAAGCGACCTCTGCACAGAGAATCGCAATTGTGGGCCTGAAAGAAGAGGACCTTGATAACGTCTGGGCTGACCTTGGCATGAAACCCGGAGCAGCCATAGGGCTCTGTGTAAGAAGCGTTAAGTTCTGCCCGGGCACTACTTTCTGCAAGCAGGCTAAACAGGATGCGGTAAGCCTTGGCCTCAAACTGGATGAGAAGTATCACGGGGTGCAGATGCCTTCCAAACTGAAATTTGGGGTTAGCGGCTGTCCTAATTCATGTGCAGAACCTGCGATCAAGGATATAGGTGTAATGGGTACGGCGAAGGGGTACAACCTGATGGTCGGGGGTGCTGCTGCTGCAACTCCCAGGCTTGCCCAGGTTGTAGCAAAAGACCTTTCCGAAGACGATGTCCTTGAGACTGTTGACAGAATCATTAACTTCTACAAAACTTCCGGCACAAAAAAGAGGCTTGGTAAGTTTATTGAAGATATAGGTCTGGACGAGTTTAAAAAGCAGGTTGGGTTGTAACTTACATTTTAAGTTGCAAACCTTTTGCCTTACATGTGTTTTATAAATCTGATGTTTGACCGCAAGCAATTGTGTAGTATGTTTCCTTCACAACTCTTAAGCCCTGTTTCCTTTCAAGGCTTGAGATTAAGATTCTCAGTGCTCTGCCAGAGCTGAATTTAATATGATAAAGCTGGTTTGGAGACTGATATAATAAGTTTATAGCGGTCAAACCATATATTAAACGGATTCCAGGATGTTATAATACGGGATAAAGGGATGCCTGTTAAAAACAATCAGGGTACTCTAAGAAAAAACAGTAGCTAGTAAAGTAATAAGATCTATGGTAATAAGTTGGCCAGAAAGGGGGTAATTATATGAAAGTTGTTGAGATGAAATCCTCGCCGGAAAAGCCTAACCCTCACAATGTTAGCGTACGGATGCTCTATGATACCGAATATGCCCAGGCAGTACATATTGAACTCAAGCCAGGGGAAGCCTTAAAAAAGCACATTACTCCCACAGACGTCTTTTTCTATGTTCTTGAAGGGAAAGGCGTGGTCGAAATTGGCGATGAACAGCTGGAGGTTAGCAGGGACATGCTTATCGAAAGCCCTGCAAAAATCCCCCACAGTCTCCTGAATCCCGGGGATGAAATTTTCAGGCCACTTGTTGTAAAAGCACCGAGACAAAAGGAATCCACTTGCTTGCTGTGAGATTGAACTTTAAAGGTTCTTAGGGGTTGTTAAACATTGACTGAGAATACAAAGCCAACAAAAATAGCAGTTGTCCGCTGTGACATTGTCTCAGAAGCCTGCCCGGGCGTAGGCTGTTTCCAGGCTTTCAACGAAAGAAAGTCACATTTTGAGACCTATGACGAAAATACGCAGATGATCGCCGTTTTCACATGCGGAGGTTGTTCGGGAAGGAGAGTGTACCGTCTGGTAAATGCCCTCAAAAAATACGGTCCTGATGTTGTGCACCTCAGTTCCTGCATGCTTATGGAAGACACTTATCCTAAATGTCCTAACCTGGATAGTATCAAAAAGACAATTCAGGATGCAGGCATAAGAGTTGTGGAAGGTACCCACCACTGAATTTTATATTTTGATAAAAGAGACCTGTTGCAAAGTTATCAAAACAAGCCAGATGAAAACACGGATGAAGGAAATATCTCAACAGAAGAAAACAAAGCAATAGTTCGCTGATTCTTTAACAAAGTATCTTATAATGGAAATATATAAAGTTCTACTGCATTAAAGACGGTAAGATTGCTGAGTTATGGGGTGAGGTTAATCTCCCTGGTCTGATGCAGCAGCCAGGTTTTATCCCTGTGCCTGGGAACCATGGTTAAAATTTCGCCGTACTTTTTTTAAATTATTTTTTAGCATGAAAGTGCTTCCAGGTACTTTCATTTTTTGTGCCTGTTATTCGAAGAATTTCATATGCGTTTCATCTGAGGTTTGTGGTGAAAATACAACTTAGAATAAGCAAAGGTAATAAAAATACCAATGATACAACTCAGGACTGGAATAACGAAGAAGATGATAGTTACAAAGGTGTGGATCCGAGATCCAGTATCTGCCTCTTCCTAAAACCGACAGCATGCAGTATTTGAATCTGAATTCTTTAAATCAAAATGTAGCGAACTTTAATGCTTATCTATAATTTAAAAATTATATCTCTGAAGATAGCTTAAATACCGAACTCTTAAAACGAAGAATGGGCATCCACAGAGATTTTTCTGCTCTTTTTTTGCATACTAAAGAAGAACTTATATTTATATATCCAGAAATTCTGGAAAAAGTAGAAAAAATGCTATTTAAAGGAGATCTAGGAAGGGATTTCATAAAATATACCTGCAAAATGAGTAAATACTTAAGATTTTTCTTTGCTTCCTCACGAATCCCAATAAAATATGCTTCAACTAAATTATCTATTATCCTCTACAATAATGTTGATTTTTAATCTTAAGCCTGAAGCATCGAACATTTAGATTTATTGTCATAGTTGAAGCTTTGGGAATGGAAATAGAAAGTATTTAAATAAAGGCAAAAAACCGAAAAATTCGGGAAATATCAAGAATACATGTTTGAGTAACCCGGGTGTATTTCAGAAAAACGATAGCAGGCAAAATTGTAATAAATTCAAGGACATCTGCGGAAAGTTGGGGATTGCTTTAATATTGTATTTTGCAACTATAGTTAATATATATTCTATATATATTTAATTAGAGTGATTACTTGCAATTTTTTCCGTTTTTCTTCCTCTTTTTAAACTGTAGTCTTCAGAAACTTTGACAATTTACTTAATTTGTCGTTTTTATACAATTGTCAATATTTAAATTCCATACCCTCAGCTATCCGTCTTGCAAAATCCGTACAAAAATAAATTAGGTTGAAAGTGTATTCCGGAGAACACACTTTCTGCAGTCTAAACCGTTTGCTAACTTATACGTTCAGGGCTGCTTTGATCTTGGCAACTGCATCATTGGCGCTTTCACCATAGATGTCTGCACCAATCTTGTCTGCCCAGTCCTGGGTAACAGGAGCGCCACCGACCATGGTCTTGACCTGGTCACGGACACCTGCTTCTTTCAGCTGCTCCTCGATCTGGATCTGGTTGACCATTGTGGTTGTCATAAGTGCGGAGGATGCAACAACCTGGGGTTTGAGTTCCTTAACCTTTTCGACAAAGGTCTTAATCGGGACATCTCTTCCAAGGTCCACAACTTTGAAACCGGCAATGTTTAGCATGGAGGCTACAATGTCCTTTCCGATTGAGTGAATGTCTCCTTCGATGGTTCCAAGGAGGACGGTTCCAAGGTTCTTGGTCTGAGATTTGCGCTTTTCCATTTCCGGGGTAATAACTTTTATACCGGCATTCATTGCCTCAGCAGCTGCGATCACATGGGGAAGGAAAAGTTCTCCCTGACCGAATTTTTCTCCTACTTCTTCCATGCCTGCAGTAAAGCCCTTCTCAATGAGTTCTATTGGGTCGACGCCTGCTTTAATGGCTTCTTCTGCAACTTCTGCTGCAAGTTCATCATCAAATTCAGTGATTGCTTCTTTTGCTTTTGCAATAATTTCTTCTTTGTTTGCCATTTTTAGATCTCCTGGATATCTTAATATTCTAATTACATGCCTTTGAAAGCTTTGTCAGCTTTGTCCACGATTGCCTTCATGTCCTTGAGGATATCGGCATCGATTGGGGTTACCTGGTGGTTCTTGAGAACGTCCACAACTACCTCGTGTGCTGCAGTTGCAAGGTCCTTTGAGCCGGCTGCTGCCCAATCTCCAAACATGCGCCTGTCAATGATCAGGGGGTCGGAGGGGTAGTTCACAAGCTGCCTGGTCTGCTTCAGGGCGAGGAAGTTGTTTCCTATGCCGACTTTCTGGATGGATTCAACAGCAAGGGTTTCCTCATTTACAGGTACTCCCTGGAGGGCTTTTTTTGTCATCTTGATGATATCGTTGTCGATAACAAGTTGTTCCATAGAGAAGGTCATACCGAGCTCAAGCATACCGGCACCGTAGAGGGTGTTTGCTCCGGAAAGAGATGGGAGGAGACAGGTCATTGTTTTTTCGTGTCCCGCCTGGCCGTCCGGGATCTTTGCATCAGACTAGGTGCCTGCCACGAATGCTGGGAGGCCATAGAACTGGGCGAGTTTTGCGACAGATGCGCTGATCAGGCCGAGTTCGGGAGATCCGACGGGGGCAGTGCCCTTCTTCAAGTCAAATGTTGTGGTAGAACTTCCGTACCAGACTTTGGTTCCGGGGACTGTAAGCTGGGCAAGCACAATTCCAGAGAGGACTTCGGCGTTGTGTGTGACAAGAGTTCCTGCAAGGTAGACAGGAGAAGATCCGCCGGACATTGCCATACTCAGGACGTTTACAGGCATTCCAAAGCGTGCGCCTTTGATGATGACCTGACATGCGTTAACACTGAGCTCAAGCGGGCTTGTCGGGCAGACCAGCATGGAGAAGATAGATTTTTTCCTTGCTTCTTCTTCATCGCCGCCATAATAGGCATTTACGATGTCTCTATAGTACTCGACATTTTCGCCAACAGGGTCAATGTGGTGGTAGTGCTTGGCGGTGCTTGCAAGTGGGGTGAGGGTCTCGTGGACGTCCTGTGCACCCTGACCTGCAACGTCCCTTGCGGAAACAGGCAGAGAGAAGTAGTCGATGTTTTCAGCCCAGTCACAGAGTTTTGCGATGTCTGCAATGTCCTGCTCGACGGAGTCAACGGTTATGTACTTGCCGTCCTGGTACTTGCACATCTTGACACCGGTACCAAAGCATGTCCAGTGAACTTTGCCGCCACATTCCTGCACGGTGTTGTACTTCTTGTCGCGGCCCCAGAGGACAAATCTGGATGGTGCGAGCTGAAGTGCTCTTCTTACAAGATATTCAGGTATCTTTACAACATTGGTCTTTTCGTCGACTTCACAGCCATTTTCCTTGAAGATCTGCCTTGCCTCGGGGTCAGAGACCTGGATACCGGGGTTCATCAGAACTTCCATGGTTGCGTAGTGGATAGCTTTGAGTTCATCAGTCGTAAAAAGGTTTAATTCTACACCGTTAAGTGCATTAAATCCTGCAACTGCATTACATTTTGCCATATTCATACCTCCATTGAAAACAAGTTATAACAGCAATTCTTTTGCCTTTGCAACAGCCTCGCTTGCGTTTTCAGCATAGCAGTCTGCTCCTATCTTGTCAGCCCAGGCCTGGGTTGCGGGAGCTCCCCCTACCATGACCTTTACTTTGTCCCTCATACCTTCTTCCTTGAGGAGCTCAATTACATCCCTCTGCCCCTGAAGGGTTGTGGTCATAAGGGCGGAAATTCCAATCATATCAGCGTTGACTTCCTTTGCCTTTGCGATAAAGTTCTTGGTTGGAACATCACGGCCGATATCGTGGACTTCAAAACCAGCTGACTGGAGCATAGTAGATACGATTGCTTTGCCAATATCGTGCACGTCACCTTCTACGGTACCGTTCACAATAACGCCAAGCTTACTTCCAGAAGCTCCCTCAGGCATAAGATCCTTAAGGGCATCGACTCCTGCAGTCATCGCATCGGCAGCCATCATCACATGTGGCAGGAAAAGCTTGCCTCTCTCAAAGCGGATTCCCACTTCATTCATGCCTTCTGCAAGTCCCTTTTCTATGATTTCTGCCGGATCCATTACTCCTTTTGCCTTTTCAACTGCAGCGAGTACTACATCCTTTTTGCAGGAAATGATCGCGTCTGAAAGTTCCTGAAGTAATTCTTCTTTGCTAATGTTGCATCCTCCGTTTTATTTTTTTGGAGACCTCTCAACTTCTCATGAAAACCATGATCCCATTTTCCGCAGTAAATTTTCTCATTTTCAAGTTTTTCCTGCAATCAATTTTCAATAAAACGTGGATTTATTGGACTCTTATGCAGGAGGTAAAGTAGCTGTATGGTGTATCATGGAGATCAAAAACGATATCATTCAATTTTCACCAGGTTCCATTAAAAGTCCAAATTAATTTTATTTGTTTCAAAAACGCTACCAGGAATAATATTGATTTTTGAAAAATACTGCGGTTTGTTGGATGATGATTGGGACTCCAGCTCTCGCTCTCCAGTCATGAGACGCACGAAAAGTAGCTTATGATATATATGGGTGGGAAACCAAGATTACCACAAGCAAAACTGCAAAATCATGAATCATTCATGATTGCTTACTGGGGTTCATGAGAATTTAGCAGAGGGTATATTTTTGGTGCCATTTTAATCCCGTCTGTTAATTCATCTCACAGATGTCTCCAGACTTAACTTCTCCTTACTGGTATAAATATTTTGTTAAAACGGAAGCTCAATATGGGCAATTATATATTATACATATATTGTGGTTTTGATACTTTTTCCGGAGTGTTGTAGAAGAGAAAAATATAAAGAATAAACAAAAAATATAAAAATCAAATATTTAAGATGGACATTTGAAGGGGTGGAAAAAAAGAAAAAATAACCAGATCTTTTTAAGAGATTAAAGGAACGAAAATAAACATAATTTTCATCCCCATAAGATGCATGAAGTAAGATTATAGTGATTAATGCTGTTTTTCATTAAATTTTCAAATTATATCTTAGATTGGAAATAAATGATTCTTTTTCTGAACATAATTTTTACATTATCTCTAAGCCTGAAAAAATTCAGATTAAATAACAGAATAAAAGAGAAAATTATATATAGTAGATTTTTTACCGAGAGAGATTTTCCAAATTTTTGACCGGGATAAAAAAACAGAAATCTGAAACATTTGCAGGCCAGAAAAGAAAAACAATATTAAAATAAAAGAAAAGATAGTAAAAGATAAAAAAGTATGAAATGCGCTGCATGTATGTAGAGAAAAGGGGAGTATAAAAGTGATGCGAGCTTCATGTTTATGATAGATCTGGTTTTTTATAAGCAGAAACACATGAACTGTAAGCCCTGTTTACGAGCTCGATCATTTTCCTGTCTTCCCTCTCTATTTTTACTCCGCAAGCGAGAGCCAGATATTCAGCTATATCAAAGATCTTAATTTTTTCATCCATTCCGGCTTCGATGAGGTTTTGCATACAGCCACCGCAATTTGTTACGATCACTTCGCAGCCCAGTTTTTTGGCAGCTCTAAACCTATCAGAAGCTATAGAAATAGAGTCAGAAGGGTAATTTACCCTTGTCCCTCCTCCAAAACCGCAGCAAGCCGACCCTTCTTGAGTTTTATTAGCCAGCATGGTCCCGGGAATCTTCTCAAGCACATTCCTTGCTTCCGTGTAGACGCCCATGCCTCTTGTCAGGTGGCAGGGGTCGTGGTAAAAAACCCTGTATTTGAGTGCATTTTCCGGAGTAAGTTTCTTTTCTTTTAAAAGAAGGTCTAAGTACTGCGATACCTGCAGAACCTCAAAGTCCAGGTTGCTAAACATGCGCGGGTAGGTATCTTTAAAAGCTTTGAAACATCCTGGGCAGGAAGTAATAAGGATTTTCGCCCCTCTTTTACGTATTTCTTCTATGTTTTTCTGCCCGTGCCTGAGGATGGGCCCAGGATTTCCGGCACCTGCAGAAACAGCCCCGCAACAGTATTCAAGCCCGCTCAGAACACTATAATCAATTCCTGCCTTTTCCAGAAGGGCAACAGAAGCCTGTACCATCACCTTATTGATATAGGTGCCAGCGCAGCCCGGGAAATAGACAACAGAACCAGCCCTCTTTGCAAACTCAGGGATTTCATCCATTTCAGCAATTTTTTTGAAAAGATTATTTTCAGCCTCTGGATCTACAATAGTTTGCCTGTCATTAAGGCCGTTTTCATTTACCCATTTCCGCCGGGCAGAAGAGATCAGAGGCTTGAGGCCAAGATTCTCAGGACAGGCAGAAACACATAGCCCACAGGTAAGACAGCGCAGCAGAGAATCAGGACTGATATTAGAAGACCCCTCCAGATACCCATAAAGCTGGCCAGGCAAATCCGGGTCTTCATATCGAGGGCAGACCTCAAGACACTGTCCACATCGAATGCACTTTCCCCTGTGTTCTTCCACTATATTCATATTTTAACTCCATCTCATTTTAAACTCATGTGACTTTATTTATATAGCGATCCTAAAGTCTCGTTCTTGAGAATTCCATCCCTGAAAGAGCATTGAATCAGGAGAACCGCTCTTCAATAATATAAAGGGCTCTCTTAATGGAACTCAGAAAGCATAGATATTTCGAAAGAAGATAAGACTATATCCAAAGATGAAGTATCAAATAGCCAGATAAAGGAAGGGATTGAAATATTTGAGGACTTAAAAAACAGCGCAAGAAAACTGATAATCCCATTTGCCCGCTCAATACCCCTCTCTCCAAACACCCTCACCCTGCTGGGTTTTGTGCTAAGCGTGGCTGCCGGAGTTGCATTTGTCCTGGGCAAACCCTTTGAAGGAGGACTCCTTATACTTTTCAGCGGAGTTTTCGATGTCCTTGACGGAGGGGTTGCAAGAGCAAAAGGCAGTATCACCCCTTTTGGAGGAGTACTGGACTCAGTATGCGACCGCTATTCCGATGGGGTCATGTTTCTTGGGATAATGGCAGGAGCAATAAACGGAAAGCTCAATGTTCTCCCGGTTTTGGGGATTGACGGGTGGCTCTGGTCAGGCTATGCCCTCATTGGTTCTTTTCTCGTAAGTTACACACGTGCTCGAGCCGAGTCTGCAGGCTGCAGTAAATTGTCTGTAGGATTTGCCGAACGTACAGAAAGGATGCTTATCCTGGCTTTCGGAGCCCTTTCAGGACTCCTCGGCTGGGCGCTTATACTGATAGCAGTACTCTCGCATATCACCTTTATCCAGAGAGTCCTTCGGGCAAAAAGCATACTGAGCAAGCCTTCAGATCCTGACATCCAGAAACCTTAAGCTAAAAAACCTGAGAAAAAAGTATGCAAAAAACACAGATCAACAATTTGAATAATGATAGGGGTAAGATTCGGGTCATTCCCTACCGATACTCATTTATACTACATGTATATTTACAATAGTTGTTTGATGGCAAGCGTGGTAAAACCCTTTGTCATCGAAGAAATAAATCTGCTCTGCGGGGCCGTAGGGTAGCCTGGTCCATCCTGCAAGACTGGGGGTCTTGCGACCTGAGTCCAAATCTCAGCGGCCCCACCAGAATCATTTTTGTTGTTTTCTATATGTTTTCATTACTTTTACATTGCTTTTTTGTTAGGAAATTCTATTTTCAGCTTACTTCATCTATTTTTGAATTTATCTTTGATTCCCACATTTTTAATTTATTTTTATTTTAATACGGGAACTTTTTTTCGTATTATCTCCTTGCTTTCTCAGGCATCTTTGCTTTCGTTTATCTATTCAAAAAAATAGGAGGTTCAAGGGTACTGGAATACTACGGGAGAAACAGCCTGAATGTGCTTGTACTCCACTTCCCCCTGAAGGACGTGCTGACAAAACTGGCAGTTCTAAGCTCCGGAGTCGAGCTTGAATATTTCTATTACAATACAGCTTTTGCCCTGAGCTTAACAGCGCTTAACCTTCTCTTAATGGTACCTGTGATTTTCCTTATCAATAATTATTTCCCATTCCTGCTGGGAAAAAAGAAGATTTCTACGGAATCTGAGAATTTTAATATTTGCATCAGGAAACCAGTAAATTAAATGGGGGATTTTAAAAATAGTTCAGGAAAATGACATATTTAAAATATGACATTAGAAACTGGATTAATTATTTTTTATCTTTTCTGGAAGGCTTTAAAAGGTAGAAAATTATAATAAAAACAAGAATTGCAATAACAACCCAGTAAGACAAGTCATTCCCCGAAAAAAAATTGTAGAAATAATCATTAATTATACCACTCATAAACTGTTATATGATACAACTATGATAAATAATTTTCGAAGTACGGTTTCTTTTAGACTTCTGTTCCTCTTAGATTTCTGTTTCTTTAAGATATCTTATTTTAGATATTCATCCTTAGTCCGTTCTTTTTTCCTGATACCTTGGGCAGTGTGCCTAATTTTCTGTAAAATTCTCTATACCCTTTTCCTCTTGTTTTTTGATTATTGTTCCATTATTAAATACTTATTTCCTGTAATCCATTCTTCATTTATATCTATGAGTATTGATA
>JASGVX010000073.1 GCA_030054735.1 Methanobacteriota archaeon | reverse complement strand
TCCCCTATTGAGTAAGAATATATTTTTCATCCATTTTTTCATCAAAATCACAATCAAAAGGACTGAAAGAACTTATAAAATATATATTGATTTTAGTGTATTCCATACAAAAAGTCGGAGTTAAGGTTTTTATTATTTAGAAAGCTATTTTAACGACAAACAGTAATCTTTATTTTATATGCAAAACGAAGCAAGGCTTCTCCATATTACCGGTACCGTACAGGGTGTAGGTTTTCGCCCTTATATATATCAGCTTGCAAAAGCCAATGGAATTTTTGGTTACGTGAAAAATCTGGGAAACTATGTGGAAGTTTTTATAGAGGGGGACCGGAAAAGCCTTGATAGTTTTCTTAGAGAACTTCCTGAAAAAACCCCCCCTCTTGCTAAAATTACGGAAATCAAAACAAAAAATCACCCTATTTCCGGGTATTCCAAATTTAGTATCGTGCCCAGTGAATCCGGAGTTTTTGAAAATTCCATAATTCCTCCTGACACGGCTATTTGCGAAGAGTGCAGGTCTGAAATTTTTGATCCTTCTTCCAGGTATTACCATTATCCTTTTACAGTATGCACAAATTGCGGACCTCGATATATAACAGTCCAAACCCTTCCTTATGACCGGGAAAATACCACTATGCTGGATTTTCCTCTTTGTCCCGAGTGCGAAAAAGAGTATACTGATCCTCTTAATCGGAGATATCATGCGCAGCCTGTCTGCTGCCCGAAGTGTGGGCCAGAGATCTGGCTTTCGGACTCTGAAGGAGAGGTACTGTCAAAAGGCTATGATGCAATTGCCAGGGCATCAGACCTCCTTCAGCAGGGTTCAATTATTGCTATAAAAGGGTATGGGGGTTTTCATATTGCCTGCAATGCACGAAAAGAAGAGCCTGTAAACGAGCTTAGAAGTCGGTTAAGGCGCCCGGAACAACCTTTTGCAGTCATGGCAAAAAATGCAGAGACTGTGGAATCCTTTGCAGAGCTTGAAGGTGCAGGCGGGGAGTACCTTAGATCCTACCGCCGGCCTATTGCCGTACTTGTCAGGTCAAAGGGATATAACCTTGCGGAATCGGTTTCCTCTGGCCTGCACAATATAGGGGTCATGCTTCCCTATACAGGCACACAGAATCTGCTTTTTGACCGCGTACCTGATGCTGTCTATGTTATGACCTCCGCAAACTTGCCGGGAAGGCCCATGGTTATTGAAAACAAAGAAGCGCTTGAAAAACTTAAAGGAATTGCCGATTTTTACCTGCTGCACAACAGGGTTATTGCAAACCGGAACGATGATACGGTTATCCGGGTTGTGAATGGACGGGCGGCCTTTATACGGCGTTCCCGTGGTTTTGTGCCTGAACCTGTAGAGCTGCCTTTCGAAGTTGAAGCTTCCATAGGGGTAGGAGCTGAGATGAATTCCACGGTTACTGTGGCAAAAGGAAATCTTGCCTATATTTCACAGTATATAGGAAATACCAGTCACGTAGAAACCTTCAGATATCATTCCGAGGTTGTAAGGCACCTTATACAGCTTACCGGAATCGAACCTCTTAACTGGGGCTGTGACCTGCACCCGGTATTTAACACAACCCGTTTTGCGCTTAAGGCGGGAGGGGAAAATATACTTCAGGTCCAGCATCACCACGCCCACATGCTGGCACTTATGGCTGACAATTCCCTGCCGCTGGATTCCAGAATTCTCGGAATCGCTCTTGACGGAGTAGGATACGGCAGTGACGGCACAGTCTGGGGAGGTGAGCTATTTGAGTCCTCTTACTTCGGATTTGAGCGAGCTGGACACTTACTCCCTCAAGCAATGCCAGGGGGAGACCTTGCATCGAAAACACCTTCAAGGATGGTTCTGGGTATCCTTTTTGAGAGGCTTGGTAGAGCAGAACTGGAAAAACTTCCCCTTACTTTTCCTAAAGGAGCCGCTGAATTTTCAACTGTAATGAAACAGCTTGAAACAGGGATAAATGTTGTACGAAGCAGCAGCACAGGAAGAGTGCTGGACGCGGCGGCGGCAATGCTTGGAATCTGCGGTATCCGGTCCTATGATGGAGAGCCATCAATGAAACTCGAATCCGCCGCAAAGAAATGTACTCATGTTATAGATCTGCCCCTGGTCTTTACGAAAGACAGGGACTCAGGAGTTCCTGTGCTTGACAGCACCGAGCTCCTTCTGGGAGTATATGAACTTTCCGGAAAGTATTCACCTGAAACTCTTGCTTTTGCGGTTGAAGAAAGCCTTTCAATGGGAATTTCAGAACTTGCTGCGTCTCTTGCTGCAAAAAGGGGACTTGAAAAGATAGGTCTGAGCGGAGGAGTTGCTTATAATGAGCACATCACTTCGTGCATTGCAGAAACTGTTACAGAAGCAGGCTTTGAATTCCTGAGCCACCGCCAGGTCCCCTGTGGAGACGGGTGCATTTCCTTTGGGCAGGCCATAGCAGCCGGGCTTAGAGCAGGTTCAAAAGGAGCTCAATAATGCAGGAATCATTTTATGGGTATCAAAAACCAATTTTTGCCGCTTCTGGTAGTTCTTATCTGCGACTTACTCATCCGACATACTGAAATTTAATTCGAAAAACAGAAATACAAAATTAAATAAATGACCCATGCATATAGAGGAGTGGGAGAATAAAATGGGGCCAGGTAGTATACGAATTAGAGTTGTAACAAGCAGGGATGAAATTCTTAATCTTGAGCAAGATGAGAGGGCGGTGCATCTCGCTTTTCGGCCCTCAGATAAGGATCTTTTCAGTCTTGTCAAGACCTGCCCTGCAATAGAAATACTTCAACTTCCAGCATCTTCCTATGAAGGGCTTTCTAAATTTATCAAGATGTATCTTGCGTCTTCAGGCATTAATCTTATAAAAGGGGATGTCAATGGGCACTGGCACGACCTTAATAATTATTTTGTAATTCCTTCCTTTGTACTTGAAAAAATAAAGGAACTGGAGGGCCAGGGGAAGACTGAAGAAGAGATAATCGGTGAGATAATGAATCTAAGGAAAATCAGCCCTGATATGATCCTCCATCTGCTCCGCAGTTCATTCCTTTCACCAGGCAGCAAAAAGCCAGGAATGAATAAAGTTTAACAGATTTTAAAATAAACAGTTTTATCTCCGGTTTAAAAGCGCTTCCACCATTTTCTTGAGGCTTTTTGCTCTTCTATCAGCCTTAATCCTTCAGATGAAAGTTTTTGCTGCATCCTGTACTTCCTATTTTCTTCATTGAGCCTGGAAACTTCTTCTTCTTTGCTTACAAGCGTTCTTTTGAGTTGTTTAATTAGCTCATCTTTTTCCCAGAGCTGCTCTGCAGTTTTTTCTGCTTCTTTATATCCAGCGATCTGCATTTCAAGCTTTCTTACTTTTTCTCCACTTGCAGCGAGCATGGCTTCAAGTGTATTTATTGTTCTCTCTTTGCCGGTTAGTTTTTCCTCAATTCTTTTCATCTCTCCGCTTTTTGTAATAACCTCTTCGGCAAGAGTCTTAAGGTCTCTGTCCTTCACTGAAATGCTTTCTTCAAGTTTCTCCACAGCTCTTTCTTTTTCAAGGAACTTTTCATTAAGAGTTTTTATTTCTTCTTTCTTTTCAACTATTTCCTGCTCAAATTTTTTGATTATATCTGCTTTTTCGGATCTAAGTTTGTCGAGTTCTTTGAATTCAGCTTCTTTACCTGTGAGCTTTTCTTCAAGGGTTTTTATGTTTCTTTCTGAATTTGATAGGAGTTTTTCAAGAGCATCTATTTTTCCAGTTTTTTCCTCAAGTTCTTCCTTTTGAGCTTCAATTGCCCTGTCTCTGCCCGCGATTTCTTCCTCAAACTCTTTAATTCGTGGCAGGCTTTCTGAAAGTATTGTTTCCAGACTTTTTAACTCGGAGTCCTTCTTTGAGAGCTCTAAGTTAAGTGAATTAAGCTGTAAGTTAAGTGAATTGATTACTTCTTCTTTTTCTTTAACTTCTTCCAGTGATGAATTAAAAGAGAGATCTGTTTTAGAAATGCCTGTTTCAGGTAGGTCTTTCTCTGGCTTAGAGGTTTGAAACTCTTTTTTTTCTGAAAGAAGAGAGAGTTGTCCCCTTGTGTTTTTACATATATCAGCCCATGCGAGAATAGCCGATAATGGCGTTATCCTCTTAAATATGCTATCTCCTGTCTTGCAGCCGTAGATTTCACTTGCAATATAACCTTCTACAGTGTTCAGGTCAAGGTTTTGATCTCCCAGCCTGGAGCTTGTTGCATTTCCTTTTTTTGCCTTCCCTCCATTTTTCTGCAGAAAATTTACAGTCTCGGAAAAAGCTTTCCATGGGAGAAAAGGCTGGTTTTTCAGGTTATCAACATAGATTCCGTCTTTTTCGGCTCGGGCTTCGAAAAAGCGCTTTCCGTTCATAAGTGGAATCTTTGCTGGATTTCCTTTTTTATCAAACTGGTCTTTGATTTTAGCAACAACAGAGTCTTCCATGCATGGGCCTCGTAACAGTCTTGGTTTCTGCAATATAATAAGTATAACATTTAATATAAGTTATGTTTTCCAGAAGCTATCTGTAAGAGTAAATGATTTGTAGAGCACAGGCATAATTTTCTCTCTACTGTGAATCTTTAAAAAGAGTTTATGACTGAATGCAATTTCTTATTTCCTAATACCAGAGGAGCAACAAGAAATCTGAAATCTAGAGCAGAAACTTAAAGCAGCGGTTTGAGACCCGGATTTTTCCTTTTTTCTTCAATTCTTCAGTAGGCAGTACAGGTGTCCACTTTTATCTACTCTCAGGAGGTCTGGTACATGCTTGAGCTATGACTTCTGCAGTGTGCGTTTCTTTTTGTGGGTTGACCAGTTCTTGGATTATCCTCAATAGCGTTTTGAAGACCTTCCTCCAGATATATCTTTTTGATTCTCCCGGCAGTATTCCTTCCAACATTCAGTATTTCATCGATTTCTATATTCTTTTTATTCTTGTTTGCAAGTAACAGAATTCGTGCTCTTGTCAGTTTTCGCGCATCTGCCAACCTCTTTGATACTTAAATTCTCAGTAAATTCGTATCTTAACAAACCGATTATTCAACTATTGAGATCAATACCCTTGCTTTTATGTTTGCCAAAAGTATCACAGAAATTAAGTTTTTCATGAAAGAATTAGACGGCAAGAATAGAGCCGATAGAAACACATATATTCTTGTTAGGAATTTGTAGGGAAAGCTCTTTGTTTTGTGATCTTCATAGAACCAAATAATACAAAACAAAGAGCATTTATATGTTTCTAACTGTCAAAATCAGGTAATAAAAGGAAAAAATCTTCATCACACTGGAAAAATCAAGTATCAAATCTCAACAATTTCTATTTTAGGTGAACAGATGATTCCCAACTACAAGTACAAACCCGGCGTCTATTTTACTACGACTTTTATTACAACCTATGCCCTCTGGTTTTCAGCAGCATATTTAAGTTTTCATGATGATAGCGGAATGTACATACTATTAGCGTTAGTTGGAATGATGGTTCCTTTTCTTGTCTCATTTTTTATGATATTTATGTCTAAAAATTCAGATCTAAAAAAAGATTTTATTAACCGGCTTATCAATCTCAGGTTAATAAGACCAAAAGTGCTGCTGGCATTTCTCTTAATAATGCCGCTTACTATTCTGGTATCTATCTTTCTTTCTCTTCCATTTGGCGGATCAACTTCTCAATTTCAATTCGCTGAAGAATACTCTTTCTCATCAGGGTTTGTCCCTGTATTTCTTACTCTTATAATGGCTTCAACTTTTGAAGAACTTGGGTGGAGAGGATACGGTTTTGAAAGTCTGCAAAGCCGGCACACTTTCTTTACTGCATCAATAGTTTTCAGTGTGCTCTGGTCTCTCTGGCATTTCCCGCTGATCTTTATCAATCACACATATCAGTACGAAATTTTCCACGAAAACATCCTGTATGCGGTGAATTTTTTTGTCAGTATCATACCTATGGGAGTGATTATCAGCTGGCTCTACGTAAAAAATGGGAAAAGTGTTCTGGCAGTGATTCTTATTCACATTATCATCAATTCCTCGCAGGAAGCTCTGCAAATGACCCAATTTGCAAAGTGCATTGAAACTTTGGTCGTTACTGCCGTTGCTGCCATTATTTTCATATCAGACAAAGAGATATTTTTTTCAAAAGAACAGCTTAGCTCTGGGGCTGGCTGAATGAGAAATAATTATAGAGAACTATACTCAGCCCTGAAATAATAGAAATAGAAAGAAAAAGATTGAAGGCTTGAAGGGAAGGGAAATGATCTATTTCAAAACAAATTAGATATTGAAATGTGAATTTATAGCCGCTCTTCCCCGTTTTCATTCCGTCTTCAATGCGGTTTAAGAATCTGAACACTTTAATTTCTTCTCTGATTACCCTGTCCTCTCATATACAGATCAAAACCGGAACATTTCCGACAGGTCAACATTAAAAATCAGAACATTTTTATTGACGTCGTTTTATGGTATCCACCAGTTAGAAATGATATTTAAAGTTGCTTAACGCATCTAGCTCAACTATCACCACATATATGAATACTGGATACTTTTTTCATAAAAGATTAGTATGAGATATTATTAATTGTTCATGTGTAAACCTAAAAGTTACGTACAAAAACTACGCATTATTTCAAAATCAACATCAATATAAATTATGAAAAATTAAATGTCGACCTGCCGAAAGAAGGACATGATAAGTGCATGAAGAAGCCATAAACCGAGCAGCATTGAAAACTTACTAAAGAATAGATTCTATATATCTAAGGTTAGATATATAGCATATATGCAAAAAGTATATATCAAGTGTTATATCTGTAAATTAGTGATTATCTCGTAACTTCAAACAGGCTACAACACGTTGGCTGCAGTCACCTCTTCCCTGCGGCTAAGAAGGTATATTTTAACAGATCCTGTTCCTGGTGTCGAGTCAATCATCAAGGATTAAGGGATTCTGAATAGTTCTAATTGACTATATGTGACATTTGACGGCTGGCGCAACACCGGGGATAGCCCAAAATAGAAAAGATAAAAGATAAAAGATAAAAGATAAAAGATAAAAGATTCCTGGAAGCTAGACTTCTAAGGTCTACTCCGGCAGGTTATATTTGAAATGGGGATTTGATAGATATGTACATGTTAGAAGCCATGGAAATTGAAATACTTAAGCATCTATATGAAATGGGGATATTTGACATGAATGAAGGGTGGGAAAAGCAATCAAAACTAGATAAAAATGCAGTCGATGAATTATATCGCGCTAAACTTATAGACAAAAGCGTTCCAAAGGGATTTATACGCCTGTCAGAACGTGGCGTGGGTGCAGTGCTATTCGGGCTTCAAAACGCATACAAAATATCTGAATTTTTGTAAAACTCGAGCCATAGGTAGAGTTTTTGTGCATGACTTTTATGTATAAAATGGAATACAAGCTTTTAAGGGTAGATATATGTAATGACAAAATGAAAAGTGTTCATTACCCATTTTAATAAATTTACAACCTGAATTTGATATCAGCAATGCCTGCTATCTAAATGTAGGAATGGTTTGAATTTAAGACAGCCTCTAAAAAAATAGTTTGAGTTTGCAGGTCAACTTCTCCGGATAATTTAGGCAAGCCATAAAAATTAAATAAATATAAGCAAATTTTATTACAACATTATAAGTAAGTAAAAATGATATTCGGGTTCTGCTATACACCTGATATGCTCACTAATAGTGTCAATGCAACTGAAATACGAGTAACAGAAGGAGGTAGGTGAAGATTACTGTATCAGAAAAAAAACGTATTAAAGAAATAAAGTCTATTGGAGTTGATTCTCAGGGAGCTGACTTTCAAGGGGCTAACCTCGAAGAGGCTGACCTATTTGGAGTTAATCTTCAAGAAGCAAACCTTGAAAAAGCTACACTTATAGGAGCTGTCCTTCGAATGGTTAACCTTTATGGAGCTAACCTTAAGGGAGCCAACCTACAAGGAGCTAATCTCTTTGGAGCTGATCTTCAAGAAGCTAACCTTCAAGAGACTAACCTTTGTAGAGCCGACCTTATATGGGCTAACCTTATGGGGGCTAACCTTATGGGGGCTAACCTCAAAGAGGCTATCCTCCTAAGAGCTGACCTTCAAGGAGCTAACCTCCAGAAAGTTGACCTTCAGGGAGCTAAACTCTGCGAAGTAGACCTTGAAAAGGCTGACCTTCAAGAAGCTTACCTCGAAGGAGCCGACCTTCAGGAGGCTAACCTCGAAGAGGCTGACTTCCAGAAAGCTAACCTCACTAGGGCTAACATTATGAAAGCTAACCTAAAAAAGACTAAGCTTGAAGGGGCTAACCTTTGTGAAGCTAATCTTCATGAAGCCAGGTTTAAAGAGGCAAACCTCAAAGCAACTAACCTGAAGAAAGCTAATCTTGAAGAGGCAAAACTTAAAAAGGCTGATCTAAAAGGAGCTAATCTTGAAGAAGCTATATTTATTAATGCAAATCTAAAAGGAGCCAATCTTCAAGGAGTTGACTTGACAAATGCTAATCTTATAAAGGCTAATCTTATAAAAGCTGACCTCCGAGAAGCTGACCTTAAAAATGCTAACCTCAAAGACACTAACCTTAAAGAAGCTAACCTTGAAAAGACCAATCTTAAAGATGCCCGTAATTTATCAATTGACCAGCTTTCTGAAGCGAAAACGCTTTATAACGCAAAACTGGACAAAGAGCTTCTAATACCATTGAAAGAAAAATATCCAGCTCTTTTTGAAAATTTATTAGAATGAATTAGTGGAGACTGATTGAATTTCCGTGATGAAAAAGATCTCAAAGCACCTTACTCTTATCTTTTTATAATGAGAATGGTGTTTAAACTTCATAATGCTCAGGTCCAATCTCCAATTCGAGCGGTTAATAAAGTTTCCAATCATGAAAAAACAATATTAAAATCTTATTATCTAAATAGGTGGGTATTGGGACCGGTTCATTAATAGAATGTTTACACGACAAAAATGACCTTATTGCTTCTGTTGCAATAATTGGAGGAGATATGGAAATCGAATCAAAGTTTCTGATACTGAATGAATCAGAAACTCATGATCTTGAAACGTTATCACAACTGGGAAATTACTCTCTTTCCGAGACTGTAGTACAGCTTATCGAAGATACCTTCCTGGACACAGAAAAAATTGATTTAATGGCTGAGGGCTATTATCTACGGCTACGTAAAGAAACAGGAAAAGAAGGGCAGTGGTTAACAATCAAGAGTCTGGAAGGGTTCGGAACTGAAGTACACAAAAGAGAAGAATATACCAGTTTCCTGCCTAACGATGCCTCCGTTTTTGATTGCTCGGACATAATGATAAAGAAAAAGATTTTCGAGCTTAGCTCAGGATTTAACCTGTCTCCACTGCTGAGACTTAAGCAAAAAAGGATTGTACGCCAGGTGAAACTGGGAGACCGGGATATAGCCGAATTTTCTCTTGAGCAGGTGAACATTAAATATGAAAACCGGGAAAAGTTCTACAGCCATCTTGAAGTTGAATTGAAAAAGGAAGGGACTGTTCAGGATTTGCAAGCTATTTTGGAATACCTGATGAAAAACTACAACCTTACAGAAGATCATTTTTCCAAGTTCGAACGAGCCCTCCTCTTTAAAGATAATATACCGGAAAAAACCCTTTTGAACTTCAGGGAAAGAGCTTTTTGCATGCAGCTTTCAAATCAGGAAAATGTATATGGAAAATATGCTAGAATTCTCCTTTCACTTGACAAAGGTCTGGGTAAAGCGGAATTAAGCCTTCTCCTGAGAATCCCCGAGTCAGAAATAGAAAATGTTTATTCTAATTTTGAAAAAAACAGACTTTCAATTTTTCCCTTTTACTCTACAATTGATGGGTCAGAAAAATTCCATTTTCAGACCTGGAATCTAATATCTGATAAAAATCTAGAAAAGTCAGTTATCAAGGAGTGGTCTCTTGAAACTCTATTTGAGCTTTATGAAGTAGATAGAGTCAGGGCAGAGAATGTCAAGGACTGCGTACTCACACTTTTTGATGGACTTTACCCCTATCATAGGTTGGGAGAAGACGAAAGAAAAATACTGGGCTTTGCGGCCCTTCTCCAGAACATAGGAAGCTCGGTTTCTCCGAAAGAAAAGTCAAGGATGGGAAAAGAAATTCTCCTGACTCATCCTCTGAAAGGACTAAAGTTTCACGAGCTCAGGATGTTAGCCCTCATAATGGATCTTCAGGCCACTGAACTCAGCGGAAAGAACCTGTCCTCATTTTTTGAAAAATCAAACATCGTGCTATCTCCAGAATTCAAGAATAAAGCCCTTATTCTCGCGTCTTTTATCCGGATTTTTGACTTATTTGAAAAAGTGGACTTGAAGTTCCTGCTTGGCAGGATCAGACAGGTAGAGGGAGCAATTGAAGTAGAACTCAAGGGAAAGGACGCGGAAAAAGCTGTAAAAAGAGCAGAAGAGAGAAGCGAACTCTGGGAATTTCTTTTTGAGATGGAACTCCTCTTTATACACTGTAAAGAAATAGATGAAGATAGCCCCATTACAATAAAAACAGAACTCGAGAAAAAGAATGGAAAAAAAAGCGAAAGTAAAAAAGAGAAGGGAGACCTGAGATTTGTAATCAGCCCTGAAAGCTCCATGCCTATGGTAGCTCAGAAAGTTTTTTCCCAGCAACTTGCCAGAATGCTTACTCATGAAAAAGGAGCCCGCAAAGGAGAAAACATTGAAGATCTCCATGATATGAGGGTTGCGATCCGCAGGATGAGAGCGGCTGAAAATGTTTTTGGAGCGTACCTGGATTCAAGAAAGCTTGAACCCCACCTGAAAGGACTTCGAAATACCCTTGGGGCACTTGGAGCCACAAGGGATCTGGACGTTTTTCAGGAAAAAGCTCAAGAATATTTGAAAAAACTGCCTCCTGAGAATAAGCATGATCTTGAACCCTTATTTGCTGTGCTTGCTGAAGAGAGGGAAAAAGCCCGGAAAAACATGCTTGCTTACCTGGATGATGAAAAGTATGCCAGTTTTAAAAAGGATTTTTCAGACTTGCTTAGCGTCCCTGAGTCCTGGACTATAGCTGTAACTACAAGAAAACATGATGCTTTGCCACATAGAATAAAGGACACGCTTCCTTCTATACTCTATGCCCGTTTTGCAGATATAAGTGCTTATTCCGAATGGGTGGAAGGACCACACATATCTATAGAGAGACTGCACAGGCTCAGAATTGCAACTAAAGGGCTCCGTTATACACTTGAGTTTTTTGGAGAGCTACTGGGAAAAGAAGCAGAGACAATGATTAATGAGTTTAAAGCTTTGCAGGATCATCTTGGAGACCTGCATGATGCTGTAGTTGCAATCGACTTAATGGAAACTTATATTCAAAGTGGAAAATGGGATTCTTCGGAAGGGAGAAAAGGTTCAGAAGAAGATGAAAGAGATGATCCTGAAGGTTTGCGAGGAGTGAAAGCTTATAAAGCATGGAGGGAACAAGAACTTCTAAAGTTACTCGATACCTTCCCAGAAGCCTGGGCAAAAATTCAGAGCAAGGAGTTCAGGCAGGAAATTGAAAAAGCAATCCGAAACCTGTATTGATTGAAAGGATGTTTATGAAAAAATGTAAGGATTAGTTAATTAATTATCGCCCGGGGCAGGTATTACGGGTATCTTGGTCGGAACTCCACTGATATTACTAATAACTGGCCTAGCAAAATCTATAGATGCTAATGTTTTTAGTTCCTAAGTAGATATTCTTGATTATTTATAATTACTTCTAAATTTATAGTCAATAATGTTTACCCTCAAAAGTAAAAAGACAGATATCAAAAGATTCATGGAGTCTTTATTATCAATTATAGGACTTACGCAGTTGAATTGAAAACCACGAGCGAAAGTGACTTAACTGTAAAAACTCAAATAATGTTGATGAGCCCGCATGTGTCTGATATTACATTTCAAGCGCGTAAGTCCTAAATTACTTATAGAGTTCACCTGGCCAGTGTGACCATATAAGGTAATGAGACTTTGCAGAAGATCACTTTTTATTGAGACATGAAAGTAATCAGCGAACTTATCCTTTTTGTTAGCAATTTAATTCAACATTTTTTAGTTAAGAGAGTATATCAATCGCTCTCTAATTGGGAAACTATATTACTCTCAAGGGTCTTTTTCTTTTTACATGTACACTGAGGAATGGCAGAAAATAAAAACAAAAGTACCTTTAGACTTATGGAGAAAAGTCGAAGTTCTGGGTTTTGACAGTTATGACAAAGCAGTTATTAGTGCTCTAGAAAAACTTGTATCTGATCCAGAATTGAATATTTATGGAAAAGAACAGGAAGTAAGGATAAATGAGTTGAAAAATGGACTTGAGGACGAACAAAAGCAGAATCAGGAATTACAAATAAAGATCCAGAACATGGAAAAACAAATTGAGAATTATAAAAGCCAGAACCAGCAACTACAAACTAAGATGAACGAAACAGAAAATGCCCTTGAGTATGAAAAAAGGCATAATAAGGAAGCACAGAGTAAGAAACAGGAATTAGAAAAGCTACTTGAAAATGAACAAAAGCATAATCAGGAGTTACAAAGTAAAACACAGGAGTTGGAAGCGCTACTTGTGGATAAACAAAAGTGCAATCAGGAAGTACAAAGAGAACTTGATATAAGGATGGAAGAGTCACAGAAGCAAATTAAAGACTTACAAAAAGAGCTTGAAAAAGCTGAGAGAAGGGAAATTTACTTTGAGGAAATGCATAATAATTACATGATGCAAGTGCAAACTTTAATTAATCAAAAGCAGATTGTTACACATGGAGCAAAGAAACCATGGTGGAGATTCTGGTAAAATCTTAAAGACAGCTAGCAGAGGATGTCTCAAAACTCAAACAGTTTCTACAATTGGGTTACGAGATACGTTAACCTTAAAAACAAGCCCACTCAAAATAGAGAAATTTAGACATAAATTAACCTTGTAGTGGAAAAAAATGACTCTGTTGTAGAATTAACTTTATTTTTGAGACAGCCTGATAAGTAAATTTTCTTATTGGTATGGTTTAAGATGATATCGGCAATTGAATGGACTGAAAAATACCGGCCCCGAACCCTTGGAGATGTCGTGGGAAACAAGAAGGCAGTGCAGGATTTGAGGACGTGGGCTGAGGAATGGCAGTCCGGGATTCCTGAAAAGAGGGCAGTGATTCTCTATGGGCCTGCAGGGATAGGAAAGACTTCAAGTGCTCACGCACTGGCAAGGGATATGGACTGGGAGGTTATAGAACTCAATGCAAGCGACCAGAGAACTGCAGGTGTTATTGAGAAAGTTGCCGGGTCTGCAGCATCAATGAATACTTTTTTTGGGGGCAAGAGGCTTATTGTCCTTGATGAGGCTGATAATCTCCACGGGACTGCAGATAGAGGTGGAATGAGGGCTATTACCGGGATCATAAAAGCCACACTTCAGCCAATAATACTTATTGCAAACGACATTTATGGGCTAACTCCTACAATCCGGAATATTTGTCTGGAAATTAAGTTTGGGTCCGTGCAGAGTCGCTCCATGGTCCCTGCTTTAAAAAAGGTTTGTGAATCTGAGGGGATTTCTTGCAGCCAGGAAGCTGTCCTGCATATTGCAGAAAATGCTGGAGGAGATTTCAGGAGTGCAATGAATGATCTTCAGGCTGCAGCGAGTGGGAAGGAAGTGCTCGAAATTGAGGATATCAGCACTGCAAGCAGGGATGTTAAAGAGAATATCTTTAAGGCTATGCAGAAGATCTTTAAAAGCACTGATTGTAAAAGGGCTCTTGAATCTTCATACGATCTTGATGAAAGTCCTGAGGACCTCGTTCACTGGATAGACGAAAACCTGCCTATCCAGTATGCTCGGAAGGACGGCGGTCTTGAAGATATAAGGACGGGTTTTGGATATCTTTCAAGAGCTGACCTTTATCTCGGGCGTGTAAAAAAGCGCCAGAACTACAGGATGTGGAGGTATGCCAGCATGCTCATGGTCTGTGGGGCTGCACTTTCAAAGACAAGACCGTATCCTGGTTTTATTAAGTATCAGCCGCCTTCGCTCTGGAGAAGGCTCGGACAGACGCGATCTAAGAGGGATATGCGGGATAATATTGCTTCAAAAATCGGGGAACATGGTTTCGAATCAATGCGCTACTCAAGGAACAACCTTTTAGGCTTTTACACGCTAATGTTGAAGGACGAGGCGTCTGCCATTGAAGTTACGGCAAATCTAGGGTTTGAGCTTGAGGAGCTGATCTACCTTTCAGGAAGCGCAAAAGCAAGCAAAAAACTCCAGAATATTTATGATGAAGCGCAGAAACTTCTCGATCAGAAAGGGGATAAAGCTGGAGAACCTGACTTTTTTAAGCTTCCTGCGCCTGCAATAGATGATAAGCAGACAGCTTTCAATCGTCCTGTTGATATTTCTGAGAAAGAGCCTGAGGTTTCTGCCGGAAATCCCAAAACATCTGACCCTCAGTATTCGGATAGAGAGCAGAAAACCCTTGAGATGGGATTTGACGTAGCTCAAGAACATCCTGAGAAAAAAGAGACTACAGGAAAGAAACTGCCCAAAAACCCGAAAGCTGCAGAAAATAATTTCTTCTCTCTTACTGAGCCACTATCCGAAAAGAAACCTCTTTCTGAATCTGTTGGGAAGAAAGTTTCTCATATACCGTCAAAAAAGAAGGATCTGGCCAATAACGAGCCTTTAAAACCGGGGAGATTTGATAAAGATTTACCTGCTTCATGTATACAGGACAATAAAGGAGAGATTTCGAAAAAAACTGAGCCTAAAAACCAGAAAACACTTTTTGATTTTTAATCTTTTTAGGAGAGTGAAGGAAAATCTTTGTCTCTTTAGACATGGGATGAATCCGTCAATTATTACATTGTCTATTTCCTGACAATGTTCTTTTACTTCCAAATTATACTCTATTAGTTTAGAAAGGTTTTTTCGTTTTTTTACTTTTTTAAAATTTATTATTTGACTGAATTAAAATTTATTATTAAACTGGAGTCCGCATTCGGAGGTTTTTATAAATAGCCCTCGCTGTCGTGCAAAAGAGTATCAGATTTTGTGTGAGCGGAACTACGGAGTTGACTTTGAATGAAAGAAGAAGTTGCTGGTGTGTTTGGGAAGTTTGGACTGGACTGGTATCCGCTCACAAGTATTACTATGTAACTTTTGCTATAAATACTTTGTTAATATATTTAGTAAAGTCTCATTTCTTGTCTAATTTTTTTGATCTATTAATCTGATCCCAAACTTTTTCCTGCAATTAAATTAGTGAAAAAACTTTTTAATGTTGGGAGCTGGTGAGATAAAACTGGACAAAGTAAACAGAGTTGAGATAAAGTTAGAAAAAAGTCGTTAGGAAGCTGTGAGCGGGTTTGGGAGTTTGGGGAATAGTTGGGGAATAGTTTTGGGATATGGGTTTGGGGTTATACTATGGAAAAGAGACCCGCTCACTTAGCATGAGTAATTATTACATCATATAAATAGCTTTCTAGTATATTCTATATAATTTATAATTACTATCAAATAGTCTATTTTTCCTAAAACAGTTTCTTATGATGGTGTTTTTCTGGAGTATGCTGTCCGGCAAAGATGATCAGGACTTTTAATCACACTGAAGTATCGATAGATAAGAAATTGAAGTATCATGAGCTTTTGCAATTTGACTATTAATGCTTTAAAATTAAATTAAACGCATTAAATTCTCTTTTTTTTAAAAAAATTACTTTTACTTACTCAGATATTCAACTTTCTAAAAGTTCCTTTTTGTCTTCTACTTTTTTTGTATATCTCCCATACTGGACTGTTTCAATGCAGAAATCCTTCCTCTACAGATGCGTTCCAATATGAAGAAGGAATTATGCCTAGATACGATTCGTGCACCTCCCAGGAAAGATATCCTCCGCGGGGCTATCCTTCATAGCGATCGCGGCAGCCAATATACAAGCGACGAGTTCAAGGAGACTCTTTCCGGGTATGGACGCATAGCCTCTCCGGCGTTAATCACTGTTACGACAATGCCCACATGGAAAGCTTTTTTGCAACACTGAAGAAAGAATTACTATATCGCCTTCCAACCTAGAGAATGAAGATGGAGGAGGTAAAGCGGTGTATTTTTCACTACGTATTTGCATACTACAATCGGAAAAGAATCCACACCAGAAATCCCGAAGGTCTTCCACCAGCGACATAGCGAAGGCTTCAGGAGGAAACCTTATTAGCCGCTTAACAAATTAGTGTATTTGGAGACTGCACTTTTCTTGACAGTTCCACTATTCATAGAGAACCTATTCTCATTCTTTTTTATTTTTAATTATACAAGATAATAATTATTTTAACTTATCGACCTGCTTTTGAAATGCCAGTAAATGGCTATCAGAGCCACTCTTCAATGCAGTGAACACTTCAACAATGTTTTCAGGCAAGTCATAAGTCAAGAAAAGTTCATACATCGCAATATTGTCTATTTCAGCCTGGACACCTATCTCTGCAGCCTCAAGCAAATTAGCAGGCACAACAATATGGTCGGCAGAAGCGTCATCAGGAAAATCAAGCCCATATGCGAGATAAACTTCTTTTAAATAAGCAAGGTGTGTTTCTTCAGCACTAATAATATTAGAATAAGGTCTCTGGCTGCCGAACTTGTCTACGATGGCCAAATACTGCGCACGTGCTAAGTATTCATCTTGAACCGCATACATTAGCATATCTTTAATTGTTAAATTCTTATCGACAAGCGCACCCTTTGCACCGTATCCTTCAAGAGATAGCACTTTATCGTCTTCCGTTAGGGGTGCTGGATCCATATCGACATTATGATCAGCAGGCTGCGAAGTTGTTGGTGTTTGACTGGTGTTTTCCTGAACCGATGGGGCAGTTTTAACAGCAGAGTCATTCGCAGTGCTACAGCCTGATATGCTGATAGCTACAAGGACGAAAACAATAATAACCATGGCCGAAGGTAGATTATAATTTAATGAAACTTTATTTGTTTTCATATTGATTCCTCCATTAATCAAATTTCGTTTTCTTTTATTATCTTAGTTTTCTCAGCCTTTCGCTATTATACCATGAATGTCGGTTCTTAGGATATCGCTTAAATTCAGGATGTGCTTTATTAATTAATCCGTAGCTATCAAGGCATCTAAACTTTTTCTGACCTGTCCAAATCTCAATCCCTTATTTTCACAATATGACTTGACGGTCAAAAGCGGGTCAAACATTTCATCACCTAATACATCAGCTATATCTTTTTCCGTTAATCCCATATTCAGCAGATCTTCAAAAGTAGTCTCTCCGTCTATATTCCGGGATTCTTTTTCTCCACCCGTGACCTGTTGGGCATATCCCCCCTTACCGGATCCGGGACCGCCGGGTTGCCCCTTTGTATGCCAGAGGCCAGCTACTTGGGCTGAAAATATTCCGCCGATTAATACGATGATAATAATAATCGCCAGAGTCATGCTTTTGATTTTTATCTTGTACCCTCCCTGTTCGCCAACCCGATTCACGGCTTTTAGTTTAGCTGATAACAAAAAGCCTTCCTTAACGGGACAAGCTCTTTCTGATGAACAGTTCAAACATCCGATACAATTGGTATGGCGCACCGAATTTAGTCTGCTGATTTCTATATTCATAGGGCAGACGCGGTCACAGTTTTTACAATTGATACAAATGCCAGAATCTCTTTTAAGGGAAAAAAGGCTGATTTTAGAGATTAATCCCAGAACTGCCCCAAATGGACAAAAGTATTTGCACCAGGGGCGTTCGATCCATAAAGAAGCCAGCAGAACTAAAATCAATGTGATTATGGCGCTAACTGCCACCTCACCGGTCCAGAATCGAAATAAAGCATAATAAGGATCTACAGATTTAAATACCAATTGCGCTGTATTGGCCGTAGCATAAAGGACCCAAATCAATACGCCATAGCGGAGATAACGCAACGACCGGTCGATCTTAGCGGGCACGAAATTATTGTACTTCTTACCGAATAATTTCTTACCTCCTTTGCTGACCCATTCTTGGACACTGCCCAGAGGACAGACCCATCCGCAAAAAACAGCACCAAATAACAACGTTAGGATTAAAACCAGAAACATCAGGACAAAGGAAGAATCATGGATTCGGTGAACGTAACTGCCTTCCGTCACAAATTGGTAAATGCTGACCACTCCACCGAAAGGGCAAACAGCGTGTATACTTGCTTCGGGTAGAAACGGCAAACCCTGTCCGGATCCGGCCAGTTCTTTATTGGTAACTATCAGAGCTATCAATAACAGGAAAAATATTTGTACCATTGTTCGTATTTGGAACCTTTTCTTTTTCACTTTTGATCCTCCCATTCTAAAGAGCTGTTGTAACTATTCAGCCTCTTGATAAAAAATATTTTTTGAGCAAAATTTTTCTATTTTCAGTATAATAGCGGTTCCCCTTTTAGGCCGCTAGAATAGTTTTAATAACATTGACCGACTCAGTTCCAAAATCTAGTGATTTCTACATTTTTTGATTGAAATTTTGAATTCCCCCGCAGAATTCAATTTTCGATCAAACTCAATATTCAAGCTCTTCTGGCACAGGTCAATATGTCATGCTCAAAGAA
>JASGVX010000072.1 GCA_030054735.1 Methanobacteriota archaeon | reverse complement strand
TATCAATACTCATAGATATAAATGAAGAATGGATTACAGGAAATAAGTATTTAATAATGGAACAATAATCAAAAAACAAGAGGAAAAGGGTATAGAGAATTTTACAGAAAATTAGGCACACTGCCTTATCCTATATTCGGTGTGTTGTATACACAATGTTATTTTAATGTTTTTTATCATTTAGAGGAAAACATTTAAAATATATTAATTTTACTCTATCCAATCAATTTTCGTTTGTTAACAGTGTTTATTATTTAAGTATTATGAAATTTGCGCCGTTTAGATGGAAACGCTTGCGGTTGCAAAAAAACACCAATCAAACTTATATAATATATTTAGTTGAGTTTGCTGTGATTTACGACATGCTGAGCATTCCTTATATTTTATATACAGGATGAATACCCGAAAGTCATATAAAATTTATTCTATAAATACAATTACACTTTGCGTAATCCTCTTTAATTTATATTTCTTTATTAATTTTACTCTATACCAAAATATTTATATTGTATTTGTAGTAAATGTGTAAGTAATTGAGGAAGTATTATTGAATAATTTCTTCTACTAGGGAGGAATTCAAATAAATAAAATAAAAATTTTACTACTAGCCACTCTCATAATAACACTAAGCTCCTGTATCGGGGCAGCCACCGAACATTTGGTAAATCCAGGAGACTCGATACAGCTTGTAGTGGATAACGCAAAATCCGGTGATGTGATTACCATTGCCCCCGGAACATATACGGAAAACGTCCTCGTGAATCAAAAAACTGACCTGGTAATCAGGTCTTATGATGCTCCGGAAAAAGCGGTAATTGCAGCAAATGACTCCACAAAAAATGTGATCTTTATACAGAACAGTGGTAACATAACAATTGAAGGGTTGAGTGTTACCGGAGCTGGAAATAACACCGCAGGCATTTATGTGCGTAATAGTAATTACTGTAAAGTTAAAGACAATTTACTGCACGATGATGCCCTTGGGATACATCTGTCTGGTTCCAATTATGCTGTAGTCAGCAATAACACAGCTACCAAGAACCTTCTTGCAGGTCAGGGAAGGGCAATAATTCTTGAGAATTCCAATTACGCTGCTGTTTCTGGTAATAAGGTCTCAAATAATTTTTTTGGAATTTCTATTTCTAAATCCAGAGAGAATACTGTTTCAGGAAATACTGTAAGCCTGAGTGCAAATAATGGAATAGTTCTGTTTAATACAAACAAAATCGTTCTCGAAAACAATAATGTAAACTCAAATTCAAACTTCGGGATCTATCTATCAGATTCAAACGAAAATACCCTGAAAAGCAACACTGTTTTTAATAGTACCAATGGTATTAACCTTGTAAATTCCTCAAGGAACGAAATCTTGAGTAACACGGTCTCGAAAGATTCTATATCTCCAGGCACTCATGCCATTTTCATGAACACTTCACACTACAATGTCCTGCAGAGCAATGTGGTTTCGAATAATGAATATGGAATTGCTATGCGGTATTCTAATGGCAATAATGTTCTTAACAATACTGTATCAAGCAACAACAGAGGTATTTATTTAACCCGTACATCCAGTTCGAACACACTTTCAGGTAATCTGGTAAATTCAAACGCACTAAGCGGCATAATTCTTGAGAGATCCTCTAACAACAACAATATTATTAGCAATACAGCGAAATCGAACAACGGTTTCAGTACCAGCAGTGGTATTATTCTCTCGAGTTCCGATAACAATAACATTGCCAACAATGACGTATCTGAAAACCGCAGAGGTATTTCTATAACCTCATCGGCCAGTGGAAACACAGTTTCAGGCAATGCTGTGAATTCGAATAGCGGTTATGGAATTCTTCTTGAAACCTCCGGCATCAATAACAACCTTACCAGCAACACTGTAAGTTCAAATGGCGGTTACGGGATTTACCTTGTAAATTCGAGCAAAACCTACATACTCAACAATGTAGTTTCGAGCAATGATAAGGGTATATATGTAACTACTTCACATGGCTGCGATATTTCTTACAATACGGCATTGAATAATAATAATGATGGGATAATGCTCTCGCTTTCCAACGACAACATTATTTCAGGTAACACAGCTGATCACAACAATTTTGGAATTTCTTTGAATTCATCTCAGCAAAACGAGGTTTCAGGCAACCGTGTAACATGGAGCACCAGGGCTGGTATGTTCCTGTGTTCTCAGAGTACTAACAACCTTATTTTCAATAACTATCTGAGCAATTCAGTGAATGTAGACAATAAAAACAATGAATGCAGATGGAACACAACAATAACTCCAGGTAGAAACATTGCTGGAGGGCCAAACCTTGGAGGTAACTACTGGGCTGACCCTATCAACAACGTTGGTCACTCCCAGATTTATGCAAATAATGATACAGATGGGGACGGTCTTATTGATGTAATTTATAACGGATACGGCTTAACAGACTACCACCCTCTTTTAGAAGTCTATCTTGTGCTTCCTGCTGCAGACTTCACCACTGACGTTATCAGCGGTCCTGCCCCTCTTACAGTCCAGTTTACAGATCTCTCACAAAATGCAGTAGAGTGGAACTGGGACTTTGGAGATGGAACCAGTTCACCTGAGCAGAATCCACAGCATATTTACACAGCAGCAGGAAACTATACAGTTGCTCTGAAAGCGAGCAACATAAATGGTACGGCTTCAAAAACTGCTGTTATAACCGTCCTGCAAGACCAGGGAGGTGAAACTAATCTGCTTCCAGTTGCAGACTTCAGTACAAGTGTTACAGGTGGCTATGCTCCCCTTTCAGTGACCTTTACTGATCTTTCCCAGGGTGCAACATCAAGGTTCTGGGACTTTGGGGATGGAAGCAGTTCTGATGAGCAGAATCCAACACATATTTACTACTCAGCAGGAACTTATACGGTTACTCTGACAGCTAGCGGCATGAATGGTACGACTTCAAAAACTGCCCAGATTATTGTAGATAGAGAAAGCAGTGGCGGAAGTCGTGGCGGAAGCAGTGGTGGCGGCGGTGGCGGCGGCTCGCCCGAACCTGCAAGGAATGTTGAAGTAAAGGAACTTTCCCAGGTTTTCGTCGCAAACGGAAAAACCATACAGTTTGATTTCACAAAGAATGCAACCTGTGTTGTGTATGTTGGCTTCGATGCAAAGAAGACCGTTGGCAAGACAACAACCATTTCCGAGCAGCTGAAAAATAAATCTTCACTGGTTTCCGAACCGCCTGCAGAAGAGGTTTACAGGTACTTCAATGTCTGGGTTGGAAACAGCGGGTTTGCGACTTCAAACAACATAGAAAAACCGACCATCTGTTTCAAGGTTGAAAAGTCCTGGGTCCAGGACAAAAAGATAGATCAGTCTTCTATTGCTCTGAACAGGTATAGCGATAAAAAATGGGAACAGTTGCCAGCCAACCTGTTAAAAGAAGATAGTAAATATCTGTACTTCACAGCCGATGTTCCTGGATATACTTTCTTTGCAGTAACAGGGAAGGAAACCACCATTCCTGAAGAGTCCGCGATTGATATAGAGCCTGATGAGAATAAGCCTGACAGCTCTAAAGATAATGAAGAAGATATAGAATCGGGAGCTAGTACAGAATCCAATGAAGGAGATAAAAAACGTCTACCGGGATTTGAAATTGTTTACGGAATAGCCGCTCTGTCTGCTGCATTACTGTACAAACGGAAATAAAAAGCCGAAAAATAGCAGACTTTGTATCTAAACAAAATGGGTGAAGGTTTTAACCTCCACCCTTATTCCCGTTTTTTAACTTTTATCTGGCATGAAAGTCATTGATGAAAAAATCTCATCACGTACTCTCTTGTTTCTTTTTTCCCACAATTGCAATAATTCCGCTAATTAGTTATCCTTTCATCAAGTGTGAATATCTATGTTTCCACAATCTTCCTCTTTTGAGTTTCTCCCCTTTGATCCTGATTTCTGCCTTTTTAAGCGCATAAGGTTCTTCTGATATCCTATTGTGTGCTTAAACTTAAGCGCATGAATAATAAGTTCTAATTTAAAATAACAATCATCTGACATAGTAGACTAGTGAAATTAGATTTATGCGCTTAAATTTTGGGAACTCAGGTTTTATTATTTGGGCATGTTACTCGAAGAATATCATGTGCGTTTTTTATAGTATTTATTAAGAATATATTCTTACTTATCCAGTTTTTAGAGTAAGATCCGTGGGCTCCGGAAATCAGGTTTCGGGTAGTGCCCTAACTTCTTTATTTTTTTTACTTTCTTATATGAATTAAAGCAAAACGTTATATACAAGCGGATATGAGTATGACCAATTAATTGACTTATCCGAAGCTCTATTGGGGATTAGTTCGCCATAATAGATTAAGTAGAATGTGTACTTCCTGAATTTGGGTTTTCAAGTTTGGACTATTAAAGTACTGCTTTTACTCTTTTCTGTTCTATCGATGGGGCTTTCATAAGCTGATTAATAGAAGTCAAAGGAATGAATCTAATGTTTAGAGAAGAAAGTCGCTCAGTGCCCGTTCAAGAGGGCGAAACTTACGACGTAACTATTCAGGATATTGCTCGCCAGGGAGACGGCATCGCCCGTATCGAAGGTTTTGTGGTTTTTGTCCCGAATACCAGTGTAGGTGACGAAGTCCAGATTAAGGTCGAAAGGGTACTTCCGAAATTTGCATTTGCAAGCGTTGTTGAATAAATTTGGGTTTGAGAAAGTATTATTTCAAATTTTGTTAAGTAACTTAAAGGAATGGTTTTAATGTTCAGAGAAGAAAGTCGCCCAGTTCCTGTCGAAGAGGGCGGAGTCTACGATGTTACAATTCAGGATATTGCTCGTCAGGGAGACGGCATCGCTCGTATAGAAGGTTTTGTAATTTTTGTCCCGGGCACTAAGGTCGGCGATGAAGTTCGCATTAAGGTCGAAAGAGTGCTTCCGAAATTTGCATTTGGAAGTATTGTCGAGTAAGCCTTGTTGAGGAAATCAACTGATTATATAAAGTTTTACCTGATTAAAGGAGTGATTTAATGTTCAGAGAAGAAAGTCGCTCAGTCCCTGTTGAAGAGGGTGAAGTCTATGATGTTACAATTCAGGACATTGCTCGCCAGGGAGATGGCATTGCCCGCATAGAGGGTTTTGTGATCTTTGTCCCGGGTACTAAAGTAGGCGACGAGGTAAGGATTAAAATCGAAAGGGTACTTCCCAAATACGGTTTTGCCAGCCTTGTCGAATAAACAGGGTAACCCCCAAATCTAAATACGAAAAGAGGCTGAAAAATTATTTGTTCTATATTTTTCAGCTTTTTCTTTATTATTACAGATTCTCATTAATTTCCGGCTCTGAGAAGATGCCGGAATCACTTTTTCCTGATCTGATTTTTCAGTCCGTACACAATTTCTTGCCAGGCTTTTATAGAGGCTTCTGTTAGTGAACATACGATGACATTATATAATAGATGTTCAAACATACTTTGAAATCCAATTGGCAAAGTTGTTATATACCCACAAAAACAAATTGTTTACGGCTTTCTTCAATCGATAGCTGGGGACAGTAACCCGGAGTGATTTCTAATGATGCGTTTTATCAAGTACCATCCCCGGTCCAACACTTTTGTGATTGAAAAAAGGGTTTTTCTGGAAGAAGATGTTGTGCTGGACGGAAACGTTATTGTTGGGCAGGAAGTGAAGTTCTGGAAAAATCTTATAGTATCTGGCAGGCTTGAACTTGGGAAAGGTTCGATTGTTCAGGGCAATGTGAAAGCCGAAAGTGCCCTCATCTGTGCAACAGCAAAAGTACTTGGTAATATAGAAACAGTTTCCGAACTTGTTCTTCTTGACGGTGCAAGGATAAATATTGCAGCCTGCGAAGGGGATATCCGTGTAAGGCCTGGCTGCTCTATCGCTTCAGTAAAAGCAGGAGGAAGTCTTGAGCTTGTGGGAAAGGTTACTGTAAAAAAAGTAGAGCCATTGACAAAAGTAATTGTCCGGGCCGAAAAATAATTTTCGGCTCGTTCAAGACTTATTTTGTATTTTTTAAAACAAATCACCTGCTGAAACGTTCCTCTTTCAGAAGTTTGAGGACGCGGTCCCTTAAGCGATTTACTTCCGGACTGGTTCGGCTTCGCGGGCGGGGTAATTCCACTTTTACAATTTCCTTTATCCTTCCTGGTCTTGAGGTCATAACTATTAACCTGTCAGAAAGGAATACAGCTTCGTCCACGCTGTGAGTTACAAACAGGAATGTCACTTGTTTTTGTTCCCATATCTTCAGGAGTTCATCCTGGAGTGTGTTTCGAGTCTGAGCGTCAAGAGCTCCGAATGGTTCGTCCATAAGCAGGATTTCAGGCTCGTTAGCAAAAGCTCTTGCAATGGCTGCTCTCTGCTGCATACCTCCTGACAACTCATGCGGGTAGCTGTTTTTAAACTGGCCCAGTCCCACAAGTTCCAGATACTTTTCCACCTGCCTCCGAGCTTCGTCCTTTTTAATCCCCTGCATTTCCAATCCAAAAGTGACATTGTCTATAACTGTTCTCCAGGGAAAGAGAGAATATTGCTGGAAGACCATACCTCTTTTAGGGTCAGGGCCTGTTATAGGAACCCCACTGAGTGTTATTTCTCCTGAGGTCATGGTCTCAAGCCCTGCAATTATTCGAAGCAACGTTGTCTTCCCACAGCCCGAAGGTCCGAGGAGGCAGATAAACTCTCCATCCTGCACATCAAAACTTATATCATGCAGAGCTTCGGTTCTGGACCCATCTTCTTTTTTGGTGAAGATGCGCGAAACGTTTTTTATATTTAATCTACCCATTTTTACATCACAGTCCCTGACTTCCATCTGAGAAGTTTTTCATCCACGTAGTATCTGAAGAAACGGTCTATTAAAAGACCTATGAACCCCAGCAGGAGCATATATACAAGCACGAAATCCATTCTGTGAAGGTAGTAGTTGTGCCATATCTGGTACCCAAGCCCTGTGGTGCTTACTCCAAACATCTCTGCTGCTACAAGGCACATCCAGCCTACACCCATTGCAATTCTGATCCCTGCAGCAATTGAAGGCAAGGCTGAGGGTATTGCAATAAAGCGGATAAGGTCTATATTCCGGGTACAGCCAAGGACCTTTGCTGCCTCAACATAAACCCTGGGTACATTTTTGAAACCAGTATAGGTATTAATGACAATAGGAAAGATCATTCCTGCAAACACAACAAAACCTGCTGCTTGATGTGTAAGCCCAAACCATACTATTGCAAAAGGGATCCAGGCAAGAGGAGGAATCGGGCGCAGGATTTCTATTATGGGGTCTAATGCCCTGTTTGCCGTTTTAAACCATCCCATGACTATTCCCAGAGGGACACCAAGTATAAACGCAGCCACGATACCAATTGAAAAATGAAGTAAACTTGTCAGCATGTCAGTATAAATCAGTCCATTTTTCACAATCACGGAAAAAGATATTAGCACATCATAAAAACTTGGCAGAAGCAGCTTGTTCTGTACGATTCTATCCGCTACAAGCTGCCATATGGCAACTGCGAATATAATTGATAATGCTTCAACGCCTTTTTCTTCGATTATTTTTACGAAATTAATTTTCATGTCTAATTAAAAGTATTATTAGTTTTTTATCTTTCCGGCTGTTTTCTATTTTTAGAACAGTTTGAAGTTCAAAACTGCCCCTTTTAATAGGCGGGACAGTTGAACTTCTTCAAATATCTATTTTAGCATTCTTTTTTATTATTTATTTACAGCTGCTTCGTAAAAGCTAGTATCGAATATTTCTTCTTCTGTTAGAGGTTTCTGGATGTACCCGAGTTCATACTGAACTTTTGCATAGTTGACAGATGAATCCTTAATTGTTGCAGGATTTGTGATCCACATTCCATCCCATTCCTTAAGAGAAGTCTTTATGGTATCTACATTTTCTGTAGTTTTATTGGAATATATTTGAGCAGCTTCGTCCACATGTGCCTTGCTGTACTCAGTTGCATTGATATGAGTCTTTACAATCTGCTCCACAATATCTGGATGTTCTCTAATAAGTTTTCCACTTACCAGAAGTACGCAGCAGGCATGGTTCGGACTCATTTCTCCAGACTGTACAATAGTACGCCCGTTGCCTTCTTTTTCAACAATGGAAGGGGATGGATGAGGCAGGAAGACTGCATCGACCTGTTTGGCTGAAATAGCTGTAACAGCATCTCCTGGACTCATCCCAACAATTTTCACGTCTTTTTCAGGGTCAAGTCCATTTTGTTTGAGCCATTCTCTGATCAGGGTGTCCTGAATTGTTGCTGTCGGGAAAGTAGCAATTTTAAGCCCCTTCAGGTCTTTTGGGCTTTTATACTCATGCTCTGACCTGAGGACAAGACTTGAACCGTTTATCTGTACAGGTGAAACGATCTTTGCATCAAGACCCTGGCTGAGGGCTGTAATAGCTGGTGCTGCTCCAACGTAGGCTACGTCAAGGTCTCCCGCCATCATAGACTGCATTTCGGGGGCACCTGTAGGAAACTGGTATTCGTTTATTTTTTTAATCCCGTAAGGTGCAAGATCTTCCTTCCACCATCCTTTCTCATAAGCAGTCATGTATGCAATTTGATGAGTACTCGGCTGGTAGCCGAAGTTCAGTTCAGTAATTGTAGGAGCCTCTGCTACATTTTCATTTGTGCCTTTATTGGATGCACAACCTGATACAAAGATGGATGTGGCCATCAGTAAAGTAAGGATAAGTATGCTTGATTTTCTCAAAATATCACCTCAATAATTGCCTCTTCTGATAATAATAGATCCACATGCTAAATAAGATCTACTGGGACAGGGTTCTCTTAGGGGAAATATTGCGGATTTTGCTCCCCCTTTTTGTTAGCTTATTACAAGTTTGTTCAAAAAACCATCCCCTCCCATTCTTTCATTTCTTGCTTGAAAGACTAATTTCCATGTAAATTAAGAACAGTCCCTTATGTACTAATACTCATCAAAATTTGCTATATATACTTTCTCAAATGCTTTCATATTATAACCCAAATGTATTAATACTTCGGGATATATTTCTCATTCAGGAATAAAAATCCTGTAAAAAGTAAATCATCGTATTTATTAAAATTATTTACAGGATAAGAGGTTGATTTGATGAACATTGCAGACAAGGTCATAAAATCCGCATTTGTGTCCGACGAAGTGTTTCAGAAAACACTCTCTACTGTTATTAAGGAAGACCTCGACATGACTGCAGTGGATTTTGCGAAAATAGCGAACATCCCCCCGAGTACCCTCTATAAGATCCTATCGGGTAACCGGGACCCTAACATAAAAACTCTTCGCCAGATTATAAAAACGATCCGTGATATCAAGGAGTCAGATAGTGGAGAATTTATCGCTGTGATTGCAGCCAGGTCTGTACTTGACAATATCATAGAAACAAAGAAAAAGATTGGAGGCCGGCTTGTCACCATCAGGGAGTACTCGGCAACATCTATGGAAGATGCAATTATTTCAGCCGTAAATGCCGAAAGGGACGGGGCAAAAGCCCTGGTCTGTGCCCCCATCGTGGGCCCTACCGTGGAAAAAATCCTGAATATCCCTGTTACAACTATTGCCCCGAAGAACAGCCTTATAGATGCCATTGAACGTGCGATTAGAAAAATGGACTAAAACTTAATATCTTCAAAAATAGAAAAGAGACCCGCGTTAAATGAAAAACGCGGGAATTTAAGTTTCTTTTTCGTTTAAATTTCCTTTTTTCTCAGTTTTTTATTTTTCTGGTTTGCTTACTTAATAAGTTCGTCTATCTTTTCCTGGAGAGTATCCACAGTCCAGCCGCCCTTCGTAAACATATAAGCTATACCGCCGGCCAATAACAGGATAATACCTAACAGGGTGTAAAGCAGTATAGAGGACTTTTCTTTTACCGTATAGGTGGCTTCCTGCCCTCCAACTTTGACAATATAAGTGCCTGGAGTCTCTTCGGCATGTTTGAAGGTTACTGTTGTGTTTTCTCCCACATTAAGTGAAATCTTCTGGGAATCAACTGAACTTTCGTTCACAAACAATTCCACATTATAATCGCCTGCAGCATTACCATTATTTTCGGCGTCAACAGTGATCGTTGCCTCCTTTCCGGCTTTGACTTTTATTGGTTTGATTACCAGGTTGGAAAACTCGAAGATAGCTTCATAGTCTTTTACGTTGACCTCAACATCTTTGTCAAGGAAGCCCTCTCCTTTGGCACTGACCTTGATTTTACCGACTTCCTCTGTTCTGTACTTAATCTTTCCTTCAGAGTCGGTTTTTCCAATATTATCACCATTGATTGAGACGTTTACACCTTCAATTGGGGTTCCTCCTATTGTTTTTAAGGCCTCTATTGTGATCGTGTCTCCCACATATACTGTTTCAGGAGTAACATTGAGGCTCATTTTCTCTTTTGGAGGAATAACTTTCATGTCCTTGCTTGCCGTAGTGTATCCGTCTTTCTCTGCACTAATCTTGAAAGTTCCTACCTTTTCGGCTGTATACTGAACAATCCCATCTGCATTGGTTTTACCTGCGCTGGTCGCGTTGACCTTGACATTAACGCCTTCTATCGGGTTGTTACCTGCAGTCACTCCAATATTAAAAGTCTCATTTACAATAATTTCTCCAGGTAAGTTGATATTGAGTTCTCTACTGGCGTCACTTCCAGTTTCGACTTCAACAAAGGGGTAGAACCTGAGAATATCGTTATCAGCTGTCTTGAACTTGATACCACGCATAACGTCTAAGGTTTCGTCCTTACCAAGCCCGATGCTACCATCATTCTTCATTGTAATGCCGCTTTCTGAGACGCTGGTGACCTTCATCTTATCGAAAGTATCTCCATTATTAATTTCTATGTATTTATCCGAGATCTGGAAGATACCCTCTGTGGGGACAACTGAGGTCTCCTGTCCTACAAAAACCGTGCCGAAACGGACAATGATTATTGGTACATCTTCTGCCTTTCCAACACTACCTTTATAAATATAGTTCTTGCCAGAAGCAACAAAGTCGTCAGCCACCACTTTTCCGTCCTTTTCAAGCTGGACCCAGACACTTTTTCCGTTAACATCGACTTCTTTGATCTGCAGAGAATAACCTTCCTCAAGCACAAGGGAAGAACCAGAATACATGGACTCTTTGTCATCGCTGTCTATAAGGACTTCTGAAAGGACCTTATCTGAAAGAAGGCTCACATCGTCAATCTCTCCATTGACGGTGTCATCCAGGTATCCTGCAAAATATTTCTTTGCCATGAAACCGACAACTGTGAAATTGCCCCACGCTCTGTGTTCAAAATCAACAGCCTGGGGTGAGGATGTGTATACCAGCGCTCCGTCAGGAATTCTCCTGTCCTTTAAGTCCGTAATTTCCAGCTTCTCAGTTCCTATTCCCTCATCTATATTATAGTAGAAACCTTCAAAGTTGTAGGGTGTCCATGCTGGAAGAGAGCTGCTGTCGGAAGAACTATCATAGACAGTGCCGCGAAGTTCGTAAGTTCCTGCCTCTGAGGTATCAAGGACAGGGGCAAAGCGCAGTTTTGCGTCATCAGCGACCTGAATCTTCATCTTGCCCATGAGATCGATTGTTTTACCCCTCTCAAGGTCTATGTTGCCCTCATTCTTCATTTTTATTTCACTGCTGCTGAGGGACTTTACTTCCATTTTCCCGTAGGTATCGCCGTTTTCAAGTTTCAGATATGTCTCTGAGACCTGGAAGATACCCTGTATGAAGACGGCCGTGGTTTCCTTACCCGCAAAAACCGTGCCGAAATGGACTATGATTATTGGTACGTTTTCTGCTCCTCCAATGTCGGTTTTATAAACGTAGTTTTGATTCGAACTGACAAAATCGTCATTTACCACTTTTCCGTCCTTTTCAAGCTGGACCCAGACACTTTTTCCGTTAATATCAACTTCCACAATGTTCAGGGAATAACCCTCTTCAAGTTCAAAGGAATCTCCTGTATATGCGGATTTTTTGTCATCACTATCGGTCAGGATCTTGGTAAGTATGCCATCGGATATCAGGCTTACCTTGCCCACTCCTTCAACTTTGGTTTTATCGTTGTAGCCTGCGAAGTATTTCTCCGCCCTGAATCCTATTATCTGATATGAACCCCAATCCTTGTGTTCAAACTTTGTTTCAGTAGGTCTTGTACTGTACTCGATATCTCCTGTTTTTATGTTTCTTTTTATATTCGTGATGGTCATCTCTTCAGAAGACACTCCGGAATCAAGGTCATAATAAAAGCCTGAGAAACTCTGGGCATCCCACGTGTATGTAGTGCTCATCCCCTCTTCCCAGATCCTGTTCCCTCTTGAATAATACTTGTCCTGGACATCCACTGTCCATGTTTTTGTTGATGAAGTAAATATACCGCTAGGATCGGTAACCACTGCAGAAAGAGTATATTTACCGGCAGTAGTTCCATTTAATTGGTATGAGGAGTAGGCCCCTTCCTGTGACCCCTTCATTTCACCATTGACACGCCACTCTACTTTGATGTTCTGGTTGTTTGTAGAATTGACATAGAAAGTTTTGGTCCCTCCCTGAGGTATGTTTACAGTTCCTTCTGAGGGATCAACAGACACCGATGCGCTGGTTGTTCCTACTGTCCATGTCCAGTATTTTGGTTCTGCAGTTCCGTTGGCGTTTTCTGCTTCCACTTTGACTGTATGTGTACCTTCCCTTACAGAAATGTGAGTATATGAAGAATTAAGTACAGAAGTGTTTGTGTAAAGAGTAGCGCCGTCAAGAGACCATGTCATATTTGACGTCTGGCTCACAGCCGCTTTGAACGTTCTTGATTCTCCTGCACCATTGCTAACATTTGATGACGGGGGGTCAGATAAAGTTATCACCGGAATTTCTAATGTACCGTTTACTGTCCATGTACTGTTTCCTCCGTCCGGTTGGAGAGTTGCTTTTACTTCATATGAACCTGATAGAATTTTATGACTGAAAGTGGATGTGTTCGTTCCGTTGTCATAAGTTATCAGTGAGCTATCAGGGGTAATTCCATTAACCGACCAGTTAATAGTTGCTGGTTCGTTTGTCTGGACACTGAAAATTTTAGTTCCTCCCACTGTCTCATCAACAGTAGTAGAATTCGATGGTGATACTGAAACTATAACAGGAGCCGCGCCCGCAGCCCCACAGAACAGTCCCAGTATCAGAATCGCTGTAATTATTTGTAAAGTTGCTTTTTTCATATTCTATCCTTCTGAACCTTGTGCATATAATATATAGTTACAAATTTAGTCAATTCAACCAGAAGTCTTTTCCATTTTGGTGATAGTATGGACTTTATAAGCAATATATTTCTTGTTCTTTTTCTCACTCCAGGTTTTGATATATGGGAGTTAATATAGGAGATAATATTGGTTATTTGGAAAGCTAATAAGATGTTTCGGCTTTTAGATGCTGGTATCCCAGCTGTTTTATAGCTGTCAGCCTGCATTCAGGGGATTCAAGCATAATACCAGTTTCATACTTTGTGCATTCCCCTATGATGGTCAAGTTACATATATTTTGTACTTTTTTGAGCCGTCCAGGGTTAACAGTAAAAACGAGTTCGAAGTCTCCGCCTGTATAAAGTGCAAACTCCATCAGTTCCTCCGGACTTGTAGCGAACTCTTTAACCTCTGAAAGGATAGGTAGGGCATTTTCTCTAATTTTAAAACCTACCTTACTCTGCCTGGAGAGGTCGTAAAGAGACATAGCAAGCCCGTCGCTTGTATCCATCATGGATGTTACTGCGCCCGACTCAGCTAGCTTTCTAGCTTCTCTGGTACGGGGGACCGGTTCAAAAAGAGCCTTCAGCACAGTCTCACTGACCGTTTTTTTTGATTGGACCTCCTTAAGAGCGGCTCCAGCTGACCCTGTATATCCCGTAATACAGACAAAATCTCCAGGATTTGCCCCTTTTCGCAGGAGGAGCTGGCTTTTTTTAACTCTTCCCAGGGCTGTCCCCGTAATTGTCAGTTCGTCATGGGTATCAATGTCACCTCCTATAACAGTGGTCCCGCAGAACTCGGCACATGCCTGTATGCCTCTTGCAAGCTCTTCTACAAAAGCAATTTCAGTATCCGAAGGCATACCTATCGCCATAAGGAGGCCGGTGGGTTCTGCACCCATGGCTGCTATATCACTCAGGTTTATGGCTGCGGACATCCAGCCCATCTGCCAGGGAGTCATCTCTGCAGGGAAATCAGTAGACCTGTGCAGCATATCAGTCGTAACAACCAGACAGTCTTCACCTTCCAGGTCAAGGACGGCACAGTCATCGGAACCGGCACCTATAATGATTCCTTTCTGTCTTCTTTCCTTCCCTTCAGGGACATTGAATATCTCAGATAAGCGGGAAATTAGAGCGCGCTCTCCGATTGAAGATACTTTTGTTTCTTTCATGGTCATGTTTTGGAAGCGATTCCTTCCGCTTTCCTTTTCTATAGATGCGTAGCCTTTTCCGGGCTAAAATGGACTGAGTTTCTCTCCTATATTTAGCTTTTGTAACCCTGGAGGTTACACAATAGTTTGCTGGCATGCATATAGGAGTTTTCGATATATTGTCAGGAGTACAGCAGATTATTAAAGCAGACTATTAGCAGAGATACTATGAAAAGTGCTCCTGAATACCAATATTATCTTCGGAGCTCAAATCCAGATCAAGGGTTTTGTCAGAGGTTGAGTTAATTCCTTTTTATTCTTCGATATGTATAAGACTTTTGTAAACTTCAAATGAATTTGAACCTAAAGAATGATGAAACGCATATGAAATTCTTCAAATAACAGGCACAAAAAATGAAAGTACCTGGAAGCACTTTCATGTTAAAATATAAGTTCTAAATTTCAGTTCGGGAATTGATCTATAGTTTCATTTCCCCCCAATAACAATTCTTGGTAACAACCTCTTGATATTATATTCGAATCATTCCTAAAAATACATTTTCCTGTAAAGATCTGTGAATACAAAAAAGCATAGAATTCTTCACTAACATGCACAAAGAAATGAAAGTACTTTTCAAATCAAATTCCTTTCATGTCAAATTCCTTTTCAAATCAAATTCCTTTCATGTCAAATTATTTTCATGCCAACGAGGAGAAAAAACGAATTAAGATATATTTTGAGGGAGGTAAAAAAGGGAAAACTGTCTGCAAATAGTGCTATTAGTCAGTTCTGGATAAAATTGCTACTTATCAGTTCTGGATAAAATTGCCTGATGTTCCCAGCAGAATCAAATGATCTCTTCACCTTCTTCTTTTGTTCTTATCCTTACTTTTCCCAGTAAACCTTTTGCTATTTTCCCAAGTTCAAAAAGCTCTCCTCTTTCCAGAGCCCTGATTTCCCTGAGATCCTCCTGCATGCTGTGTTCCGGTATTCCCTGCTGCAGTACATAGGTAACTTCTCTGTTATTCACGTTTTCTAGAATCCAGGTTACTATCCGTAATATTTCCTCCTCGCTTCCGATAAAGTCCCTGATTACTGTTGTTCGGAGTTCAAGCTCAATGCCGCTGGTATCTACGGTCTTTATCGTTTTTACAACGGCTGCAGTAATCTTCTCAGGTGTCCTGGAAAGGGGATCTGCTCCCCTCTCATATCCTGTAACCTTTCCATAGAGCTCTGGATCGTCGAGAGGGGCTTTTAAATCGATGAAAAACTTGTCAACAAGCTTCCTTTCAATCATTTCGGCTGTCCTCTCAGGATAGTAGCCGTTTGTATGGATTCCAACTAAAAGCCCGAGATTTTTTGCGAACTCAGCAAGGGGAATAACAGCCTCCTGCATAAGGGGTTCCCCTCCCGAAAAAATAACCGCACTTACAAAGGGCTTTGAGCTTTTAATCTGCTATTCTACAAATTCCAGTTCCACAAAATCTGTCCCTTCAATGTACGGATAGTTCTGGCAGTAGGGGCAACGAAAAGGACATCCCCTAAAAAAGATCGTGACCGCAGCCTTTCCTGTCCAGTCAAGGGTTGAAATCGGGACAGTGCCTGCGTAATTTACTTTCATGGCGTTACCATTTCCTTTTTAGTAAAAAAGATTTAAGGGTGCTCACCTGAGTTCCCTTGTATTGTATCTTTTTCTGTCCTTGAGTTCCTGGCGTTTACCCCTGTTCCAGCCTTCGACAGACTGGAGGTATCCAGTAATTCTTGAGAGGTGCTGCACATGTTCTGACCCACATTTTGGGCATTTATCCAGGAGGCCGGCGGTTACATACCCTTCGTCAGTACATATGGTCATATCCCTTGTAAAGGCAAAGTAACCCGTCTGAGTATTTGTTGCTATATGCATGGCAAGCTCCTGCAGGCCGTCGGGGTCAGGCTTTCCTTCCCCAAGCCAGATATGCAATATATTCCCTCCGTCTACTATCGGGAAGAAAGTGTGCTCATATTTTATCCTTTCAGGCAGGGAAATATCGGCTCCTGGAGGGATATGTGTCCCGTTCGTATAGTAAATTGGCAGATCCCTTGTTTCGTTGAGCTCCTTCATTGCGGCTTTCAGGTCTCCTTTAATTGTGAGCTGTGCTTTGTCAGCGTATTCTTTGTGCAGGAGGTCGGAAACCGCAAAGCGCTGTGATGTAGTTTCCGCGGGAGTTCTTGCAAGGGCGATTTCCATGCCGTTTTCTTTTGAGAGCTTTTGAGCATGCATTTTCATTTCGAACATAGCCCTTATAGCAAGCTTATACGCAACAGGAGACTCATGGATCTGGAAGCCTGTATGGTACTGGACCATCTCATTGATCCCTACAACTCCAATAGTATATACAAGGCTGTCAAAGTCCACAGCCATTGCTCCTTTTTTCCCGGTGTTAGGATCTTTTGGGCACTGAGCTGCAAAAGGAATTCTGTTTTTCTTGATCAGGCTGTTCATCCATTTCCGTTTGATTTTGAAGACTTCCACGCCTCTGTTCATCAGGTTTTTGAGCTCGGTGAAAAGCTTCTCATCATCATATTCAGCTCTGTATGCAGCTCTCGGGCAGTTTAAGGATAGGACCATCCATGAGCCCATTGAGAAGTGCTTTCCATCCTTGAAATGCAGCTTGTCATCAAATTCCTTATCATCGGTAGGGTTTGCAGAGAACTGGTACGCACAGCATTGGTAACATGAAATTCCTTCTCCTGCACCTCTGTACTCAGGAAGCTGGTTGTCAAAGTAAGGAGTCCCGAATTTAGCAGCCAGTTCAAAGGTCAGCCTGTACAGCTCTTTGTAAGTCGGAAGCTCAGGGTGCGCCCTGTTAAAGCTTTCGTCTTCTTCCATGAAGTCGGGTTCGATAGAGATTTCTGGTTTCGGGAAGCTGAAAGGCTTGCCCCAGGCGTCTCCTTCAAGCATGACATCCATAAGGGCCTTGAACCCGAGACGGACTTCTTTTTCGAATTCTCCGTAGGTCCTGAGGGGTGCCTCTTTTCCGTCCCAGACCTTTCCCATAGCAACAACCGGGATATTTCTCCAGAGCTTAGGGACGCCTGGGGAGAGCTGGACTGAAGAAAAGACAGTCTGTCCGCCTCTTGCACACATCATCTGCATCATTTCATAGACGAACATCTGCATGAGCTGCCTGATCTCAACTTCGGACTTGCCTTCAAGATAAGGAGAGATAAAGGTCAGGAAATTGTAAAAACCCTGCCCGCCTGCGAAATTCGTCTGAGCTGACCCCATCGCCTTTACAGCGTGCAGGAAAGCTACTTCTGCATTCTTTGCTGGCTTTGCAACACTTGACTGTGTTCCTACTCCATCAGGCATGAGCCCGTAGTAAAAGAAGTAGCGAAGGTCCCAGTCCTGGCAAAAAGGCCTTGTGCCCATGTATTCGAGGTCATGGATATGGAAATCACCGTTTAAGTGCAAATCTGCAAGTTCCTTTGGCATCAGGAGGAGATTTTGCTCTTTTGACATTTTGTCGGCTTTTCTTTTATGTGAGGTTTCGGCATTATTCAACTGGTTTGCGTTATCGTTTGCTCCAAAACCGTACCCTGAGTCGATTTCATAAGCATCATAAACAGATGCCCCGACTCTTGTCATTATATTTCTCCATTCCACATACCCTCTGTCGAGCAGAATATTGTTTACTATTTCCCGGATAAGAGGACCTGAAAGGAACTTAATATTCATTTTGCGGATGATTTTTTCGGCTTCTTTTGCAATGTCAACAGCTTCTTCTTTTGTGATTGCAGGCTTGCTGTAGAAGATCTCGCTCAATTTAGTTTCTTTCAAAAGCTGGTTTACAATGATATTCCTATCCCAGTTAAGAATAAAACCTTCTGTTGTCCTGACTTTGGGGAGGGGGGAGACGGACAGTCCATCAAGTGTCTTCTGCACGGGCTGATTGTCAGATAACTGGTCACTTTTAGGGAGGGAAGAGATGGATAGCACGGTAAGTGCATTTTGCACTGGCTGGCTGTCAGATAATTCGTCATTGGTTAATAAAATCTCGCCTGTCATTTTCTCATCTTCAGTAATCGTTTAATGATTGGATGCTGTCTGTAAAGTTGAATCTTCAAATTTTTTAATCTTTTTTAATTTTTCATGCCTGGTCATATAAGTCCCAGAATTATTTCCGAGTTTACTTCCTCTCCGAGGAAGATCTCCGTATAAGTTAGAAATTCATTATTGATCTGTAAAACAGGGGCTACCACTGAAAAGACCCCATTAAAACGCAGCTCGGTAAGGGCTTCAGGTGAAGACATATCTAATACTTCGAAAGGTACTGATTTTGCTTCCAAAAATTTCTTCAGTTTATTGCATTTAGGACAGCGTTCGGTTGTGTAAACTACTACCTTTTTCATACTTTGCGCCCCTCTTAATTATGGTACAACATTTTTCTTATTTTTATTTTTGCATGCCTTTCACATGCATCTTTATTACATCCTATTTTTATTTCCAGTGTTCAGGGAGGGATTGTGCCGACGCAGAGCGCATCACAGCAACAAAATAAAACCCAAAACGGGTACCATTCCCTAGCCAACCCACTCTATTGTATAATAACTCTTCCAGACCGGTCAGCAACATCGGAACAGGACATGCCGTTTCTAAAGAGTGCCCTTTAGATATCGTTTTTTACTCTATTGAGCGAAGTTTATCTTTATTTTCAGGTAAATATTCTAGATGCACGATCTTACTTATAATGGTTTTTCAACCCACCTTTGAATACAATTATCCTTTTACTTTGGATACAAAGATAGTTGTTTGTTATCAAATCTGATAACAAACTCAAAGAATTATGTTTTTAAAAAAATACCTGATTTATGAGTCCATTTTCAAGCACAGAAGACTTTATCGAGTATGTAAGGCACTTTAATGGATATAGCTACGGACAACATATATACGGCTTTAATATGGCTTTATTCCTCAAAACATTAGAATATATTAGTAAATGATATTCCCAGCACATATTTAAGTGTAAAAAAATATGTTCTGTGATAAAAAACTATTACCATAAGTAAAGAAATTCCTTCTACAGGCCTTCCTCAATTTTATTTCTTTATAATTTTATTTCTTATGAAATTTCTGAATCTCCTGGATCTACTAATTTTGGTTTACTAATCCTGGGTCTACTAATTAAGACCATCAAAATGAAAAAACGAAAAAACATTATATCATGGATCTTTCATACCTCTCAAGTGCAAAAAGAGGTGTCACGTCATAGAGAAATTATTACCCTCCGGTTGTAAACCTCTTGATGACCTCCTTGGAGGGGGTTTTGAGAGAGGAATCGTTACTCAGGTCTTCGGAGCCGCAGGGACCGGAAAAACAAACATCTGTATCCAGCTTGCAGTGGAATGCGTAAAACAGGGGCAGAAAGTCATTTTCATAGATACGGAAGGGCTTTCTCCTGTTCGTTTCAAGCAGATTGCAGGGAAAAATGCAAAGGAAATAGCCAGGAGTATAATCATTTACGAGCCTCTCAGTTTTGAAGAGCAGTATTCAGCCGTAAGAGAGGTAGAAAGGATAGCAGGCGAAAATATCGGGTTAGTGGTTCTGGATTCTGCAACTTCATATTACAGGTTTGAGCTTGAAGATGAGGAGACCGGCATAAAAAGCCGCAGAGAGCTTGCTAACCAGATTGGATTTCTACTTGCTCTTGCCCGCAAACATGGTTTTGCCGCAATTATAACAAATCAGGTATACTCAGATCTTATCGGAGGAGGGGTTCGTCCACTGGGCGGCAGCTCCCTGGAACATATTTCAAAGACAATTATACGGCTGGAAAAAACAGGTGAGGGTACCAGGCGCGCCGTCCTCTACAAACACCGTTCCCGTCCTGAAGGCAAAAGTGCGGAATTTTCAATTACAGCAGAAGGAATTCGTTAAATAGGGGTCCTTTGATCGGCATCATTAAATCAATAAAAACATTGAGATAAATTTGCAGAAAAACTTCATTCAGCAGGTAATATTTCAGAAAAGGAAAAACGTAAAATTCCCGGAAATATCCGGGACATTCTGACATTAAGTGTCTTTACAGTACTTTTCTTCTTCTGGTATCTTTCCACCCTTGCTTTAACGTTCTCTGGTGCCAGCTATAAACTCTTCAGTCCTCAGATATGCCACATCATCAGGATACTGGATAGCCGGATGTTTCATGAAGTAAGAAGACGGGGAGTAAAGCACTCCTCCTATTCCGCGGTCAAGAGCAAGCTTGCAACAGCGTATGGCATCAATAACTACACCTGCAGAGTTAGGTGAATCTTCCACTGAAAGCCTGAGTTCAAGGTTCATGGGCACGTCCCCAAAGAGTTTGCCTTCCATCCTGAGGAAACATACCTTATTATCTTTCTGCCAGGCAACATAGTCGCTGGGTCCTATGTGGATGTTTTCATCATCAAGTTTCTCTGAAAGCACGGACTGGACGGCTTCAGTCTTTGATTCACGTTTGGAAGCTAGCCTGTTCCTGTTAAGCATATTGAGAAAATCAGTGTTTCCGCCAGTGTTCAGCTGATAAGTCCTCTCGAGCTTTACACCGCGTTTTTCAAATAGGTCCGTAAGAACCCTGTGTGTAATTGTTGCCCCAAGCTGGGCTTTTATATCATCGCCTATAATGGGGATATTCTTTTCCTCAAAGCGTTTTGCCCATTCCTGATTGCTTGCAATGAAAACAGGCACATTGTTGATAAAAGCAACACCTGCTTCAAGTGCACATTCAGCGTAAAAACTGACAGCTTCCTCAGAGCCGACAGGCAGGTAATTGAGAAGCATATCTGCTCCCGAGTCCTTCAGTTCTTTTACAATACCTGCTTTTGTAGCTTCGGTTTCTTTGCTGACGACAAAAGTATAACTTTCCCCATAATTCTTCATATGGTCAGAAACTCCGTCAAGCACTCTGCCCATTTTTACCTTTACACCTGTGAGGGGGACGTCAGGACAAAAAACCGCTGTGCAGTTCGGGGGAGAAAATATCGCTTCAGCAACATCTTTTCCTACCTTCCTGGCATCAATGTCAAAGGCGGCAACAACTTTGATATCGCCAGGCCTGTACCCACCGATGTCCATGTGCATAAGCCCTATGGAGGCTTTATCTTCGGTTTTATAGTACTCTATGCCCTGTATCAAAGAGCTTGCACAGTTCCCGATTCCTGCAATTGCTATTTTTATATTTGTCATAAGCGCTTACTCTCCGATGAATACCCTGACTCTCATAAACCACAACTTGCACAAAGCGACAGATTTTCAAAATTATAGGTTCAGAGATTTACGGACTCAAGGTCTCTGAAATTAGAAAGTATAAATTCTTGAAATTACAAATAATTCTTGAAATTACAAATCTTTCTCTATCGCAGCTATGAATTTAAAATCTTCTCTTAAATCTTCTCTTAATCTTCTCGATTTGTACTGTTACTTTACAAATCTATTATATCTAATTTTGCTCTTCGTGAGTGAAATATTACGTTTGTATATGCTTGTTTATATATCTAAAGTGTACATTCTAAAATTTCTGACTTAGAGTAAAATAAAAGGTATTGTTACTCTAATATCGTTAACTCCTTATTTCTGTATTAATAGAAGAACCGAGTATTGTTGAAGTCTATCAACTTTAACGTTCTTATTATAACTGGAACTTTTACATCATGGACAGCTCATGAAGAAATATACTTTCTCATAATATATATCAGTATTTATGTACCAATACCAAATAAAATTATTAATCTGATATCAGGCTTTTAAACCTCTTGCTTAATTGTTATTTTTAGTCAGAAATAGAGACCATTTCAATTTGAACCTTTTGTTCAAGTGGCAATGTGTCTAATTTTCTGTAAAATTTTTGAATTGCTTGAATATTGTTTGAATATTGCTTGATATAATAGTTGTCTAAATACGAAAACTCTCCCCCTGAAAAAGGATACTGAATAAGTTTTTATCTGATGGGGGCTTGAAAAGGAAGTCGGAAGATTCTCCGGAAGAACCCGATGTTTACATCGGAAAGTGATTTGATGAGAACGAAAGTGATTTGATGAGAACAATTGACTGGAATGAAGAGTCCAATTCTGTGGTACTGATTGACCAGAGCTTACTCCCTCAGGAGTACAAAACAATAGAATGCAAAACCCTGAGTTCTCTCTGTGAGGCTATACAGTCTCTCAGGGTCAGAGGCGCACCTGCGCTAGGTGCCGCAGGAGGTTACGGAATTGCCCTGGCAGCTTCCCTTAGCGGGGCAAAAGATATCGAGTCCATAACCAGAGACCTTAGTGTTGCGGCAAAAGCACTCAAATCGACCCGCCCTACAGCCGTAAACCTCAGCTGGGGTGTGGACAGGGTCTTAAATGCGGTCTCTGATGCCTTCGATGTTCAGGGAGTAAGGGATATTGCTCTTCAGGAAGCCAGAGATATTGCAGAAGAAGATATTGAAACAAATAAGCTGATAGGCAAATACGGAGCAAAGCTCTTAAAAGATGGGGATACTGTACTCACACACTGCAATACAGGAAGGCTTGCCTGTGTTGACTGGGGTACAGCTCTCGGAGTTGTGCGTTCGGCTATTGCAGAAGGGAAAGAGATCAAAGTTATTGCCTGCGAGACAAGGCCTTTAAACCAGGGAAGCAGGATTACTACCTGGGAACTCATGCAGGACAAAATCCCTGTAACCCTTATTGCAGATTCCATGGCTGGCTGGGCAATGCGCCAGGGACTTATAAACAGTGTGCTTGTAGGGGCTGACAGGATTACCCAGGATGCAGTTTTTAACAAGATAGGTACTTACACACATTCTGTCTTAGCAAGAGAGCATGAAATTCCATTTTATGTGGCAGCTCCGATATCTACTTTCGACTTTAAAGGCTGGGAAGGCAGTGTAAAGATTGAAATGCGAAACCCCGATGAGCTCCGGTTCGCAGGTTGCGAACAGATTGCCCCGAAAGACGTTCCTGTTTACAACCCTGCTTTTGATGCAACTCCAATGGAGAATGTAACTGCACTGATTACAGAAAAAGGTGTATTTTACCCGCCTTTCCTGCTTGATGAAGTTCTGGTCTGAGGTCTTCTTATCTGAGAGGTTCTGGTCTGAGATTCCTTATCTGAGATTTTCTTATCTGGGTTTTTCTTATCTGGGTTTTTCTTATCTGGGATCGTCTGTCTCTGTCTCTTTTAGATTTAGATCCATAGGTCAGAGGCTTGATTCATGGTACAGGACTTATCCAGAGTTAGACTCAAAATTGCTCTGCATGATTTATATATGAGAAATATAAATTATAAGTAAACTGTAAATTATCTGGTATTATTTTATATGAATGGTTCAAATATTATTACAGTTAAGATTATCACAGAATATCCTTCAATGAATATGGACAAAGCAAAAGTAAAGTAAACATAAAGAGAACATATATCTAAATCACTAACTAAACTCAATTTTCAACTAGTGTTGCGTCAATCTTCACAAATTTAACGATTCTGAATAGCTGCAATTGAATTCATACGATATTTTGCTGCTGACGCGACACTAGAGCACAATCATTAATCAATTAATTATTAATCAACCAATTTACATGTATTCTTAAAGGTGTTTTACTTATGGCTAAAAAATCTGGTACCGGACTTCAGTCCTCAGCAGGGCTTATGCGCTATTACGAAGCTGACAAAAACGCAGTTCACATACAGCCCAAAGCAGTGTTGGTCGCAGGTGTCCTTGTGGGCATAGCAGTATTATTCTTAAGCGCTATGAACGGCCTCTGGCCGTAATTACGTTTTTTCTGGCAGGGTTCCCTTGGGCAAAAAAGGTTCTGGAAAAAAAGAAATTAAAAAAACGAAGCTATCTTCAGGCTCCAGAACTCCAAAACCCGCAGTTTTTATTCTGGGCTTTTTTCTGGTAGCTGTGGGTATCTTTGCTGTTCTTTACAATCCATCCAATTCCACAGAGAAGACTCCTTCTAATTCTACAGAAGAGATTCTTCACTGGGAGCTTTCAAAAGCAGGAGTTTTATCTTTTTCAGAAAGAGAAAAACCTGTATTTACAGTTCGGGAAACTGAAGACCTGTATTCGCCTGAAAAACCGGACACTTTAAAACTGATTTCTTTTGAAAGTGGAGGTGATAAAGTTCAGGCTCTACTAAGGATTCCTGCAAATTCTTCCTCTTCCTCTCCAGGGATAATTCTACTTCCTGGAGCAGGAGTCAGCAAAGAAGGAGAGCAGGGACTTGCTGTAGAACTTTCAAAAATGGGATATGCAACCCTTACACTTGACCAGCGCAATCAGGGTTCAATAAACTTTGATAGGGACCTTGAGCTTTTCAAAGCTGGCCTTGAACCTCTTGAATACTTCATGGTTTATGATGTCCTTAAAGCCGTAGATATTTTTTCTGCCCAGCCCGAAATAAATCCGGAAAAGCTTGCTGTTCTTGGAGAAAGTAACGGTGGCAAGTTTGCGATTATTGCCTGCGCCCTTGAACCTTCCCTTAAAGGTGTCATAGGAATCAGTACTTCAGGATACGGCACTGAAGAAATTGATCCTGCAAGAGTAACTGATTCTGGAGCTTATCAGTTCTATCATTCAGTTGATCCTGATACTTATCTGAGTACCTTGCCGCCTTCAAAACTTGTTATGATCCATTCTTTTAACGATACTGTAATCCCTCACGAATTTGCACTCAGGACTTTTGCCTTTGCAAAAGAGCCAAAAGTAATGTACAATACTACTGAAGAAACACATGGATATACAGGTTCCATGCGTCCTTATCTTGAAAAAGAACTTGCACTAATTTTTTCTTGATTTTACTCTGATACTCTTTTTGCTAGCTTAGCTGATTTTATTTTTTAAATTTTTTTATATGCGTTTTTCTCCCTGTTTTTTATATTTTTATAATTATAGTATTTAACTTCATATAAGTAACAACATTGATGACTGACACGACACTACTACGGTCGTGGGTCTGAATCATTGAAAATCGAAAGCATCAGAATCTCTTAGTATATTCATCGAATATATGGGATGTACTCGCTTTTCCAGAATTGATCTATAATTCAGGGACACGACCAGCAGATTAATAGTAGTAAAAAACTAAAAGGTTACTGAAATCAGTAAAAAGTTACCGGAAGGATTACTGAATAATCCTTCTGGCTTCAATATAATACCTTTTCTCGTTTTCTTTTCCAAGGGAAAAGGATTTTCTTGGGAGAATTCCCATCTTTTTTATAAGAGCAAAGAACTCGTTTCTTATTAAAGAAGGAAGGAAAAAACCAATACTTTGAGGCTCTTTTCCAAGTTTCTCAACAACTTCCGGGTCGTGTTCGTATTCAACCACATAATCGTCAATAATCTCATCAAGAGTTTCAACCTCAAGGTCATGCGCAGGATCATCAAAGATAAGGACACCACATCTGTCTTTTGTAATAAAGCCAATTGAGTGGCCGGTTTCCGGGCTTTCAACATATTGAACAGTTGAACTGCAGGACGGAGATTCTATTATTCTTGCGTCAAACCTTTTAAGCAGATCCTCAGGGTCCATACCTCTTACAATCCTGTGAATCGGCTCAAAGGTAAAGCCAGGGTCATGAATGTTTATAAGCTCAACGAGTGTGTATCTGGCAGGATGGTCGTCCGGGACTCTTCCTTTAATTCCGTCCCAGAAACTCTTTGCTACAGCAAGGCTGTGGTTTCCGTCGCCAACAAGAAGGGGGCCAAGGGATTCAATTTTTCTTGAAATTTCTTCAAGAGTATTTTTATCACTGATCTTAAAGCCCTTAATATGCCCGCCGTCTTCCATCAGGTCAAAATCATATACCTTGTCCCCTTCATAAGCAGAACCTGCTGTGTTTCGAGGGATAACGAAAAAGTTAGGGTCGTCGTATAAAACAAAGACATGAGTAAGCTCAAGTTCTGCATTTTCTCTTATCTTAACTCTTACAGGAAGCCTTTCTTTGATTGTTTTTTCAGTTGGCCTGATAAAAGAGTCAGTTCCGTTGTACTCGTATTCTTCCAGATCGACTGCTACAACAAGGCCTGTCCTTTCCTTTCCAGAAACAGTACGCTTTACAAGAATAAAGCAGGGACCATGGTCATTAAGGACATCTCTATAACTGCACATTGCTTTATGAATATTATCTACTCTTTTTTCATCTAAAGGAAGATAAATTTCAGGATAAATTAAATTAAGAGTAGAAGGACTGTCTCCAACAAAATCTTCAACTCTTTTCCAGTAATCCATGTCCTGAGTATGCTGGTCACAGGCAATTACTGCCCATTCTTTCCAGTTAGCCTCTGGAAGAAGAATGTGAGGAACGTGCAATATCATGGTTATTAAAAAATAAAGAGTAGATATAAAGATTTCTAAACTTCTTAGATGGAAGTCTTTTCTGGAAATCTTAGATGGAAGTCTTTTCTGGAAATCTTAGATGGAAGCTTTTTTTGAAAAATACACTACGTTTAATGGATATAGACCCTTTTTGCCCACTACAAAATTTTCCTTATTCTTTTGAATCATTTTCCCAGGAAAAACGCACATGAAATTTTCTAAATAACAGGCACAAAAAATGAAAGTGCTTGAAGGCACTTTCATGCCAATAAGTCTTAAATATCAAACTGAGGAAATTTGAAGAACTGAAACATGGTTTTATAAAGATAACAGAATGGGTGAGATGATTTGAAAGGTGAAATAGCTCGAGATGGGAAGGCAGGAAAGTCTTTTCATAAAGGGTTACGAGAGAGCCTGCTTATTCCTTACTGTCTGGATAGGCAGAATAATGGCAAAAATTCTTGATATAAGCCGTTTTCCTGAGCTCATGGACTTTCTGTGGCAGGCCATAAAACCCAGCAGCCGAAGGTTAACTCAGGCAGAGGAGCAGGAAGCTAGAAAAGTGTTTGGAGACAGTATAAATTACCAGCAGGTGCATTTTGACGAAAAGTCACTGATTGCCTGGCTAGGAGCAAAGAAACATAAGTGCTCGGGTATGGGTATTACCTCTTTTCGTACAATCAACTTTAATAAAAAGATAAAAACCGCCCCTGGTAACTCGGACATGAAGTGGCTTATCCATGAACTGGCACATGTATCACAGATGGAACACGTCGGCTCTAAATATATGATAGAAGCAACTTACGCACGGGCGACAGAAGGATATGGATACGCCCCTGGTGCAAAACCCATTTTCTTGACTATAACCGTGAACAGCAGACTTCAATTGCTGTAGACTATTACATTGCATTGATATCTGACCGCTCAACAGCTGATTATGATCCGTATATTGCAGAGTTGCTGGCAGGAGAATTATAACAAAAACCCTATTATTAAATAGATAAAATAAAAATATAAATAACAGGACTCTGGAAGAGAAGAAAATCAAGTCCTGTTAGCTTTTTGTAATCTCTTTTAACCTAAATTACGTTTTTACTCTGAATCTCCAATAATTATCGAATAGTCAAAAGATCCTATGTTTTTCGGGAGAATTTCAAGTTCCCAATCTCCTATTGCTCCGGGTACAGTATATGTTTCAGTATAATAACTGCCGCAATTTTGATAGATTCCACCCTCTTCAATTGAAAATGAAGAGAAATAGTCCCTTTCAATATTTACATTGCTACTTTGTTTTGTTTTTACCAGAATCATATTAACAGGGCTGGAATTGTATTTCACGTTCAGTTCAAAAGATGGGACTTCATCTTTCTGTGGGGAACGCAACCAAGCATTCGAGCCGGATCCATAAGCGGAAACTTCAATTCTTATGGGATCTGCAGACCTGGTACTGAAGGTTTTCACATAAGGAACTGTGGGCTGCTGTAGAACATTTAAATACAGCTCCAGCCGCGGCCCATATCCTTCATTCTCGTTCCCATTAATGCTCATCTCGATATACCCATTATAAGTTCCTCTTGCGTTATCTGGAACCGGGACCCGGATAACCATGTCAGCAATTTGACCAGGTTCTAAAGTTGATGGTGCAGTGATCTCTATTTCGTCATCATCAAGGCCAAATTCATCAAATGGATAAGAATACCTGTTTACTTCCGGATCAATTGTTATGTTTTTGGATGCCACGTTTTTGATTTTTACCGTGTACTCGTATTCCTTTCCAGCTTCAATGGTATCGTCGATGAAACTTGTCTGAAGCTCAAGCTTCGGATAAATCGGAACCGAAATAGAAAGATACATTGCATTGACATACTGTGGATAGGGATCCCCTTCAGAATATACATCATCAGTGAAAGTTATGTAGGTATCATAATATCCACCAACCACATCCTCAGGAATGCTAACTTCAATGGTAAATTCCTGTTCCGCACCTCGATCTACCGTTACATTTGCCGGGGATATGCTTATCCAGCTTTCGTCAAAATCACGATCATTGTAAGGTACAGCTGCCACTTTTGGTTCTATGTCAAGCGCTTTCTTACCATTATTTTTGAAACTTACAGTGAAGCTGGCGTTCTCTCCCTGCTGCAGGTACAGGTCATTGTAACTGGGATTTATCTCATGTATTATTAATTTTTTATTGACTGAGTTATTAGACCGTCCTGAGCTTGACCCTTCAACATCTTCTATTTGAGCAAATACGGCTGAAATCGATGCCAGGCAAAGAAGTATCCCCATAAATAGAGATGTTGCTCTCAAGAATGAATTTTTACTCATAGTTTTACTCCTCTTATATTTTTGACCCTTTATTTGTAAATTGCACCAAAATATGCTAATACGTTTGTTTGTTGAACCTCAGTACAGAAAGTATATTTAACTAAAGCACTCAGACTCTCAAATGCCTGCATTGTCATATCACATAAAGACATGCGTTAGCTATGAAAATCAGTGGTGCAAAGCAGTTTGCTTTGCATAGATTGAAACCCCATAACCACTTATCAAGCACCTGCCAGTTTTACAGAGTACAGAAGCTCTTTAACAGATGTTTGTCCCGATATAAAATACTTGTTGCTTTAATGAATCTATCTGTCTGATCTATAAAGAATTCAAAAAAAGTGATATCAGGCTGTCTCAAAACTCAAACCATTTCTACAATTGGATAATGAGAACCGTTGACTTTAAAAACATAACCACTTAAAATAGAGAAATTTAGACATAAATTAACCTTGTAGTGGGAAAAATTGACACTATTCTAGAATTAACTTTATTTCTGAGACAGCCTGATATAATGAATTTTTTGATAGGCCTAACCTAACTTCCGCCTTTTTAAGCGCATAAGGTTCTCCTGATATCCTATTATGTGCTTAAACTTAAGCGCATAAATAATAAGTTCTAATTTAAAATAACAATCATCTGACATAGTAGATTAGTGAAATTAGATTTATGCGCTTAAATTTTGGGAACTCA
>JASGVX010000071.1 GCA_030054735.1 Methanobacteriota archaeon | reverse complement strand
AAATCTAGTGATAATCATAAAAATCAAAAATCACTAGATTTTGAATATGGCACAATTCTTTGAGCATGACATATTGACCTGTGCCAGAAGAGCTTGAATATTGAGTTTGATCGAAAATTGAATTCTGCGGGGGAATTCAAAATTTCAATCAAAAAATGTAGAAATCACTAGATTTTGGAACAGACTCCTGAATAGTTACAATTGAATTTATACGATATTTTGCTGCTGACGCGACACTAGCCAGGTGATACCATAAAACGACATCAAAAAAATGTTCTTATTTTTGCTGTAGACCTGCAGAAGGAAACTTAAATACGGAATCAGGGATGAAGTTGATGCTTATATCCCCTAAGCTGAAGACTTAGGGGTTTTACGCTTCGTACTATGAAAACCTATGACTGCACCTTCAAAGTCCTTCCAGCCTTTCCTTTGTCAGGCTGATGTCCTCTTTAATTTTTTCATTTTCAGGCTGCTGAGCAAGCAGATTTTCCTGCATATCCAGAGCTTTTTCAAGGCATTCTTTTGCAATACCAGCATCATCTGCCCCCTTTTGTATAAGGCACCTTCCTAACTGGCTAAGCGCGACTGAGAGTTCTGCCTGATAACCTGGGTTGTCTGGATTTTCATTATAAAGTTTTTGATAAATTTCAACTGCTTCTTCCAGGACTTCACAGGCTTTATCGAGAGAGCCGGATTCTATAAGCAGTGCAGCATAATTGTTCAGGTTTTCTCCGGCATAATACCGGAAAACAGCATTTTCAGAATTCCTTGTAATTAGCTCAGAATAGATTTTACGGGCCTGAGAATAGTATTCGGCAGCTTTATCTAAATCTCCTTTACTTTTAAGAAGGTTTCCTGTATTGCTCAGGGTTGTACCCATGTAATGCTGGTAATCAACGTTTTCCGGGTCAGTTTCCAGGAGATCAGACCCTGCATCAAGGGCTCTTTCATAGGTTTCAAGAGCCTGGTCATACTCTCTTGCAGAGTAGAGAATACCACCACGAGTAAAGAGGATATAATAGAGTGCATCTTTTGACTTTGCCTGCCTCGCAGACTTTTCTGCTTTATCAAGGGTTTCGAGAGCTTTATCCAGTTTGCCTTTCTTAATCTGGCTTACAGCACTGTGAATCTGCTTTAGAAGAATAAGATTTTTTACCTTGTTTTTGGACATGAGAGAAACTTCCCTTTTGTTTTTTTAAATATCTGTCGATATCAATTCGCAGGCATTATACGAATCATTTAAATAAATTCCCGGATAGAATGATGTTTAACTTTATATAGGGGATATGGCATAGGTATGTAAAAAATTTCTTGCAAATTGTACTGTATATTATTTAATAGTTAATTTTCTAATCAAGTTTTCGGATCAAATATTAGGCAGCAAGTAAATATAATGAAAGGCTTCTATATACTGTGTATATAGTGGCAGGTTAATTATATATACAGAAAGTATATATAATTGGCCGAAGAATTGATGGAGTTACAGTAACCTCAGGAGCCCGTTATTGTAACAACCGCTTTTGCCCTTTATTCGACTATTAAGTTGTTATTTTTTCAAAAGCGTCAAGTATATAATCTCAATCAGATAACGTCTATCAAATAACGTTTGAATATGTGAGCTAACCATGGTGTATAATAATAATCAGAACATAGACGGATTTTCGGAGAATATGAACAGGCAAGCCCATGAAATGGTGGAGTTTGTTCCGAATGCAGACCCGTCTGCGGCCGATCCAGCAAAGGATGACCCTGCCAAGGTCATGGCCGAGTCTGAGTTACATAAAGATATAGATGAAGATGTCGATATCGGCTTCCATTTTGAAGACACTTCTAATATAGAGGTTCCAAAACTCCTTATTGACCAGGTATTAGGGCAGGGACATGCAGTGGAAGTCGTAAGAAAGGCTGCCAGTCAGAGACGTCATATCATGATGATCGGGACTCCCGGAACAGGAAAGTCCCTGCTTGCAAAGGCAATGGCAGAACTTCTTCCCAAAGAAGAGCTCAAGGATATCCTTGTATATCCTAACCTGGAGGACCTTAACAATCCCAAGATAAGAGGGGTTCCGGCAGGAAAGGGTAGAGAAATTGTCATGGCTCACAAGATGGAGGCAAGAAAGAAAGCCCAGGCCCGGAACATGCTTATGATGCTCTTTGTTGTGGGCATTATTATCTATTCTTACTTCGTCTCCCAGCTGCTCTGGGGTATTATTGCAGGCTTATTGATTCTGATGTTAACCCGCCAGTTCCTCCCCAAAGAGGAAATAATGATTCCGAAAATGGCAGTTTCTAATTATGACAAGGAGCACGCACCCTACATAGACGCAACCGGAGCCCACGCTGGAGCCCTGCTCGGGGATGTAAGGCACGACCCCTTCCAGTCCGGAGGTCTTGAGACGCCTGCCCACGACAGAGTAGAAGCAGGAGACATCCATAAAGCTCACAAAGGGGTGCTTTTCATTGACGAAATCAATACTCTCAGGCTTGAGTCCCAGCAGAGCCTCCTGACTGCGCTTCAGGAAAAGGAATACCCGATTACCGGGCAGTCAGAAAGAAGTTCTGGAGCTCTTGTAAAGACCGAACCTGTGCCATGTGATTTTATCATGGTCTCCGCAGGGAACCTCGACGCCGTGCAGAAAATGCACCCTGCACTCAGGTCAAGGATAAAAGGTTACGGGTATGAAGTCTTCATGCGGGACTCCATGGAAGACACCCCTGAAAACCGGAAGAAACTGGTCCGTTTCGTTGCCCAGGAAGTCGTCAGGGACGGGCACATCCCTCACTTTGACGAGGGAGCTGTAGAAGAAGTGATCAGGGAAGCCAGAAGGCGTGCAGGCAGGAAAGGCCACCTTACCCTTAAGCTTCGTGACCTCGGCGGGCTTGTGCGTGTAGCAGGTGATATTGCCCATTCCGAAGGGGCTCCGCTTACAACTTCCGAGCATGTACTTGCGGCAAAGAGGATCGCAAGGTCTATAGAACAGCAGCTTGCAGACAACTACCTCGAACATCGCAAGGAATACGAGTCCTTCCTGAGAAATGGTTCTGCTGTGGGCAGAGTCAATGGGCTTGCGGTTATGGGCGGAGATTCAGGAATCGTGCTTCCCATTGTATCCGAAGTCACACCTGCTCTTTCCGGGGCTGAAGGGCGGATTATTGCAACCGGCAAACTCAAGACCATTGCAAAAGAAGCTGTGCAGAATGTGTCCGCAGTCATAAAGAATATGACAGGCACGGATATTTCCCGCCACGACGTCCACATTCAGTTTGTGGGGACATATGAAGGTGTGGAAGGAGACAGTGCATCTGTTTCCATAGCAACTGCTGTAATTTCTGCCATTGAAAAGATTCCTGTAGACCAAACTGTCGCAATGACTGGTTCTCTTTCTGTCAGGGGAGATGTCCTGCCTGTTGGTGGAGTCACCTACAAGATTGAGGCAGCAGCCCAGGCTGGTATGAAGAAAGTCATTATACCTAAAGCCAACGAGGCAGATGTCCTTATTGAAAAGGCATACAGGGAAAAGATCCAGATAATTCCTGTCTCCTCTATTGCAGAAGTAATGGAACACAGCCTTGTGGGCCCAAGAAAGAACCCCATTATCGAAAAACTAAGAAATATTACAAAACTAAGTTTCGATATCCCGGAAGTATCACCCGCTTCCGTTCAGGCTATTAATCTCTTCGGGTGCAGGAACTAATCATGAATATTAGTATGCAGGACATTAAATTTTATGACTGCAGGGTGATGGAAGGCAGTTCTACTTCTGTCGTCCTGGATAATGGAAAGATCGAAGAAATATCCAGAAACTTCACTAAGGGAGCTGGAATAAGGGCCCTCTGCGGGGGTTCCTGGGGCTATACGGCTGTTGAAGGGGATATCAATCTTAAACGTGGGGTCGAAGCGGCTTCAAAACTTGCTTTTTCTATGAATGCGAACACCCATAAAGAAGAAGTAGAACTTGCAGCCGTGGTCTCTCCTGAAGTAAAGGACCTTCCTGAAGTCAGGATTGACCCGAGAGACATTGCGATCGAAGAAAAAGTAAGCCTTTTGAAGAGTATTGAAAAACACGCAAAGCTTGAAGGTGTTCAGAGTACAAAGGTGATGTACTTCGAGTCCGAGTTTAAGGTCGAGTACCGAAACTCCGAAGGTCTTGAATGTGATTATGAACTTTTGAACGTCGGTTTTTCAGTCTCTGCTGTTGCTTCGGAAAACGGCGTATACCAGGCAGGTAGAGAAAGCCATTTTGGATACGGGTATGAACTTTTTGAGAAAGAAAACGTCTTCGAACTCGCCGAAAAAGCAGGAAAGAACGCACTTGAGCTTTTGAAAGCAAAAACCCCTAAAGGCGGAGAAATGCCCGTAGTGCTTGACCAGGAGCTGGCAGGCGTATTTGCCCATGAAGCCGTGGGGCATGCCTCGGAAGCCGACCTTGTTCTTGAGGGTGACTCTATTCTTGAAAATAGAATAGGGGAACAGATAGCATCCCCGCTTATTACCATTATTGATGATCCGACCCTGCACGAGTTTGGATATTACCCTTTTGATGCAGAAGGTTCCCAATCAAAACGGACTGAGATTATCAGAGACGGAGTTTTTAACTCATATCTTCACTCACGGGAAACCGCAGCCAAACTTGGGGGAAGTCCCGGGAACTGCAGGGCTCAGAGCTATTCCATTCCTGTTGTCAGGATGAGTAACACTTTCATTGACAACGGGGACTCCAGATTTGAAGAAATGCTTGAGGAAGTCCAAAATGGCATGTACTTAATAGGGTCAAGAGGCGGGCAGGTAAATACCGGAGAAGGTATATTCCAGTTCAATGCTGAAAAAGGCTACCTTATAAAGAATGGAGAACTTGCTGATCTCGTAAGGGACGTTTCTCTTTCAGGAAAGACTCTTGAGATCCTGAACCACGTAACACTTGTTGCTAATGATCTTAAAATGACTGCAGGAAGATGCGGAAAAGCCGGCCAGCTTGTACCTGTTTCTGATGGGTCTCCGCATATTGCCATATCAAAAGCCCTTGTAGGAGGTGCATGAAATGTACGAGCTTGCAAGAAAAGCCCTGAAAATGGCAGAACAGGCAGGAGCTGAAGAAGCTGAAATTTACTATGCTGCAAACCACTCTACAGGTGTCAATTTCAAAAAGGATTCTCTTGAAAACGCCAGGGACTATTTTTCGGAAGGAATAGGAATTCGCGCCATTGTAAATGGGGCTGTGGGTTTTGCCAGCACCAATTCTGTAGCAGAACTCGAAAACACCGTAAAGATTGCAGTCGCAGAAGCCCGTGTCCGTGAAAACGACCCTGATTGGGTGGGACTTCCTTCCAACGGGAAATACCCTCAGGTCTCAGGTATTTTCGATAAAAAGGTTGAGGCCATCGAACTTGAGGAATGCATCGGCTATGCCGTAGAACTCGTCGAAGGTACAAAAGAGGTACCAGGCACGTTTCCCACCTCAGGAGGTTTTAACCGTTCGAAAGGCAAGAGGCTTATCCTGAACACAAATGGGATAGAAACTGAAGAAGAGTCCACAGCAGTTTCCGCTTTTGTCTTTGTGATCACCGCAAACGGAGATACATCAACAGCTTATGACTTTGCTGTTTCACGATCTCTTGATATTGACTTTTTTGCTATTGGGAAAAATGCTTCAGACCTTGCCCTGAAATCCAGGGAAGGAATAAAAATCAAGCCGCAGAAAACCGATGTCATCTTTCACCCGTTTGCCTTTTCAGATATTCTCGAAGAAGCCCTCGCTCCCTCACTTGATGCTGACAATGTGCAAAAAGGCCGGTCAGGTCTTATAGGGAAACTTGAGGAGGAAATCGCTGACCCTGAACTGTGCATTTACGATGACGGGCTGGTTGAAGCAGGCATAGAGACCTCCTCTTCGGATGACGAAGGTGTTCCTTCACAGCACAGCACAGTTGTTGAAAACGGCGTGCTTAAGTCCTACCTCTATGACAGCTACACTGCAGGGAAAGCCGGTGTAAAAAGTACAGGAAACGGCTCAAGGTCTTCTTATAATAGCCCTCCTTCAGTAGGGCTCAGGAACTTCATTATCGATTACCCTCAGGAAGATCTTATCGCAAGTACTAGCTCAGGAGTTTTCGTAAACACAATTATCGGTGCCCATACCGCAAACTCGATTTCCGGAGACTTTTCCGTGGAAGCCAGAAATGCCTTTACAATTAAAGATGGAGCCCTCGAAAAACCAGTGAAATCTCTCATGATTTCGGGCAATGCTTTCGAACTCCTGAAGAATATCACAGGCGCCGGTTTTGACGTCAGAAAAGTAGGAGGCATAATCACGCCTTCAATACGGGTTTCCGGTATGAGTGTAATTGGGTAAAAGGACTGTTATCCTCTGAGCCACTAAGTCAGGTTTTGCGCTCCAAAGGCTCAGATGCTAGAAACTTAAGCTCGGATTAAACTCTGAGTACTTCCTTATTATCTTTTTTAATTCCATCCTCCAATCCTTTTTTCACCCCTTCTTCTATTCCTTCTCATATGGCAGATGCGATTTCACTATTTATCCTGAGTTCCCAAAATTTAAGCGCATAAATCTAATTTCACCAATCTACTATGTCAGATGATTGTTATTTTAAATTAGAACTTATTATTCATGCGCTTAAGTTTAAGCGCATAATAAGATATCAGAAGAACCTTATGCGCTTAAAAAGGCGGAAGTTAGGTAACAAACGATGAGATTATCCTATATTCGGCAGGTTAACGTTATTAAAGATAGATATTTTCATATTTCTCCCTCATGAGACTCAATATCTTCCAATGAATATCCTCCATATTCAATATTTCTGACTTAAATTTCCCTTTTTTTTGA
>JASGVX010000070.1 GCA_030054735.1 Methanobacteriota archaeon | reverse complement strand
ATGATGATCAGATAGCAGGTTATTTTGGATTAATGGATATTAAGGGCCAGCTTGCTTTGATTCTCAGGGTGGACTTTCCAAGGGATCTTTATACACACGGAAAAAAAACCCTTAATTACATGTATTTAGCATGAAAGTGCTTCCAGGTACTTTCATTTTTTGTGCCTGTTATTCGAAGAATTTCATATGCGTTTTTCCTGATTCTAACAGGGCTTATGACAGGGGTCGGAGTCAAATTTGTGCTTGATAAAATATTTGTTTCAAGATTAAAAGAAATTGACGACTTTGTTACAAGAGTCAGGTCGGAAAAAGATCTTTCCAGAAGGTTGTCATTTGAAGGAAACGATGAACTCGATCGTCTCGTAAGTGAAATAAACGGGATGTTAAACGAAATTTATCTGACAGAGCAGGAGTTAAAAGCTCAGGCAAGCGAAAAGAAAGTTCTGCTTGACTCATTAAACGAAATGGCAGTTTTTGTGAGTCCAGAATTTAAGGTCCTCTGGGCAAACAAAGCTGCGCTCGAATATGCGAAAATGGACCTTGAAGAAGCAGCGAAAGTAAACCTTAAATATGCTACAGGCTTAGCCTCTATTTTAGTTGAGCGTCTGCATTTTGAAGAGATCTTTACTGCAGGTGAGAAGATATCAGAAGAACATGTTGCAGAAGATGGGAGTATCTGGTTCGTTCAGGCGATCCCTGTGCCTGATGAGAACGGAAAAATCATAGGGATTCTTCAGACCTGGAGGGATATTACTGAAAGAAAAAGAGCGGAGAAACTGCTATATGATAAGCAGATGGCAGAGACTGCAAACCGTACCAAGAGCGAATTTCTGGCAAATATGAGCCACGAACTGAGAACCCCGCTTAACTCAATAATAGGGTTCTCTGACCTGCTATCTGAAAAAATTTACGGAGAACTTAATGAAAAGCAGAGCAGAGCTGTAGGTAACATCTCAAGTAGTGGAAAACACCTCCTGAAACTGATTAACGATATTCTCGACCTTTCCAAAGTAGAAGCCGGAAAGTTCGAACTTGATTATAAAGAATTTGAGCTTGCCAGTAATCTTAACGCAATAAAAAAATTACTGGATCCGATTGCAGAGCGGAAAAAAATTAAAATTGAAATTGATCTGGATAAAGACCTTAGCACCATTCGTGCTGACGAAGCCAGATTTGCTCAGATTATATATAATCTTGTGGATAATGCTATAAAATTCTCGCACGAAAATGGAATTGTGAATGTAATAGCTCAAAAGAAAGGGGACCTTGTAGAAATAATGGTTAAGGATAAAGGAATAGGGATCAAAACCGAGAACCAGCACAAGCTATTCAAGCCCTTTAGCCAGATTGACTCATTTTCCTCTAAAAAATTCCAGGGTACAGGGCTTGGCCTTTCTTTAGTAAAGCAGATCGTACACCTGCACGGAGGTTATGTCTGGTACAGGAGCAAAATAGGAGAAGGAAGTACCTTTGCCTTTGCAATTCCGATAATCGGCGATAAAAGAAATGGTAGAGATAGAAAAACAAATATATTTAACGACACAGAAACGACTGAAAACACGAAGCTTTAAGGTTAAAAAATAGAAGCCGACTCTGAGTTATAGCTTTTTAAAGCAATCAATGATTGTCTTTAAGCCGGATTCCTTAGTCTTTTTTCAAAAGGTCTCCTTGATTTACTGACCTGAATTAAAGTTGTGCTGGTGCACCCTGCTGCAAGCTAGCGGGGCACTCGACTGTAAAAAAAATTTTCAGGAATTTGCTCTAACTTTTGGTATGAAAATCATAGACCTGAAAGTGAGTGCTGAAATTGCCGAAGAGCCATGTCTTGCTGCAAAGAAAAATATGTTTACAAATCTTTAATGTCGCATCTAAAAATAGTCAGGATATGAAGTATAATGGTTTTACAATTCATATTTTAGATCATTTTCATTTTTTTCCAGAAATACTTGAGTTAAATAAAAGGAATTTATAAAATACATTCCGAATTTATTTAATATAATCACTAAATCTTAAATAGTTTACACTCTTATAGTGTTTAACAGTAGGTATACCTCCAAGCACCAATTTGACAGATTCTGTTAATCAATAGAGGATTCTATTACACAAAACACATCGCATTGACAGATTATATTTAGGTAGTATGGTAAATGTCAAAAAATCATAAGATTCAAAACAGAACATTGAATTGTAGATGAAACAGAAGCATGAAGCTCGTCTAGACATTATAAACTCTATGCTTCTGTTAAATTTGGGTTCAAGCTCCTCTTTACTCTTTAGCTGAAGGGGGTATCATTAATAGATCTTAGAAAGAAAGTTCTTTTAATCACTATTTTATCTATTGTACTTCTTACGGCCTCATTCACATTTACATATAAGATACAACTTTCCAATTTTCTGGAGCTTGAACAGGCCAATACATTAGAGAATGTAGAGCGGGTACAGAATGCTATTGCTACAGAGCAGAGTTATTTTGATTATACTGTCCACGACTGGGCTTGCTGGGACGATACCTACCAGTTTATTGAGGACAAAAATGAGCAATATATAAATGTTAATCTGCAGAATCAGACACTTACCGGAATTAATGTTAACGTTATGATTTTTGTAAATAATTCAGGGGAAGTTGTTTATGCAAAATCTTTGAATACCAGTACTGAAAAAGAAGAACCTGTCCCTGATGAACTTTTTTCAATGATAGAAAACGGTAGTCTTCTTACAAAAGGAGAAAATGACACAATAAGCGGTTTTGTCTTGCTTGACAAAGGCCCCATGTTTATTACATGCCGCCCTATTCTCACAACAAAACACAAAGGACCTTCAAGAGGCACTCTTATTTTCGGGAGATTTTTTGACGATGAATTACTCGATTCTTTTAGAAAAACTACACGTTCTTCTCTCATTATCTACAGGGCAGACGAAAAATTGCCTCCAGATTTTCAGATGAAAATTGAAACTGTTTCGGATAATCCGGACAAAATAGTGATTGAACCTCTAAATGATGATCAGATAGTGGGTTATTTTGGATTAAAGGATATAAAGGGCCAGCTTGCTTTGATTCTCAGGGTGGACTATCCAAGGGAACTTTTTATAGACGGCGAAATAGCCGTTAATCACATGTATTTTATCCTTCTTCTAACAGGACTTGTGATAGTGGTCGGAGTCAATTTTCTGCTTGACAAATTAATTATTTCAAGATTAAAAGAAATTGACGATTTTATTACAAGAATTAGTTTGGAAAAAGATCTTTCCAGAAGGTTGTCACTTGGAGGTAATGATGAAATCTATCGTCTCTCAAGAGTAATAAATGGGATGTTAAACGAAATTTATCTGGCAGAGAAAGAGTTAAAAGCTCAGGCAAGCGAAAAGAAAGTTCTGCTTGATTCACTCAGCGAATTTGCAGTTTTTGTAAATCCAGAATATAGAGTCATGTGGGCAAACAAAGCTGTGCTCGAATATGCGAAAATAGATCTTGAAGAATTAACGAAAATAAACCTTAAAGAAGCTCCAGGCGTAACCTCTATTTTAGTTGAGCATCTGCATTTTGAAGAGATCTTTGCTACAGGTGAGAAGTTTTCAGAAGAATATATTGCACAAGATGGGCGTATCTGGTTTGTTCAGGCGATCCCTGTGCCTGATGAGAATGGAAAAATCATAGGGATTCTCCAGACCTGGAGGGATATTACTGAAAGAAAAAATGCAGAGAAACTGCTCCATGAGAAGCAGATAGCAGTGATTGCAAACCGTGCCAAGAGCGAATTTCTGGCAAATATGAGCCACGAACTGAGAACCCCGCTTAACTCAATAATAGGGTTCTCTGACCTGCTATCTGAAAAAGTTTACGGAGAACTTAATGAAAAGCAGACCAGAGCTGTAGGTAACATCTCAAGTAGTGGAAATCACCTCCTGAAACTGATTAACGACATTCTCGACCTTTCCAAAATAGAAGCCGGAAAGTTCGAACTTGATTATAAAGAATTTGAGCTTGCCAGCAAGCTTAATACAATCAAAAATTTGCTGGCTCCGATTGCAAAACGCAAAAAAATTATAATTGAAATCGATGTGGATAAGGACCTTACTAGCATTCGTGCTGACGAATCCAGATTTGCTCAGATAATATATAATCTTGTAGACAATGCTATAAAATTCTCGCACGAAAATGGACTTGTGAATGTAATAGCTCAAAAGAAAGGGGACCTTGTAGAAATAATGGTTAAGGATAATGGAATAGGGATCAAACCCGAGGACCAGCAAAAACTCTTCAAGCCCTTTAGCCAGATTGACCCATTTTCTTCTAAAAAATTCCAGGGTACAGGGCTTGGCCTTTCTTTAGTAAAGCAGATCGTAGAGCTGCACGGAGGTTATGTCTGGTACAGGAGCAAAATAGGAGAAGGAAGTACCTTTGCCTTTGCAATTCCTATAATCGGCGATAAAAGAAATGGTAGAGATAGAAAGACAAATATATTTAACGACACAGAAACGACTGAAAACACGAAGCTTTAAGATTAAAAAATAGAAGCCGACTCTGAGTTATAGCTCTTTAAAGCAATCAATGATTGTCTTTAAGCCGGAATTCCTCAGTCTTTTTTCAAAAGGTCTCCTTGATTTACTGACCTGAATAAATCCCCGGGGAAGCCGCTTTTGTATCATACATTCCTACCTTATTTGTTTTCGCTCCATATGTTTCGATCTCATATGAAGTCACTTAATCTTTCTGGAAGTTTAAAAGTTCTCTCATAGTAAAGACCGCATACTGATTTTTCCCTTTTCTGTATTCTCTTAGCTAGTCGTAATCAAAATTAAGATCATCATAGCTTATTACGTGCCTGAGCCATTCAATTGGAATAGGAAGGTGGGACAAAAGCGGGATTACAGATTCAAAATAGTTTCTGCAAACTTTTTTTCTTGATAACTGGCAGCAGTTATCTATTATAAAACTTACTTTATCAGCCTTAATTGTAAAAACAACAGGATAAATCTTGCAGATTATAGGTTTGAAATCCTGGCATTCACATATTTCAGTTTCCTTATTCAAAAATGGACATAATTCTCCAAGTTTTAATACATGGATAAGAGTACCATCATCCATTTTCAAAATGTCCAGGTACTTGAGTTCGAATTCAGAAACACTTATACCCATTTTCTTTGCCATATATTTCTTTTCCCCAGGCAGCAGAGTCCCGATCTTATTCTGCTCGCAAACTCCTCCACATTTACTGCAGACATTAAAAGTATTCTGATTACTACCTCTGAAGGTCCTGTGAAAATTCTCATATATGTCCATGGGTATTTCCGGGAATCTCAACATAAAAACCTCGATTATGTGAAACTGTGTATCTCTGTTATATTTTTTTCAAGTCATATTTACATCTATGTATTTTAAGTTATTTTTAGTCTTATAAGTAAAAAAATAAATGTATTTGACAATAAGAAAAAAAATTAACAAATTTATAGTCTTATCGTTACAGATTAGGCTTAAAATCTTTCTTCCGTAGCACAACTCTTTAGTAATTTGAATTAAAAAATAAAAAAATATATATGCAGGGTATTTGTAAACCAAAGAGAATTTTCTATCATTCTAAAAATTATAGAACATTTTTTATTAAAATATGTCTAAACTATATAAATGAGTGTACAGTTTATAATCTCAGAACTATAAGCTTGAGTAAAAAGCTTCGAAAAACTCTTCTTTACAACCCAGCCCTGTATTCAAAGTCCTCACAAAATTATCCCTATTTTATCCCGGCTTTTTTTCTATCTAGAGAAATCCCTAAAGTCAGGGCAAGAAATTTATATAATTTTAACACTATAAAAATATATGAACGTTATTATCAGGACCCAAAATAGTATAAAATCTTTTTTATATATCCTTAAAATAACTAATACTGTATATTGCTTGTGGGTATATCTCTGGATATAGAAAATTCCCGTTAACTCAGGAAACTTTATATATTTTTTGACTTCATATTAAATACGTATAACTGCACTTTAACTTTTAGAGACCAGCTTATTATGGTATCAGGCTACTGCAGGTATGGGTTTTTGTTTCCGGTAATTTACTGGTGATTTGGATGGATATTAGTAAAAAACTGTTAATAGTTATATCCTCGATGTTTGCTTTACTTGCTGTACTTTTAATTGTCGTGGCCCATTTCGTGGCGTTAGTAGGTTTCTCCGACATTGAGGCCCACGATACCATAAAAAATACTGAAAAAATTGAACAGGTAATTGTCTGGGAAACTATGTCTATTGACAGAGCCGCGAGGGATTGGGCTTTCTGGGAGGATACTTATGAGTTCGTAAACAACTTCAACTCTGAATATATAGACTCTAACCTGGACAATAATACTCTTTTCACTCTGAATCTAAATGTCATGCTTTTTGTAAGTAAGTCCGGAGACATTATTTATCCTATGTCTGTTGATCTCATAAATGATACCGAAGTTCCGGTTCCAGCAGGGATTCTGGAGGGGATTAACAATAGAATCCTTACTACCCGTAAAGAAACTGACTTTATACATGGAGTCATCCTGCTTGATAAGGGCCCGATGCTTGTCGTTTGCCGCCCAATTCTTGATGGTTCTGTTAATGGTTCCTATGGTGGAACTCTTATCCTTGGGAAATATATTGATAACTCTTACATATTCTCTCTTGAAGAGCGTACCAGGACTTCTCTAGCCATCAGCACTTTAAATGAGGAAATGCCTTCTGACTTTAAGGAGGCATTTTATGAAACTGCCAGAGGAGGAAAAAGTGTTGTTAAAGTTCTTGGGGATGAAAGAGTAGCCGGGTATTTCGCTCTCAAAGATCCTGAAGGAAAGCCTGTAGCCATCGTGAGAGCTGACTATCCCCGTGAGATTTATTCACATGGTAAAAAGATGCTGTATTTCATGTACATTTTTCTACTAATTTCTGGAGCGATCATAGCAGCCGCGACCAAGCTCACTCTCGACCGCCTTCTTGTTTCAAGGTTGATTGTTATTGACAACTTTCTTGAAAAAGTAATGGTAGATAGTGATATCTCAAAGCAACTGGAAATAGGAGGAGAAGATGAGATTCAAAGGCTTTCAAAAGGTATCAATGATATGCTCTCCAGCATCCGGCTTGCTGAGCAGGAGCTAAAGGCCAAGGAGTATGAAAAAAATTTTATTTTAGATTCTCTTGAGGAAATAGTGGTTCTAAAGGATCCAGATTTTAATGTCCGTTGGGCAAACAGGACTGCTCTTAAAAATAAGGAACTTTTAATAGCTGAGGTAAAAGGACTGAAATCCGGAAACTCTCAGGTGGAGAAGGATCTTCTTAACAAACCCGAGAAAACCCAGGACCCCATCCGGACAGAGCAGGAGTTTACTTCTCCCGAGGGAAAGACCTGGATTATCAGGTCAAAACCAGTGCATGATGAAGCCGGAAATATTATTGCAGTTCTGGAAACCGGTATGGAAATAACTGAACGGAAGATATACGAAATTGAACTCTTCCACGCAAAACAGGATGCAGAGATTGCAAACCATACAAAAAGTGAATTCCTTGCAAATATGAGCCATGAACTTAGAACACCCCTTAATTCAATAATAGGGTTCTCCGATCTGTTGTCAGAAAAGGCTTACGGAGAACTTAATGAAAAGCAGCTCAAGGCTGTAGGAAATATCTTAACAAGTGGAAAACGTCTGTTGAGCCTGATTAATGAGATCCTCGACATTTCCAAAGTAGAAGCAGGGAGCTTTGAACTTCATTACAGCGCTTTCTGGCTACCGAATATGTTTACTGAAGTTCAGGATATGCTTTTTCCATTTGCCACAAGCAAAGGAATAAAAATAGAGCTTGAGATTGAAAATAGCCTGCCAAGAGTTTATGGAGACAAAGAGAGGCTCACGCAGGTCCTGATCAACCTGGTGACAAATGCAGTCAAATTTTCAAATGAAAATGGGTGTGTAAGGGTAAAAGCATCACAAAGCAAGAACTTCATAAATGTCACAGTATCCGATGAAGGGATAGGTATTGCTGCAGAAGATCAAGCTAAGCTCTTCAAGCCTTTCAGCCAGATAGACTCGTCAGCATCCAGAAAATACCAGGGAACCGGACTTGGTCTTGCTCTTGTGAAGGAAATTGTGCAGCTTCACGGTGGCACAGTCTGGGTTGAAAGTGAAGTCGGAAAAGGAAGCACCTTTGGTTTTTCGATCCCCCTCTCAAGCAGGAATGAATAAGTTTAAACTCAAAAATAGAGGGCCGGAAATATCATAGCCGAGACAATTTCATATTTTGATAGCTCTTTGCTATGTTTTTTCCAGGATACAGGTGCATTTTCAAGCTGTGTAGCAGACTTTTAAGTCAGGACTTATTTATAAGGTAACACAGGAATCAAAAAAGATGATTTCTTAAGAAAGGTCAATAGAGAGAAGTGGTAAATGAAGGAAAATAATAGTAAGCTCCGAGCAGGATCAACAAACTAACTGCAGGCACTGTAATATTGTCATCCAAATTTTCTATTCTTTCTACAAATGAACATACAATTCCTGCAAGAATTCCAGCAACTCCCATCCGTGCACCTATGATTATGCACAGGATGAGCATACCTGCAGTCCCTTCCCAGGCTTTTGTCCTTTTATTATATTTCAGGTTTCTGATTATTCCAGTAATCCCGTCTCCATATGCCATAAAAAGTACAGGGATCACTCCAAGCCAGAAGCTCTTATCAATATACCAGGTGAAAAATATAATTAGTCCCCAGCTTAGAGTAAAATTCACGTCATAAATATTTTCAGGGTCCTGGAACCAGTACATGCGTCTGTTAAGTTTGTGAGGTAGATATGTCACAAGAGCAAGTCCAAAAGCCAGGAGTGCAGGAATAATAGGTTCACGAGCAACAAAAGGAAGGAGCATTGCCGTCAACCCGCCTGCTAAAAAATGGATTGCTTTTCTGGAGAAGTACATTGAAGAACTGGCAGTCCTTCCTTTTTTTAAAGCAAACTCATATACCTTTTTAGAAATAACCAGGAGGACAAACAGATTCCAGACTGCAAGCACTGAAAATACAGGCAGGTCAGCATATATCGACTCAATAGGAACCTGAAGTACAGTCTGCATAACATTCTCTATATTTTCAATATATAAAGCTTTTTGGATTTTAGGGAATTTCTGTTATCCCTGGCCTACCGAACCATTACATAAAAAAGATCCAATCTCGGTTTTCATATCAAAATAAATTTACTTTTATTTTCCCTCATTTTTTAAACAAAAATAGAAATGTCTATATAATTTAAAATCTTCACACTGTCACAGGAGAACTTTTATGAGATTTAACAGGGTTTTTATGGCCCTTCCTTTATCCCTGGCACTTGTCCTTGCAGGAAGCGGGTGTGTCTCGCAGGGCGAAAGAACAGAAGAAGACAATAGTGCAGATGCTGTGCTTGAGAGCAAGGTATCGAATATCCAGGCGAGTCCTGTAACTCCCTGGAATCCCGAACCAAGCAAACCGCTTATTGACCCAAGCGCTTACATACATCCTCAGGCATCAGTAATTGGAAACGTGACAATAGGTGCAAAAGTGATGGTTTCACCAATGGCTTCGGTCAGAGGCGATGAAGGTATTCCGATCTTTGTAGGAGATGAAAGCAACATCCAGGACGGTGTTGTGCTCCATGCCCTTGAGACGGTCGATGAGAAAGGAAAGCAGATAGAGGAAAACCTGGTTGAGGTAAACGGCAAAGAATATGCAGTTTATATCGGAGAAAGGGTTTCTCTTGCCCACCAGTCCCAGATACATGGTCCGGCTTCTGTTGGAAATGATACCTTCATTGGCATGCAGGCATTTGTTTTCAAATCCAGGGTAGGAAACAATTGTGTGCTTGAACCGAGATCAGCAGTAATTGGTGTAACTATCCCAGACGGCAGGTATGTTCCTGCAGGCACTGTAGTAAGCTCTCAGGCTGAAGCAGAGAAGCTGCCCGAAATTAAGGATGATTATGCATACAAGCACACAAATGAGGCTGTAGTATACGTAAACATCAACCTTGCTAAAGGGTACAATGCATAAACGGCAGCACTGCAAAAGTAGAATGACAAATGGGTAGATAGGACAGAAATAGGACAGGGGATAAAATCCGAAGGTGAAATATCTTTAAAGCGAAAAAACCTTAATAAATTCTTTTTTCTGCCCGAAACTTCTTTTTTATCTGCTTTCGGGCAAATCCTCTATTTAACCTTACTCGAGTCAAGTCTCGGGAGCACGCAGTCCTTTTCTTTTGCTCAAGAGGACTAATTTTTGAGTTATTGCAGTCAATTTAACTCAGGCTTACATAATTACAAATGTTTTTAACTTCTGGCCCATAGAATCATATTCGCTGTACTGGACCATTATTGTGAAAAACAGTGACTGACAGATCCGGGAAATTTCATTCATTTGAAAAAATTCTTTAAATGTGAATCAACATTTCTTCTTTCTTCCCAACCTCTCTTCTCTTTTAAATTATTCGTCCAGCCCTTTTCTTCCTGCGATATAGTTTGCAACCCTGAGAGCGTCCCTTTCTCCGGTTTCCTTTTCGGGAGAGTCGCTCAGTTTCACTACCGGAATTCCATTAATCCTGTAGAGTTTTATCACCATATTAAGGGGAGGACTTTCCCTGAAAAATTCTGAATTATTAGTAAGGCTTGTGCCTATACCGAAACTGCAGTTAATTTTTCCGTGGCAGTACTTTTTGAGCCGGACTGCTGTTTCGGCATCAAGAGCGTCACTGAAAACGATAAGCTTTTTCATAGGGTCAATGCCCATTTTCCTGTAGTGCTCTATCACCCTGTCCACAAAGGCCAGGGGGTCTCCACTGTCATGCCTGAAACCATCATAGATTTTAGACAATTTGAGGTCCATGTCCTTGAAAAAAACCTCAGAACCGAAGGTATCCGTAAGGGCAATCCCAAGGTCTCCTTTATAAACCTCAACCCAGTTTTCAAAAGCGAAACGGTTAGCGTACCTGAGCCCTACAAGAGCAGAAGTACCCATAATCCATTCATGCCCAACCGTACCTATGGGTTTAACACCATACTTTTTTGCAAAATAAACATTGCTTGTTCCTGTCAGGGTTTTTATCTGGATAAGATTTTTCATTACCTGGTCATGGAGTTCGAAGCTTCTCCGCCTGCGGGTTCCAAATTCAGAAAAAAGGCAGCCGTTTTCCTCAAGAAACTTTCCTATTTCCAGGATTTTTTCTCCATAGGCTTCAAGTACAGGTTTTGATGTCCCAGAGCTTTTCTTACTGTCATTCCAGTCTTTCTCTATAGTTGTAAAGTAGAGTTCGGAAACCGCAGCCATAAGGACAATCTCCCACAGAATCGTGCTGTGCCAGGGTCCTTTTATCCTCATGTCCAGGTCTTTTTCCCTGCTAAGACAGACTTCTACTTCTTCTGGTTTGAAGCGGAAGTTTTTGAGGTACTCAAGGTACATCGGCTTCAGAAAAGGACATTCTTCGTCAAGCCAGTGATATTCGTCTTCTGTCAGCCTCAGTCCAGATATTTCTTCATCTATGACCCGTCTGAGCTTTTTAATAAACTCTTCGGAAAAGCGCTGAGATCCCCGGTTCGTAAAGCGGTATTCTGCTTCTGCTTTTGGAAATAGTTCCAGTACAGCCATCTGCATTGTGAACTTATAAAGATCATTATCTAGTATGGATTTTATCACGGAAGGTCTTCCTTTAACGTTTTAGGTTGCTTCTGGAGCAAGATCCGTAACTTATTATATCATTATTATGGCTTTTTACTTCAGGTATATAGCCTGCTGTATTTTTAAAATTTCTGATCTACCTGCACAGAGTAAGTTTTCTTTATTGAGCTTGGAATCCCTTAACCTTCTTTCGCAGGCCGACATTTAATTATTCATAATTTTTCTTGATGCCGATTTTGAAAATAATACGTAGTATTTGTACGTAACTTTTAGGTTTACATATGATCAATTAATAATATCTCATACTAAACTTTTATGAAAAAATGATCTAGTATTTTATATATGGTGATAGTTGAGCCACATGTTAACCAAATTTCAATCCCGTTTCTAGCGAGGGGTAGCATAAAACGATATCAAGAAAAATGTTCTGATTTTTAATGTCGACCTGCCGAATGTAGGTTACATATATTTCGTCTTTTCTCTCCTCTTTGTACTCTAAACTACCTTTTAAAAACCCGAATTTTATCAGCATTTTTTCAACATAAAGCCAGAAGAGTCCTATCATACACCCTATAAATACGCCTGCCAGCACATCAGAAGGGTAATGAACTCCGATAAATATACGGTTCAGGCTTCCGTAACAGCAAAAACCCAGACTAAAAGTTTGAATTTTCTTGCCCTCGGAGATGGAAACACAGCCGAAATAAAGGATATAAGAGAATGCCCGCTCGCCATCGAATATCCTGTGGCAGAGGTCACGAAACGGATATCTTCAGACCTTGGGACTACGGAAACAGGCAAGACACACCTTAACTTCGCTGGAACCATGCTAAAGCCAAGTTATCTTAAAGCCTGTTATCTTTAAGCCGGGTTATTTTCAAAGCCGATTATTATAAAGCCGATCATCTGTAATTAATCAGGTCTTCTTTCGGATAGAAATTATTTTCGGATCTGAACTATTTATTGTTATTATAACGCTGTTATTATATGTAATGCAGATTTCGCGAACGGTTTTTTACAGAGGTTTTCTTGCATAATACCTCTCAGATCCGGAATACTCAACAAGTTTTCCATTTTCGAGTACTGATATGGAACCATGCCCGCAGCACACAAGACATTTTTTGCCCATTTTTACAAGTTCGGAATCGATCTCCTGTATAAGAGAAAGAAGAGCATTTCGTTCCTCTTTTGCAAGGCTGCTGTCCACATTTACCGAGGTCATGAGATAATCAGCCAGTATATTATACTCCGTCCTCTCAGGGCTCAAACTCCTGAAATTAATCACTGCGTCCTGAGGGAAAAACAGTCCTTCTTCAGGGCAGAGGTAGAAGATCCCCCCATGCATGTGTCCTCCCAGCCCCTGAAGGACTTCAAAATTCATGTCTCCTATCCTGAAACGGGCAAGAACAGGAAAAACCCCTCTTTTCTCTGTTTCTTTGCCCTGAAATGAAATATCCGGGAAAAGGACCACATTTGAAGGAGGGGTAAACCTTGAGAAGAGGTTAATCATTTTTGTATAGACTTCTTCCAGGATGCACCCCTGAATGCTGGACCCATAAGCCCGACTGGTCTCCCGTGTAATTTTTAAAGTTTCGCGGTTGAGGTAAGAAGGAGCTGAATAAAAACCTGCAGCTCCGCAGTGGTCAGCATCTGCATGTGTAATGTATATCCTTTTAAGCAGGCTCAGGTCCCCAAGCCCGTAGTGCTGTAACATATTCACGACATCAGGCTGGTATATCCCATAGCCAGTGTCAATCATGGCCCTCTCGTCAGGAGAATCAAAAAGGTAGATATTCCCTCCGCAGGGGAGCTGGAAGCAGAAAAGTTCAATTCCGTCCTTGACCCTGACCCTCTGCACATCGGCGTAAAACCCTTCTCCCGAAGTCTGGCTCAGAGTATCTCCTACCTTCAGTATGTTCTCAAAGACCTCTACAGGGTCTTTTCTCAGGTTTGAGAGCTCCTGAGCGATGTGGTTTATATCATGAAGAAATTTCATTAAAAATGCATCTTCTGCATTTCCGAGATAGTACCTCAATTTCTGGGCAAGGCGCAGATAAAAAACAGTATCATCAAGCTCTTCGCCTCTAGTATCATACTCAACAATCTCAAGCCTGTACTTTGATTTGAGCTGGTTCAGGAGAGTATCTATAAGGTCGGCATTTTCAATATTCAGGCTCACGACAAGCCTTTCGGGGTGCTGCCCCCTATCATCGAAATCAAGGTAAGTAATATTCGCCCCTGAAGACGTGGTATGGTTCAGGAAATCGAATAAAGCTCCTGGGCAGTTAGGGAGATACACATTGAATTTAAGAAAAGCAACAGGCTGCAGAGAAGTCTGGAGGTAGCCTATTCTTTCCAGCTCCTCATGAATTTTTTCATAAGCCTGTGAAGTGGCCCTCACCTCAAAAAAGACCGTATTCCTGTCAATCCTCCGGTCATACTGTATCCGGTTGATGTTTCCTTCATACCGCGTAATAATCTCGGCTGCCCTGTGCAGCGCTCCAGGCTTATCAGGCATGGAGGCTATAAAAGAGAACTGTTCCATGAAACATCACCTGATCAGATAAAACCATCTTTCTGATGATTAAATAAAATCCTGCCTTACTTTAAACTTTCCTGTTACTATGTGAGAGAAAAAGGAAAAAAGGGAAAAAAAGAAAGAAAATATAAAAAATTAAATATATAAAATAAATTTAACACTCAAAAATGACTGGAAGAAGTCCAAGCGACCCAAAAACTCCAGTGACCTCCAAAATAGGATCTTTCTTCCTGTAAAAAAGATGAGAAGTGCAGGAGCAGTCCGTGCACCCGAATCCCGGAGCTGAATCTCCCCCGAGCCTGTGTGCAATTTCGCACTCAAGCCTGTCAGAAGTGCTGGCACAGACTGCCAGGGACAATCTGAATGAAGGGTCCAGGTGGAGATAATCCACATGCCACCTGGGATTCCTGTCTTTTCTTAAAGAAAAATCAATATGCCTTTTTACTCGCTTCATTCCCCCGGAACCGAGAGCTGAACCCACATAAATGTGAAAGCCTTCTGAAAACGAAAAACTGCCCTTTTTCCCTACCTCTATTACACAGTCACGGTTTTCAAATAAGAGGCAATAAACCCCTTTTTCGGAAAAATCCATTTCAAGACCTCAAATCTTACGACAACGACCTGTTTCAGAGATTCTGAGGTTTGTTTTCGGAAAGCTCAAGGTACTTCTCAAAGAGAGGCGCTACCATTTCCTCCAGTACCTCTCTTTCCTTCAGGGCTTCGATCCAGGAAACCGGAACCGCTTCGATTCCAAGCCTTGCCCCGAGAATTCCGCCTGCAACACTTCCCACTGAATCCGAGTCCCCTGTTATGTTCACTGCAGTCTGGACTGCTTTTTTATAATCCTCAGGATACCGCAGAATGCAGAAATAAGCAAGGGCAAAAGTCTCATCCGCATACCAGCCCTGCCCGATTTTCTGGAGAGCCTCTTCATCACTCAAATTACTATGAGCAAGTTCATAAGAGCCTTTGAGGGCTTCCGTAAACTCATCAGAAATTCCTTTCGTTACTTTGAGAAGAGGTAAAAACATATCTTCAGGGGCTACCCCATCAAGAGCCAGTTTCACGGAATAAGCCCCTGCAACCGATGCAGCATCAGCAACCGGATGGGTATGGGTAATCCTGCCGGAAAGTGAAGCTGCATCTATCAGTTTTTCGGGGTCGTTTCGGAAAATGAAGCCGAAAATTCCAGCTCGCATGAGGCTCCCACACGTTTTCGAGTTTATTCCGGACCTGCTCCAGTGAATTCCATCCCTGAGATTAAGGGCTGCACCTCTTGTGGTCGCTCCTGCTCCAAGGTCAGGTTCATCCAACCAGAGTACAAGTTTTTCTGCAATCTTATCCATGAGCTCAGGCAGTTTGAGTTCTGCCCCTTCCAGGAGCCCTCTGGCAAGCACAAGCATTAACTGGGTGTCATCGGTCCAGGGAGAATCTGCTGATGCCTCAAGAATCCCCTGATCACCGTATTTTTCCTTTATCATCTCAAGGGTCAGGTGTTCTACCGGGCGGCCCAGAGCGTCAGCACAGGCTGTGCCGAAAAGGTAGCCACGTAGCTTGCTTTCAAGGTCTGGACTTGAGTTTGAGTTTTCCGGAGTCATAGTTCAGCCTCATGTTTTCCAGGATTCTGCTTTCAATTCATTAAATTGTGTCGATCAAAAATTACACCCTTAAAAGCCAGCATATTAAAAAAATCTTTATTCAGACGGCGTTCACAAAATCAATACTTCACAAGAAATTATTGTCAAAGAGATGTGGTCGAAGACTAAAATAAAGAGATTCAAACTATTAATATTATAATATTATAAAAAAGGCGTGAATTTATTATAAAAAGGATAAGTGCTCCGATGGGGATTCGAACCCCAGTCGCAGGAGTGAGAGTCCTGAATGATTGGCCGAGCTACACTATCGGAGCACGCTGTTAATTATACACTGCCTCTAAGACAGCATATCTTCAAGTGGCTTATAAAATATAAACCTTTCGAGTGATTTTCGAAAAAAAATTGAAGCAGCCGGGAAGGATTTCACCTTTACCCGGCAGAAGACTGATGGAATTTATTCTTCAGCACAATGCTTGCCCATTTATTTGGCATGAAAGTGCTTTCAAGTACTTTCATTTTTTGTGCCTGCTATTTGGAAAATTTCATGTGTGTTTTTCTTAGTTTTTTCATGCAGGGTGCCAGAACTGGCAGTTTAAGAAGATCTGCTTTTAAAAGCCGATTACACAAACATAGCCTGTGGAATTGCGGGCTCCTGCACGTTTACGACCTTTTCAAAGGCTTTCATGAAGTCTCTCATGGTGATCTCTTTGCCGCGCCTGCGCAGGACAAAGATCCCGGCTTCTTTTACAATTACGCTTATATCTGCCCCGCTCCTTCCTGAAAGAACCTTGGCAAACTTCTCAAAGTCCACATCATCGGCAAGTTTCATCTTGCGGGTGTGGATCTTCAGGATCTCAACCCGGCCCATTTCATCAGGGAGAGGGACTTCAATTGACCTGTCAAACCTGCCTGGCCTGAGGAGAGCAGGGTCAAGAAGGTCAATCCTGTTGGTTGCCGCAACCACTTTTACATTGCCCTGGGGGTCAAAGCCATCCATTTCGGCAAGGAGCTGGAGCATTGTCCTGTTTACCTCTGCCGAGCCGCTTGTCCCGTCATAGGTCCTCATGCTTCCTACTGCATCGATTTCGTCTATGAAAAGAATACTCGGAGATTTGTCCCTTGCAAGTTGGAAAATGTCCTTGACAAGCCTTGAGCCTTCTCCCACGAATTTCTGGACAAGGTCAGAGCCTGACATCCTGATAAAGGTGGCTTTTGCCTGAGAAGCTATGGCTTTTGCAATAAGGGTCTTTCCAGTACCTGGAGCCCCGTGGAGCAGTACTCCGGACGGAGGTTCGATTCCCAGGTCTTCGAAAAGTTCGGGCTCGGTAAGTGGGAGTTCCACACTCTCACGGACTTCCTGAAGCACGTCAGTGAGCCCACCAATCATGCTGTAGTCCACACCTGGAGAATTGATAAGTTCCATAACCTGTGCCCGCACATCGGCAGCCCTGCTCACTATTGAGATAATCGAGTAAGCTCCGTTTACAGCAACCCTCATTCCGGGCTCTATTTTCCCAATGTATTCTTCCGGTGTCTGCGTGAGGACTTCCTGGTTGTTTCCGTGCTGCCTGATAAGGGCAATTTCCCCATTTACCTCAAGAATGGTTGCAATGAAAAGCGGAGGTTCGGTAAGCTGCTCCAGATGGGCTTTTAACTTGTTGATCTCCTGAAGGTGCCTGCCTGTGGCCACGCTGGCTTCAAGGAGCCGTGCCTTCATGTTTTCGTTCTGGACCTTGAGTATTTCTATCTCGATTAAGAGGGATTTCACATCCTCAGGACTGAGCTCCCCGCACTCAAGCTGAAACTCTACCCTGGACTTAATATCTTCCAGGGAGGATTTTATGGCACTGTCTTTTGACATTTAAAAACACCTGTTTTATCGTTTAAGATTGATCTGGGCTATACCGGTTTCAGGCCAACTGGCCTCTAAACCTGTGTGATATTAGTTTATTGCGGTTGATAGGATTGAATTTGTAAGCACATTGTTAGTAAATCGGTTCGCATTCACTGGTCTGTAGCTGGTTAGTTAAAGTATTTATCCAGCGGATTTTTACCTGTCCTGCGAGTTTTTGCCCTGATACAAGTTTGTTAGGGAAGCTGGTAACTCTTTCCCATAATAGCCTTTACAAAAGGCAAAGACCTGAGAATTGATGCCAGGAACAGAGTACTGCGCTTCAGTACTAATATTCTCTATGGCAATTCAATGGGTTGCCCGGTAAAAGCAATTTTAAGCATACTGATTAAAGGGCAATGCAACTTACGTGTAACCAATGCTGGATAACTTAACAATTTATAGACATGCCTTTTACAGGATCGCATAACATACATTGAAGATTAATATGAAACTGAAGAAGTTCTTATCGTGTTTACAGTATATATTAAGATGCCGGATATTGAGGTCCGGCAAGTATATGAATATATAATTATAAAAATGATATGTATGAATTTTTACAGTATTTACATCACATTGCTGACCCCGGAAAATAATTTTACGACAACTGCCTGACCTATCTTTTTATTTTTCTTTCAAATCATATATTTTCCATCTATTAAATATATATAGTTATCAGTTTTTAGTGTTCCCACATTCTTCCAGGAGCGTCAGAACTCAGGAAGCAGAAATCAAATACAGGAGAAAGGGCGATATATAGGGGTTTGGTATATATATAACTATATATATCCGTATGTATCCATATACATCTGTATATAAACTATGATGTAAAAAATGAAATATTTTAGAAATTCCTCAAGATATCTAATCTATACCCACCTTTCATTAGAGGAATAATACGTTTCACTTATATATTTCAACCAAGGAAAGAAATAAATAGTCAAATTCGTCCGAAAAAATAGAATATTTAAAGGATATATTTAATAAAGGATATATTTAATAATTAAAGCAGAATATCATTCCACATGCGTTCATCAGAAGATTTTCTAAGAGTAGGCGCAATAGTTACATTTATTGGTTTCATTATAGTATTGTTAGGCACTGTCCTTACAATGGTACAGCATTCCGCAAATACCCAGATGGGCGGACTGATTATGCTCGGTCCCATTCCAATAGTATTCGGCTCAGCCCCCGAAATTACGACAAAGATGCTTGGGATTGGCTTACTAATAACAATCCTATATCTATCCCTATGGAAGACGAAACGTTGATTGGAAACTTACTTGTTTTGACTGGAATTTTCATAATACTCTTTGGATTTTTAATGCTCGTGATCGGAACAGCCATAGGCATGCGTGAGAATTCCAGACCTGGAAAAGGATATTCAAAAAGAAAAGAAGAGTTCGGAAAAGAAGCTGATTCAACAGGCTCTTTCCAGTTTGAGGGACCTGAAAATAAAGATCCGTATGCAGGAAAAGCCGAATCTAAAATCAGGGGAGGAGGAGTAATTATGCTTGGTCCGATCCCGATTATCTTTGGAAGCGATAAAGAAAGCGCAAATACGGCAGTAATTCTTGCTATAATCCTGATGATTCTCAGCCTTCTCGTTTTCAGAAACGTAATATTCTAAAAATCCCATTCCTGGAAAAAGTTAAATGTTAAAGATCTCCAGGGATGAGACATTTTTTCAAATCTCAGTTAAAGGCATGGACATATTCCTATAACACACAAATACAGTATTTCCAGGCTGTCCCAAAAATAAAGTTAATTCTACAAGAGTGTCAATTTTTCCACTACAGGGTTAATTTATGTCTAAATTTCTCTATTTTAAGTGGGCTTGTTTTTAAAGTTAACGTATCTAATTATCCAATTGTAGAAATGCTTTGAGTTTTGAGACTGCATGTTAAGGAATAGTTGAAATATGACTTCAAGTTTTCACTTTGGTAGCATCTCTATAATTGTTCAACTATTCCTTAGAATGCAAAGACACTTTTTATGGGAACACTTGGCTTTCCGGACTAAAAAAAGTAGAGAGAGAACTTTAACAGCCCGAATTTCTTGCGGACTGATTTTCTGCAGTCCTGATTGTCTTGTGGTCTCAGCTCATCTGCAGCGGGTCTACTTTCATATATTCCCGCAGAACGGTTGTAGCATAACTTCCCTTTGGGAGCATGAATTTAAGAACCGCCTTTGATTTTCCGGAGTTCAGCTCATCCTCTCCTACCTCAAACTTTGGTTCAACCAGCAGGAGTACTTCCCTTCTGGTGCCTTTCGAACTCATTTCAGGGAACTCTTCCACATTGAAGCCTTCGAGAGAGACTCTAACTTCTTTAAGGACCTCGCTTTCTATCTCTCCAGGAATTCCTGACGCAAACTCAGTATTAAAACCCGGGAGGGGGGCGGTTATGAAGGCTCTTCCGCGCTTTATCAGGCGGTTCATGGCGTTTACTGTTTCAGAGCTAACTTTTTCAGTCATTGAGGAGTCTGGGAGACCGGCTTCATTCCTGAAGCAGACGATATCGCCTTCAATTGCCTGGTTCAAAGATATGCCGGCTTCTATTCTCCGGCAGAGGATCATATTATATATATATGACTGGTAGCCGTGAACAAAGATCCTGTAAAGGTTCTGAGGGAGCACGCGGAAAGCTCCTGAGTAGTCTCCCGGATTTGCTATCAAATGGTTCATCATGGCTCTTTCGTGGCCCAGACGGAGGGGATAGGTTTTAAGGCCTTCTTTGAAATCCAGGGTCTCTTTGACCAACTTGCGTGCTGCTCTTGTCTCCTCGGGTTCGTCCGGGAAAGGTTCAGCAATATAGAGGAGGGCTGCTTTTTCAAAGTTTCCTTCAACAATGGCTTTTCCTACAAGATGAGTGACAGGACGGACAGAACCGAAACGCTGTATCCCGAAGAAGTTGGGAACTCCGCCCTGAGCAAGAATTTCATCATTTATATTTTTGAGCAGAGCTTCTGTCTCTTCTGTGGAACTGTCAATATTCCTCACTGTAATCGTGAAATCATTTCCCCACAGGTCTCCAAGTTCTACAGACTTTCGGGAGCGACCCAGCACTTTCAGTTCTATATCTTTTAAATGGATTTTTTCAATTTCTGATGCATCAGTATCAAATATGCTGATCTTCTGGGTGGTGAGCGCTCTTTTGTCCTTTGTGCCTGCAACACTGATCCTTTTCTGGCTCACCCGCAGGATTCTTGCGAGAGTCCGTGTCAGATGGTGTGTATCCCAGTCCCTTTTTGTAAGTTCGAGGATGAGATATTTTCCTTCCTGCCCTTCCTCCCGATTTGTGATCTCTTTTACAATGAAATCTTCTATTTCCTGGCGGAGTTTTCCCCCGAGACCTCGGGTAGCGGTAGAGTAAAGATTAATTCCTATCTGTTTTTCAATTTCCGGAACTTCCATAAGTTGCAAACACTCCTTTAATAAACTGGATAATTAATCGGATAAAATTCACAGCCGGATTTTTGAGTAAAAAGGTAAAATGGGTTAATCAATAGTTAATTTCAACAGCTTTCTGAAAAATATTTCTTCACATATATTGCCAGACTTAATATGTTAAACTTAATTAATTCTCTGGCGTTGAAATTTATTTAATCGCTCTGGTACTGATATCAATCACTTTCACCCGGCTTGTATTTACGAATGTCCAGCCTCTTTTGTTCCCATCTGACCCCCTCTCTTTTATCTGAGCAGTACTTCCGGGAATTCCTCCTGCATAAAGGCCGGAAATCGGGTCGAGCATGAGCCAGGAACCGTATTCATCAGTCAGGTAGTTTACATCAACGTCCCCGTAATAAGCCCTAATTCCTTTAACTGCAGCTTTACTTGCATCTTCGTTGCCCAGATAAACAGCTGCAAAAGCGTGTTTGTCTGTGATATAGACTCGGGTCGTAGCTCCCACAGCTTCGAGCATGGATGAGAGAAGGATTGCCTGGTCTTCACAGTCTCCTGCTCCTATCCGCAGAGTTAGATTGGCAGGCTCCCATATGTCATTCTCTCTGGGGTCACTTACGTATTTTATTTCCTCTTTTACCATGTCAAAGAGGGCGCAGACCTGATAAATGTTATAAGCTCCAGGATATGCACGGGCCGTTTCGGCTGCTTTGGCTCTTACTTCAGGATCGGTTGGCTCCACCAGTAGATTTATTTTCTTAAAATAGTTGTCAGGGTTGTATCGGTATTCAGGATAATTTATTTCTGGCATCTGCTTCAGATCTGCAGTGAACCCGTTAAGGAAATAGGGGTCGTATTCATGCCATTTACCCTCTGATGTAGAGGCAAGAAGCCAGAGAACAACGCTAAATCTGGCTTTTTCTTCTTCGGGCACCTGAACTGCAATTATTCCAAGTTTCTCTTCTTCACCAGGGGATAGCAAAACTCCACAGTCTCTGGAATAAATCAGATTCTCGGAGGCGTTGACCGAAACTCCATACCTGTCAATAAAGATAGGGTTTCTACCATCATTTCTTATGCCTATTTTAAAATAACCTACCCCTCCCTGGAAAAGCTCTGAGGACTGATAATTACTGCTCAAAGAGAAGCCAGGTTGCAGTGGAGTTCTCAAAATAGGAGTAGGTTCTCTTTTTTCAGTGGGATACGAAGGTATTGCCGGGAAAGTAAAAGAAGACGTATCAGGTATGAATGTCTTTTCTGAGTTTTCGCCTCCAGAATCCAGCCCCAGAAAATTAATTAATTTGCTCGTAAGAATGCCGACAGAGTCCGGAAAGATAAAACCAATTATTATAACCAGTAAAAGGCATATAGACAGGATAGCAATTATCGAGGCGATATCTTTTTCTGAAATCTCTGAGCTATTCATGAATGCCCTCCCGAATAGAATAAGAGGCAGAATTTTTTATCTGGCAGTGAAAACATCTCTTCAGGCATCCTCTAGTTATTTAAAACGGGTCTTTTAATACTTTTATCCAGGCAGTTAAACAAGTTTAAGGTCCCGTGTAACTTTATCTATAACCTCTTCTTTTGCCGGTCCGATCCCTAGAACTGTGACTGTGCCGGGAGGGATCTCCGTTAGACCTGCATCCTGTATAAGGGCAGTAGGAAGCCCTTCTCTTCTTGCTTTTTCCTTTAGTTCATAAAGGTCCTTAAGGGTGGGAACTTTCAGGACAACTTTTTTTTGTCCCCCTTCCTTCCATTTCTCAAGGTCGCTTTTGCTTGCCCATTCAGCCGCAGAAATTGCAGCGTGAGCTACCTGTACTGCAAACTTGCCTTTAGAAAGTTTCAGGTCTTCACGTGTAACTATACACTGTTTATATTCACTCATCTTTTTCCTCGGGCTTATTCAAAGGCAGCCTATATTTTAAATGTTTTCTGTAGAGCCTCTCCAGCCCGAGGTTAAGAGCTCTCTCAAAATCTCAATAAGTTTTCATGAATTGATTATCCTCAGACTGCCTGTTATTAGAGAGCTTCAGATCTATGAGATGCTTTTAATATTATTATAGATCTGGCAATTTAAAGGTCTTATAGATCATGGATTATTAATTCCTTTATTATACCTTTTTTTAAGATATATTATATTATTTCACCAACATTTATATTTGGTTATAAAATATTTTGAATGTATTCTATAATATACCCGGCAGGATTAATACCCCATGCATCAAAAATCCCTTTTCCTGAAGGGGTTCCGTTGACCTCAAGTATTCTGGGCCCCTTCCTGTTTTCATTGTATTGTCCTTTAACTTTTTTATTTTTGTTTTCATCCAGGTCTTCCGTGCCTTCTATAATATCAATGCCTGCAAATGTCGTGCCAATTGCACGTGAAGCTCTTTCGGCAATTTCTTTCTGCTCATCGGTAAGCACACACCTATCAGAACTTCCTCCCTGGCTCAGGTTGTTCACCCAGGAACCAGCTGCAGCTTTTCTGTAAATCGCACCTATGGCAGTGCCGCCTACAACAAAAGCCCTTATATCCTTCCCAGGGTTTTCTATGAATTCCTGGATATAGAGCATCCCTTTTTCTTCGAGCATCTTTTCAAGAGTTTCCTCTACAGGCGCAGACCCGGTTTTTCGGTCTGAAAACTGGATTTCCCAGTTCTTTATCCTTGCAATATCTTTCCCTTTATATCCAAAAACAGGTTTTATTACTGCATCCCCAAATCCTGAGATTACCTTTAAGGCGGCATCCAAACTCTGGACAGCTATTGTCTCTGGTAGAGGAAGCCCGGCTTTTGCAAGGAGATAAGAAGCATGGTACTTGTTTGCCGCATTCTGGATGGCTTCAGGAGAGTTTATTACAACAACTCCTTCTTCTTCGAGCTCCCTCAGGATATCAAACCTGAAAGATACCCCTTCAAAAGCCCCTGCACCCAGATCCCTCACAATGAGTGCATCAAGGTCCGAGAGCAGGTTTTCCCCTGCTTTAAAATGAGCTGCTGGCTCAGAAATTCCTGAACTTATCCTGACTTCTGCCTTCCTGAGGTCAAGAACAAGAGGAGAAAAACCTTTTTCCTTCGCTGCGCTGATGAGTGCCCGGGCTGTCCAGTCTTCCAGGTCGGTAATAGCAATCCCTATCTTTTTCATAGGGTATGATCTGGTGTTTTTATAATCAAGTTTACGATAAAGGAATCCAAAAGGCGAAAAGAGACTTTGGGAAAGTGAACTACCCGTTAAATCTAAAAGCTTAGCGGCTTCATGAGTTATTCCTCGGAGAAAATTCTGTAAGTCATACATGCTCTACCCCACGTTCCACAGTGAAGAACAAAGTGAAATATATGAGCATGAGATTTTATTTGCCACAGCGTAGCTCCAGATTATAACGTTTTTTTGCTTTATTTTTTTTCATTACTGCTCTGCAAGAGGCTCAAGTCCCTGTTTTTTGTGCTAATCATTAATCGCCCTGTGTATAGTTTCCCTGGACACTAACGAGCACTCCAGTTTCCCAGGAGGCAGCCCACCAAGCGCTTCAGCAAGATCTTCGTTTGTAAGTTTCCAGGCTTCTTCTCGGGTCTTGCCTTTTATCAGTTGCTTGTCATGCTCTGGACGCGAGTACTGCTGCACAGCTAAATTCGTGAATTTTACATCCTCAATCCTGTTCTGGATTTCTGTCTATTTCCTGGTATTCTCGGCTTTCATCTGCTATAATCTACTATAATCTACTCAGGTTTTCTACTCCAGGCTAATCTATTCCAGAATAATTTACTACAGACTCTCCCCCGGTTTTTAATATACTGACCTGCGTCTCCTAAGATTCTTACCTGTGTCTTTATTCAATTTTCACATCTACTTTCTGGTTTGTAGCAATGGAGATATAGCCCTCAATTTTCCAGCTGCCCCAGGCAGCACCTCGAGTACATAAATATCATCTTCGGCATTTGAATCTTCAAGGTTCAGACGCAGAGAACCCTGGGCGACTATTGGCTACACTCCTATTGCCCCGAGCAGATGTGAAGGTTCAGGAGAACCAGAAGAACAGGCGCCGCCTGTTGAGCAGCAGGGACTCCCCTTCTATATGCTCAAAGCTTGAAGAGGACGTGTTTAAAGTAGCCAAAAAAGCATCTAATATGGAGAATTTAGACAGATATACGATGCGTTCTGTGAAAAAGTACTTCTCATTGGCGGTATTTTTGATAGGGCAGTTATAGCTTTCTTTATTACTGATAAAAAGGGATTACAAAGCTTGACTGATAGTTAACAAAAAAAGCACCATATTGTAATTCTAAGCAAAACCTTTAAAGCTGGTGTTTGCAGGAATAAACATCTCTTAAGCAGAAAATATACTTCCGCAGAAAATATACTTTCCGGAAATAAGAAGATAGTTTTAGCTGATACAGGGATGAAAGTTCCTGAAAGCTAGTGTTGCGTCAGTGTTAAGATATCGCATATAATCGATTACAACGATTCAAAATCGTATAACCCTTGATGACTGACATGACACTAGTTCAGTATTTCCACTAAATGAATAAGCAACTTTGAGCGTATTTAAACCTTTTACCGGAGTTTATACTTTGATATATAAAACGACATCAAGAGGCACCTTTTTTATAGAGTCTAGTAAAAAATTAATTATATTGGCAAGTAATTCCAAAAAGTTTAATACAAAATAGAGATATATTAAGCTGATTTAGTTATAGTACTTATAGTGAAAATTGAAAACTTTTATGATTGTAGGGTCTAAAGGATAAGAACTAAAATAAAGCGCAGTAAAACGCTTACCTTCTCTATAAGAAGGGAACAAATCACATAAATAATTATAGAGACCTCAGAAAGCAATTCAATATTAGGCGACAACAAGACTTGATTTAGGCGAGGCCCATAACTTATTTAATTTTTTATTAGACTTAGGATTATCGTAGCCGAGAGCCTTTATTTTTCAATATCTTTGAAACTCCGGTTTTAGAGTGAAAAAAGGAATAACTCCTCTTAGAAGTTCAGGCATAACTCTATAAATTTATTCAATTGAACCGGATAAAGAATTAAATACCATTCGGACATCTAACGCTTAGATTAAATGACGCTTAGATCAAACTAAAAGTCAAGTTCAAATAACAGAATATATGTATAGATATTCAGAGATTAGAAAGGGTGAAATGATGTCGTATATCGGTTTACAGCAGGATTCTGGAGAATATAAGATACAAAAAATACATGCTCGGGAGATCCTGGACTCAAGGGGAAATCCCACAATTGAAGTTGATGTGTTTACACCTAAGGGATTTGGCAGATCAAGTGTCCCTTCAGGAGCTTCCACGGGTACTAATGAAGCCCTTGAACTGCGCGATGCCGATCTCAACAGGTTCGGAGGAAAAGGAGTACTGACTGCGGTCAAGAACGTAAATACCATCATCCAGAAGGAACTGCTTGGGCTTGATGTGCGAAACCAGCGGAAAATCGATGAGCTTATGATCGAGCTCGATGGGTCCGAAAACAAATCGAACCTTGGAGCAAACTCGATTCTTGGCGTATCCATGGCAGTTGCAAAAGCCGCAGCTGACTCTCTTAACATGCCCCTTTACCGCTATTTCGGTGGCTCTAACGCTTTTACTCTTCCAGTACCCACAATGAATGTACTGAACGGAGGCACGCACGCAGGAAACGATCTTGCAATTCAGGAATTCATGATTCAGCCCAAAGGTGCGGAGACCTTCTACGAAGCCCTTCAGATCGGGGCTGAGATCTATCATACCTTAGGGAGGCTCCTTGAGAAAAAATATGGACGCTGTTCTACGAATGTGGGCTATGAAGGCGGATATGCCCCCAAAATGAGCGAGTCCATAGAAGCACTCGATGCTCTTGTTTATGCAATTGAAGAAGCGGGCTATAACGAGTCTGAGGTCACAATTGGTCTTGATGCCGCAGCAAGCGAGTTCTATGAAGATGAATTCTATAATATTGATGGGAAGAAACTGGCCGCCCCTGAACTGCTTGATTACTATGTCGAACTTGTAAATTCCTATCCTATCCTTTCTATAGAAGACCCCTTCCATGAGGAAGCCTTCGAAGACTTTGAAGCCCTTACCAACGAACTCTGGGACACGATCATCGTAGGTGATGACCTGTTTGTCACAAATATTGAAAGGTTCTCAAGAGGTGTGGATATGGGAGCAGCAAATGCCCTTCTCCTCAAAGTTAACCAGATCGGTTCAATATCTGAAGCCTTTGATGCCGCAAGCATGGCTTCCAGAAACGGCTATACCGTAATCGTAAGCCACCGCTCTGCTGAAACCGAAGACACCACCATATCAGACCTCGCAGTTGCAATAGGGGCTGAAATGATAAAAACCGGAGCTCCGGCACGCGGCGAGAGGACTGCAAAATACAACCAGCTTCTCAGAATAGAAGAAGACCTGGGTGAAGTTGCACATTATGTGCAGCTCTAACCCTTTTTTTACATCTGAGTTTTTGCCATTTTTCTTTAAATTACTTATTTAGCATGAAAGTGCTTCTAGGTACTTTCATTTCTTTGTGCCTGTTATTCGAAGAATTTCATGTGCGTTTTTCTAAATAACTGTCAAAAAAAGTGTCAGTATTTCTAATTTTCTGTAAAATTCTCTATGCCTTTTCCTCTTGTTTTTTGATTAACCTACATCCGGCAGGTCGAGATTTAAAATCAGAACATTTTTCTTGATGTCGTTTTATGGTATCCCCTGGATAGAAATGAGATTGAAAGTTGCTTAACATGTGGCTTAACTATCACCACATATATAAATACTGGATCATTTTTTCATAAAAATTTAGTATGAGATATTAATAATTGATCATATGTAAACCTAAAAGTTACGTACAAATACTATGTATCCTACATTCGGCATGTCGACATTAAAAATCAGAACATTTTTCTTGATATCGTTTTATGGTATCTCCTGGGTAGAAATGAGATTAAAAGTTGGTTAACATGTGGTTCAACTATCACCACATATATAAATACTGGATCTTTTTTTCATAAAAGTTTAGTATGAGATATTATTAATTGATCATATGTAAACCTAAAAGTTACGTACAAATACTGTGTATTATTTCAAAATCGCCATCAACAGAAATTATGAAAAATTAAATGTCGACCTGCCGAATGTAGGATCTCATTATCCAATTGTAGAAATGGTTTGAGTCTTAAGACAGCCCTAAGAACGAGTTTTCTGTGAAATACTTAGGAAAAAAATCAGAAATGATCAGGAATAGTCCTCAGGAATACATCAAATCGGAACTACTGATTTCTAGGATACTTTTATAATCAACATTGTCTATATAGATCTTATAATATCCATTATTATCTCCTCAGGAGGCTTTTTTATTACCAAGGATAAAAGAAAAGTCCAGTTTACCGGAAATTCTACTTATATTGTATCTCTCCCCATAAAATGGGTTAGGGATATAGGGCTTGAGGTAGGGGACACGCTTACTCTCACACCCATGCCCAACAAAACTCTGCTCGTTTCATCCAGCGCGGCTTCGAAAGAGCATTCTGTTCTTAAGGCATCTATAGATTATATTCATTCCGACAGTGCGGAAAACAATTTAAGGATCCTTATTTCTCATTACCTTGTAGGTTATGATATAATCCAGCTGACAACCAAAAAAGGTTTCAGCGCCTATGACCGCAAGTTTATAAAAGACTCTGTGCGCCAGAAACTCATAGGCCTCGAGCTTGTAGAGGAATCCAGGAACGAACTTGTTTTCCAGTGCCTCCTGAACTACAATGACCTGCCACTTAACCGCGTCATCAAAAACATGTATGGGCTCGTTCTTTCAATGCTTGAAGACTCCATGACAGCCCTTCGGGACCACAACGTTGAGATCGCTGAGGACGTCGTCCAGAGAGATGATGATGTAGACCGCTTCTACTTATTATCTGTACGCCAGCTCAAAGCTTCTATCGAAGATATCGAACTCTCAGAAAAGATCGGGGTCAGGCACCCACGTGAATGTCTCGGGTACAGGCTCATTACCAAGAGCATAGAGCGCGTAGGAGACCATGCAGTAAGGATCGCCAGAAATGTCCTCAAAATGGAGTACGGGCTCAGCAGTGATGATCCTATTTTCAAGATGGCTGAACTCTCCATAAAAGCGTTTGAGAGATCCATAGATTCCATGCAGGAAGAGGACCTCGAGGCTATAAACCAAATCGTGGTCGAAGCCAAAGATGTTTCCCAGTTTGGCTTTACCCTCGAATCAAGGGATCCCGAAGAAAAAGGAAGTATCGAACACAGCATGATCCTTGAGAGCCTGAGAAGAGTAGCCGAATACAGTGCTGATATCGCAGAAGTATCAATTAATATGAACATAAAACAAGTGGACGACTGATTCATCCGCTTCGAGAGTACTCTGGACAGTTGCCTTGGGCACTTAACAAATTTGGGTGGAGACCTTTTTCCGGAATCAGAAAAAGTATTTATCGGGTCAGGTGAAGTGCTTTTTTCCTGACATTCTTTTTTACACAACTGCCTTTCGGAACTGATATGTTCCGAGAAGGACCATGATACTGGCTCCTACTGCAAGTCCAAGGATTCCGTGCACTGGTATTGTCCCTTCAAACAACAATCTTATACTGTCTATTGCATAGCTTACCGGATTGAGTTTTGCTAGCGTTTTCAACCAGGTGGGCATAACATCATAAGGCATAAGTGCGCTGCTCGTGAAAAACAAAGGCATGCTGATCATACTGTTCACTGCTGCATAGCTGTCGTGGTCACTCAGGTACAGACCTATCATGGTTGAAAGGGAAGAGAAAAATACCGAAAAGAGGAAGAGTGTAAAGTATATCAGAGCTATATTTATTGGGTTCAATATCCTTACTCCAAGAAGCGTGGCTATCAGAAGGATTACAGTTGCCTGCAATAGGCCCCTTACGCTTATAAAAAGGATTTTTCCGTAGAGCATGCTTTCGCGTGGGGAAGGCATGGCCAGGAACTTATTCAGAAAACCCAGTATTTTATCAAAAATCATAAGTGATCCCCCCTGGAGGGAGGAAAAGAGGGTTGTCATTACAAGGATGCCTGGGGTGATAAATTGAAGATAATTATCAGTGAACTTTGTGGGAAGGGCGAGCCCGACAAATACCAGCCAGGCTGCAGGCATAACAAGGGAGGAAATAACAGTTACTCTGCCCCTGAGCCATTTTACAAGGTCCCTTTCAAAATAATAGAATACTGTTTTCATTATCTCCGCCTCAGAAGGTTTCTGAACTGGGTTGTATTAAATCCTGCCTGCTCTTCAGGGGTTTTGACTTTTTCAAGGAAAACATCGTTAAGGGAGGCATTTTCTCCTTTTGAGCTTACAAGGTTCTCAGGGGTGCCGACAGCTGCGACTCTCCCTTTATCAATAATGGCAACTCTGTTGCAGTACTTTTCTGCCTCCTCAAGGTAATGCGTGGTCATGAAAATAGTCATCCCTTCAGCCTTCAGCATCCTTATATGCTCCCAGATCTTCTTTCTGCCGCTTACGTCAAGGCCAAGGGTAGGCTCGTCCAGAAAAAGGACTTCAGGCTCGTGTACGAGCGCCTGGGCAAGTTCAAGGCGCCGCCTCATTCCTCCCGAGTATGTAATTACAAGGTCGCCTGCACGGTCCGAAAGCCCCATCATTTCAATTACCTCATCAACTTTTGAGTTCCTGTTCGGAATCCCGTAGAGTTTTGCATAAAGCATCACGTTTTCCCTGCCTGTCAGCTTCCGGTCAACTGCCATGTCCTGGGGGACATAGCTTATCTTCGACCTTACCTTTTTTGAGTCCTTTACGATATCATATCCGCAGACTTTCGCACTGCCGCCACTCGGTCTCAGCAGAGTCGTAAGCATCATAACTGTCGTACTTTTGCCTGCCCCGTTAGGGCCCAGAAGCCCAAAGATCTCGTTTCCCACATCAAGGTCGAGCTTATCAACAGCAAGAATGTTCCCGAAGGATCTGGACAATTTTCTAATTTCTATCACAGGTATCCCCTGGCGATTGCATAAACAGGTCTTAAGCCTGAAGTATAATAAATTCCACTTGTGTACATGTTGTAAAGAAGCTTTATAACCACAATACTTACGGCAGCAAAAATACAGATTGTAAGCACTGCTTTATCAAATTCCGAAAATTTCAATTTTTTGAGGTATGTCCTTTCCGTATTTGCCCGGAAAGCCCGGCTCTGGACCGAAACTGCAAGGGTTCCGGTTCTCCTTACACAGTTTGACAGGGTCGGGGTCAGTATATTAAGTGTTGTCCTTATGATCCCTGACCCAAATTTTTTCGGATTAAAACCCCTGAGCCTCTGGACTGTTATTACGGTAGTTACTTCAGTGATTATTATCGGAAGAAACCTGACTGCCGTAACCACCATAAAAGCCACGCTGTAAGGGACCCTGAGCCCTACAAGGCCGTTTAACATATCCCTTGAATCGGTGGTCCAGCACATCAAAAGGCCAAGGGACAGGATTGAAGCAGACCTCAAACCCTGTATTGCGCCGTGCCTGAGCCCTTCTTCATATACGAAGAGCCCTCCGTTTGTCAGCCAGCCCAGGACCGGAAAATCAGGACTGATTATGGTAAAAATCACAGTCCTCGGGAGCTGGGAATAAAATAGGGCCTGAGAATAAATCGTTCCCCATATCAAAAGTATGAGCAAAATTGCAAGGGTTTTGAGTTTTATTGCGGGCATCTTTGCAAGCGCAAATCCAGAAAGTACTATCAAAAACAACAAAAACATAGTCCTGGGATTGTCCAGGGCTACTGCTACAAAAACAGTCGAGATCAAAATCAGGATCTTTGCCCTGGGGTCTATCCTGTGAATTATCGTGTCTCTAATTGTTGCTTCTGCAATTGTTCTGGCCCCTATCATATTATCACATCAGGGTTTCTACAGGTAAGCACTTCGACAAGTTCTGTGATTGAAAAGGCATCAATTCCGAGATAATTAGCAATTTCAACAATGGGAGGCTGGGTAAGGGACGCCTTTCTGAGGATATCTATATTCTTTATGACGTCTCGTCCTTTTCCATCTGCTATGATCTGGCCCTCACTCATCACAAGAATTCGGGTAGCATACAGCATCGCAATCTCAATATCATGGGTACAGAACACAAGCGTAGAACCTTTGTTTTTGAAATAGTCCATCATCTGTTCTATATTCACCCTGTCCTGTCCTGTTGTGGGTTCATCAAGGAGGATAAGCTCAGGGTCAATAGAAAGCACTGATGCGACAGCTGTCCTTAACCTCTGCCCTCTACTGAGGGACTGGGGGAGGTCATGCCTGAGGTCTAGAATTGACATTGCTTCAAGTGAGGTTCTTGTCCTTTCTTCGATATCTGTATACCTTAACTGAAGAGGTCCGAACCTTATCTCCTCCTCAGCTGTATCGCAGAAGAGCATAAGGTCAGGGTTCTGGAACACAACCCCTATTCTGCCTGCAAAAGAGTATGGGGTTTTTTGCTTTGTATCCTCCCCAAAGACCTTTACACTCCCTTTGTAAGGCTTGAGCATGGCTGCAAGGTTAAGAAGCAGAGTTGACTTGCCTGAGCCATTTGTACCCATGACCGCTACCCTTTCACCTCTATGGATTTCCAGGTTTATTCCTTTAAGGACCATCAGACTTTTATCATAGCCAGACCACAGGTCCCTGATAGAGATCAAAGCTTCATTATTTTCTACAGGACAACTCATGGAATTAGAACAGCTCATGGAGCTGGCTTTTTCTTCCGGGATAGAGCGCGTTAAATAGGTCTTCGCTTTTTCTTTAAAATTTCCGGTCTTCAGCAAGGGAATCGTTTCTTCCGCACTGAAAGGGCTTGCCTTTATCCCAAGAGTATGGCAGAGTTCAACGGTCTCGGGGACCCGAAGTCCCAGCCTGTGAAATACCTCAAGGTGGTCAAAAGCTTTTGAGGCAGGCTGGTCCAGGATTATTTTACCACTCTCCATTATGACAATTCTGTCTGCAAAGGGTGCAAGTTCATGCAGCCTGTGTTCAACCAGAAAAATGCTTATATTCTGTTTCCTGTTAAGTTCACTCACAGTTTTCAGGATATCCCTGGTGCCTGCAGGGTCCATCTGGCTTACTGGCTCGTCCATGGCAAGAATTTCAGGCAGCATCGCAAGCATACTTGCAATGCAGATCCTCTGTTTCTGTCCCCCGGAAAGTGAATTTGTGGAGTCCAGCCTCTGTCCTGGCAGCCCGACCATCTGAAGAGCATCTCCTACTTTTTTATCAATCTCTTCCCTCTCAAAGCAGAGGTTTTCAGGCCCAAAAGCTACTTCGTCCTCAACAATTGTAGAAAATATCTGGTCGTCGGGGTTCTGGAATACAAGTCCGACTTTCCTTGAAAGCTCCATCTGGTTTGAATCTCCTGTCTCTGTCCCGGCAATCTTTATGCTGCCTGAAAACATTCCTCCGGATTCATGGGGAATTATACCGTTGAGGGTTTTCAGTAAAGTGCTCTTCCCGCAGCCTGTAGGCCCTGTCAGGAGGACAAATTCCCCTTCTTCTATTTTCAGGTTGATCCCTTTCAAGGTAGGTTCCGATCTCCCAGGGTAGGTATACCACAGGTCTTTGATCTCTATTATTGTGCCGCCTTTATTCTTCCTCATAGTACCGTCCTCTCACTCTAGCACCCTGATTTTGCTGCTTTTATTCTACCGCTTTTATTCAGCAACCTTTTTCAGCCTGTTTCCCAGGCTTATTCCAAACCATGCCCCTATGAAAGTGTAAAGGAACCCGCTGATCAGGATATTCGCAATTATGTACCATTCGCTGTAAAACAGCCTGTAGAGCACCATCCAGACGCTGAAGCCTGCATACCCGCTGACCATCTCCGCAATTCCGCAGACAAATCCCATCCTGAACCTGTTTTCAGGGTCCGGATTTTTACCGCTTATGCCTGCAGTATACATCATAAGCTCCAGAATTACCGCGTTCAATGATAATGTTATAAAAGTAATGGGGGTGAAGCTCCCGGTTATAAAGCCTCCGAGAAGGAACCTGACCAGCATAAAAAGGCTAACAACTCCTGGTTTTGGGATCAGGACAACAAGAGAGGCAATGAGCATGTAAAGGAGTATCTCATGAAAGAGTCCGGTAAACAGGAAACTGAAAGGCCCGAATATCGCATGGGACAGCTCCCACAGGATTGTCATTGGCAGGTTTATGGCAGCAAAAGAAACAGTGCCGAAAAGGGAAATCAGCACAAGGTTGCGGGTCTTAAACCTGTCCATTATCTCTTTTGACCTTGAGAAAAAGAGGCTGACTGCAGCTAATCCAATCAATATGGATACAAATGTAATCGTTATAGGTCCCCATTTCCTCGAAATTGAAGTTATTTTTTGGTCATGTTTTACTGCAGTCCAGTCGCTCCCCGTGAGTTTTACATTAACTCTCAGCAGGTAGTCTCCTCCCATCGCATTATCAGATATATAAAGAGGGATGCTTGCCAGAGAACTTGACCCCGGAGGAAGTTTTAATGCGGCGTTGCAGAATGCATCTGCGCTCATTCCCATCAGGTCGGGCTTGTAGGCTTTAACAGTTTCTCCTGTTTTGATATCAAGAATATCATAGGTGACTATAACAGAGACCGTACTTTTTCCTTTATTGGAAACTTCCACTCCTATGTAAGTCGAAATTAGTTCCTCCCTGTCTATCTGGAGCTCTGTAGCTTTCAGCAGCTTTTTGAGGGCAGGAGATGTTTCCCGGATAACCAGTGTATTGGAAGGACGCCTCGGGTCTCCATATCCGTCCTCGTCTGACGGTATTACCAGTCCGGAAACTGAGATCTCATTTGCAATTTCTTCTTTTGAAGCAACCCTGATCTGGGCTTTGCGTACAATGCTATGCTTGCTCCCGTTAACATCAACAATTGCGCTTGCGCTTATGTTGTAGGCACCGGGAGGCGTTTCCTCGGGAATATATATATCTATGAGCCTGTACCAGTCCTCATACTCTGTCTGAAGTGAAAATGAATGTAGAGAGGTATCCTGAAGTACAAAACCTTCAGGCACATCAATTTCCATTGTCACATTCATGTTTCCGTTGTGGTAGGTCTCAAAAAAAACATATGCTGAAAGGTTGCTATCTCCTGCTGCAAGGCCGTTTTCAACCACGCCGTGAGGGGCCTGAATTATGAATGCGGTCATCTCTTCAGGTTCAAAGTCCTCCTGTGCCTGGGCTGCAGCAGGCTCTAATGCAAGCACCAGTACAAGGAAGAGAAGGGCTATGTTTTTCATTCCTCAACCTTTTTATTTGAAGATTTTTCGGATTTCCTGCATCTTCTTATCCCATTCAGGAACATCTTCAAAGCTCATGATTTCCACACCACCGCCCTGAAACTCTCCTTCTCCTGCCAGTTCCTCCATCCAGCTCTCGATTTCAAGGTAGGAGTTTTTCAGCTTTTCCAGAAGTTCAGGGTCCGGGTCCCAGAGCCCCCTTGACTGCGCTTCAAGGAGTCGGCGTGCCATTTCCTCAAGGGCGTATGGGTTGTTTTCTTCAAAGAAGCGGCGCATTTCTTCATCGAGCACGAATGTCTTTGTGATATCATCAAAGATCCAGTCGTCCACCTCCTGCGTAGCAGCTTCCCAGCCGTAGACCCTTCCAACCCTTTTAGAAATGTCCTGTGCGCCCTTATACCCGTGCTGTTTCATGCCTTCAATCCATTTTGGGTTTAAGAGCCTGGTTCTTACCACTCTACGCATTTCATCTGCCATGTCCCGGACTTCAACGTGCTGTGGTTCTCTCGTGTCCCCGAAATAAACCCTTACATCTTTTCCAGAAGCCTGTTTTGCGGCAGCCGTAAGCCCTCCATGATTCCCAAAATAACAGCAGCAGCCCAGGAGGTCATACTCGTCACTGACCACTTTGTTAAAGGTTGCGTCAACAGTCTTAAGGCTTGATGCAAGCTGGGTATGAGCAGCTATTCCTTTTACGTCTTTTCCGTATGCATAACCATTCCAGTAAAGGAAAATATCTGCAAGGTCCTTTTCGTCTTTCCAGGCACTTGCATAAACTGCAAGCTGTACCCCTGCAGAATAGGTACCGGGTTTGCTTGAAAAGATCCTCAGCGTAGATTCTCTCGAATCCGCCCCTTCTTCAAGCATCCTGAGGCTGTGTTTTCTTGGGTAGTTCATATCCTCGGGCTCGTCAAGAGAAGCTACAGCCTGGATTGCCTCGTCTATGACCTCCATGCAGTTAGGGAAATTGTCCCTGAGGATCCCTGAGACCCTTACAGTAACATCAATCCTGGGCCTGCCTAACTCTTTTAAGGGAATTACAGAGAACCCTTTAAGTTGCCCGTTGTTGAGCCAGACCGGTTCGACCCCGAGCAGGCTCATTATCTGTGCCATGCCCTCTCCGTCGGCCCACATAACATCGTTTGCCATCCAGTAAAAGCCCACATTCTCCGGGTAACGGTTCTCTTCCCTGAGGTGCTTGTCAATCAACACCCCTGAGAGCTGCTGCCCTACCCTCCACGCAGCTTTTGTCGGGACTCTTCTGGGGTCAAGTGAATAAAAGTTCCTGCCTGTCGGGAGTACATCATCTCTTCCGCGCATGATAAGTCCAGACGGGCCGGCAGGGATGTATTTCCCTTCAAAGCCGTGCAGAAGGGCTTCAATCTCCAGAGAGGCATCAATTCTGGACTCAAGGTCAAGAATTCTTTCACAGATTGCAGCAGCGTCCTGAGAAAATGCAGGGTTTATATCTTGCGCTGCGAACATCTCTTTTATTATCCAGGACGGCTCTTTTTCCGGATTATTTATAAATGTCCTTATGAAGTCTTTTGAAAGAGAATCAATTTCCTCAAGCCTCTGCCCATTTGACTTCCCATTTTCTGAAATCAAACTCTGGTCTGAGATCAGTTCATCAAGGTCAAGCCCCAGAAGGTCTGCAATCAGCCTTCGTATAGATACTTTATTTTCATGGTCTTCATACCTTAAAATCGAGTTTATGAACTCGACTTTTTTCTCGCCTTCAGGGACCTGCCCAAAGATATGCATCCCGTGGTGTATCTGGCTGTTTCTTATTCTGCCAAGGACTTCATGTGCTTTTCTTATAATTTCTTCAAAAGGAGTATCATGGCCGGCTTTTATCTCGGAGTCAAGGTTCGATTTTTCAATCTCATCAAGTATAAGGTGCTTTAAAGCGTGTTCTCTGCCTCTATCATGTTTTACCTGTTCGTATTCTCCAAGGAGCCTGTCAAGTTCTGCAAGGCTTTCATAAAGCCCCCCTGCTGTCATGACTGTCTGCATGTGGTCAACCAGACATGCAAGGCTCCGGCGTTTGGCAATCGTGCCTTCTGGGGGGTTGTCGGAATTGTAGATGTAAAGGTGTGGGATTGTCCCTATTGCTATATCAGGGTAGCAGTCCTCCGAAAGCCCGACACCTTTTCCGGGCAGGAACTCAAGGTTGCCATGTGTCCCTACATGCACGAGCACATCGGCTCCAAACGTGTTTTCAAGATACCTGTAGCTTGCAAGGTACTGGTGAGTTGGGGGGACATCGGGGTCGTGCAGGATTTTACAGACCTTTCCATCACACCTGGCACCTGCACATCCGCGCTTTGGCTGTACGCAGACCACAGCATTTCCATACTCTACTCCGGTCACTACGATCTTGTTATCATAGACCATTGCAGCAGGGATGCCGTTTACTTCTTCTCCCGGCGGGTTTCCCCAGCTCTCAGTTACTCTCTGCCTGACTCCCGGGCTCAGGGTGTTAAAAAACATCTCGTATTCTTCTTTTTCCACTAAAGCGAGAGCTCCGCCGTTCTTTATGATTTCATTGATGGGAGTCCACCTGAACTCTGAAATTGCTTTTCTGCTCAGAATGCTCTCTATAAGTTCTCTGCCGTCCAGGGGTGGGTTGACGGCATAGCCAGCCTTCTGCATCCGGTTCAGGATTCTTGCCACACTTTCAATAGAATCAAGGTTGGCAGCACCCCCTACTGAACCTTCAACCCCTGTACAGGGTTTGTTATGCAGGATAAAGGCAACTTTTCTCCTGTCAACAGGTTTTTTCCTGAGTTCAATCCATTTAAAAACCCTTAATGCAAGTTTTGAGCAGCGCTCCTGGATAGGAAAGCGGCCCATGTAATTTTCTTCCACTTTGCCTGCACCTATTATTATGGGTTCGATTCCACCTTCAAACTCAGGCAAAGCTACACTCCAGCCGATCTCGGTGCTTAAGCCCTGAGACTCCTGCCACTGTTCTATACTCATGTAATGCGAAATAACAGGCTGGAAAACAGGCACATCAAGTTTTTTCAGCAGCTCTACGCCCTTTGCTGCACATGAGCTATCCCTCTCTGTTGCCTTGTTGCTGGCAATGAAGAAAGGAGAAAGTTTAACAAGGCAGTCTATAACGGGACTGCCGTCTTTCATAAAGTAGGATTCTATGACCTCATCCATGCTCCTGCTACCAAGCTCTTCATCTTTCAAAGAGTATGCAAAAACAGGGACAACAGATAAGCCCAGTTTTTCAAAATCACTTATTAGAGCATTCTCAATCTCAAGTTCGTTATTTACCCAGGAAGTCCTTGAGATAAGCAGCCCAACAGTTTTGTCCTTCAGGGGTCCGTACCAGTCCAGGTAGTCCTGAATACCTGAGAACATTTTTCCAGCATCAGGGTGATAGAGTCCGTCCCAGGGTATTTTTTCCGGAGGTTTTGTTTCGATTTCAGCCCCGAAAACCTCTTTTAAGATGTAACGGAGCATGTTGCTAAAGTTTTCTTCCCCTCCATAGATCATATATGAGAAACAGGTGGCTGCAATCTCGAGTTTTACTGAAGAAAGGGTAAAACTTGTGGGGTTGCTGCCTACACATATTATGGGTATTCTTGTTTTTAAAGGTTCAATCCTTTTATAGAAATCTTCCCAGAAAGGATTAGCTATGTGATACAGGAAGATGGCATCAGCATTCTCACACGCAGATAGGACGTTTTCGGCTTCCTCGGGTTTTTCTTCCAGGATTTTTGAGTAGTAAGGCTCAAGTTCTATACCAAGTTCCTCTGCTGCCCTGAGAAGGGTGGGAATGTATGAATTCCACGTTACTGAAACTATTTTCATACTTTCCCCCTCAGGTCAAAATGTGAACTTTATATTCTCCGAGTACTGTTCCGTCCTCAAGCCTTGCAGGGGATTCGAGAGCTGCAATATACCTGCCGTCAGGTGAGATATCGGCAGATACTGTAATTCCTTCCGTATTATAAGTCTGGATTAGCCTGGAACTTGCACCTCCGCTTTTTGATGCGTCAAAAATGTATACCCCGTGCACGCTTCTGTCCTCAGTTACCAGGTTCTGGGCAAGTGGGATCACAAAATAGCGGTCGTTAAGTGCGCACTCTCCTGCATAGCCGTCTACTCTCCATTTCCATAGCAGGTTGCCGTCATAATCATAGGCAAAGAAGCTGTTTCCGCTGGGGTGCTCAAACGGAGCGTCCTTGTTTTTATCTCTGGAGAAAGTGCTGCCTATTGAAAAGATCAGGGTCTCATTAACAATGTAGGCATAGTTTGCACTGCCGTAGATAGGGACTCCACTCACGACTATCGGGGTTGAGATGTTCTGCTCCCATGCAATTTCCGGGGTCCCGCTTTCAATAATACGGGCGTTATTGAATAAAAATGCCCGGCCGTCGCTTGTCATCGTTATTAATTTTTCCCCGTCAGGAGTTATCTGTGTGCTGTACCAGATTGCGGAATAGTCGAAAAACGGCTCAATTGGCTCTATCTTGTATCTCCAGTGTTCCTGTCCCGTATTTCCGTTCAGGACATGAACAGTACCGTCTTTCCATTTATCCGCTTTTGTAAAACAGGTAGTGCCAAAGACAGCGTATTTCCCGTCAGGGGTGACATCAATCCATGTAACTCCCGAGTCCATAAGTTCTGATTCGGGGAACTTCCAGCGCAGATTTCCTTCAGGGTCAAAGGAATAGACCTTTGCCAGGTATTTGTATTTTTCACCAACATAACCGCAGGCCCTGCTGGCAGCGACATAGATATTCCCTTTTGAATCAAGCTGTATCTTTTTCATTGCAGGCATGTACTTGAGGTCTGAACCCAGTTCCTCAGCTGCCCCATATTTCCATACTTCGTTGCCGTTAAGGTCAAAACAGTAGAGAAAAGCGTCCGGGCTATCTTCACCAACAAAAAGGCTCTTTCCATCCTCTGAAAACTCTATGTCCGCGATTCTTGCATTGGATATACCTTTAACGAGCTGCTTTTCCCATACCTTTTCACCTGTTGTGACCTCTATAAGTTTCAGAGAGCCTCCATTGGTCCCTATGGCAAGATATTTGCTGTCAGGAGAAAATTTCATCGTACCTTTTATATTTTGTGAGGTTTTTTCAATAGGTCCGGGAGTTACATCTTCAAGTTTTACGGTATACTCCACTTTCAGGGCAGGTTTTGAAGGAGCATATGCTTCAATAGAACTGGACACACCTGATCCTGTAAGCACTTCAAACCTGTAACGGGATTCAGGGTTCCATTCAAAGGAAGCAAATACATTGTCATTGGTTTTTCCAATCTCCTGAGAACTTATCTGTCCACTGTCAGAGTATACCTTTATTTCCGAGATCTCTTCCGTACTTTTCAGAGTAAGCAGAGCTCCGGTCCTTGAGAATACTACTGAGTCTATAAGTCCGGACCCGGAATTACTTATATCCTGTATCCCTGACTTCAAATCCTGAGACGATGCATCGCTTTTTGATTCCTGGTTTTTTTCAGCACATCCTGAAGCTACCAGTATCACAATAAGCAGGACTATCAAAGATTTCCATTTCATTCTCTCACCTGATAATTATTAACATGTGTTTTCCAGTTAGATCTCCATTTTTGAGCTGCAGAGGGACTTCAACTGCGGCTGCGGTACAGTCTGAAGAAATCGCAGCATTTACGACAACTCCTCTGGTATTGAAGGTCCAGAGCAGTTTTGAGTTCCCATTCCCGGATTTCCGGATATCGAATGCATGGACTCCGTGGACCTGAGTATTGCCTGATGACGTATCCTTTCCAACTGGCAGGACAAAGAACCTCATGTCCGGAGAGTGGAAAAATACCATTTGGATTTTCCGTCTTCAGTATACCTTACGCAGTCCCTAACGCTTGACCCTCTTTAACTTATGTTTTCCGGGGTTATATCTCCAAGTTCATATTCCCAGTAAATGTAAGGTGTAGACTTTTCACGTTTTCCCTGATTTAGCACACTTCTTGAGCTTTCGCCTATGTTTTCATCTGTTTCTTTTAAAGATGTATTTTCAGGGGATACGCCGCCGGAAGATATTTTGTCTGAGGATACGCACCCAGAACACAGCAGGAAAATAAGTGTAAATATGAGTACTAATGTAATACTGTTTTTTTTCATTTTCAGGCTCCTCTGGTTTTCAGGCTCCATTTTTTGATTTTATGATTGCCCGTAGATTTTCAGGTCTGAAATTCTCAAAGCGTTCATGTGTTCGGTGCTGTTGTCCCCAAGCCCTGCACTCACTTTCACAACCCTGACATTTTCAGCAGGACCGCAGTGCCTGGCATAATCCGCACTGAGATCTCTTTCAACCTGATTCATAGGGATCCCTGAGATTATAGTAGATGGAGAAAAACGCCGCCTATTTTCTTCATCCCGGTAAAATTCGCCTTCCGAAGGTGGATTCCTGCTCCCTGCTGCAACATAGTAAATGGATTTATGGTCGCTAAATGAGACTTTTAACCAGAGGCTGAAGTTGTCCATATCCTGCCCGTTCCAGTTCCAGGAAATTCTTCCGGGAGGCAGGCTTATATTTTTATTCCATACCCCTCCCCCGGTCTGTGCAGAGTTTTGAGTGTCCAGATATAATGTACTGTCTCTGCATTTGAGGAAGTCTCCTTCAATCCCGGAGCTGTCCTCAAAATTTTCCTCATAAATTATCTTTTCAGTGGATGCTATTTGAAAATACAATATTGTCAGAACTGTAAAAAGGAAAATTGTGAATCCCAGCACAGTGTTTTTTCCGGGTGACATATAAATCATTCCCTTTCTTGAAGTTAATAAATGTTCCTATACAATCTTATATTCTACAAATATAGTTATACGTTTTTTAAAAATATATCTACTTATTCAAACTGCTTTTGAAAATTATATTTGAAAACATGAACTCTATGCTCCAATAAATATCAATGACAACAATTTTCTTATTTGTTTTTTCTGATTTTTCAGAATCAATAGGCTATATTATGTCTATGTGCCTGTACAGGGAAAAACATCAGTATTCAAAAATGAATTTCATTTTTTCATTTTTTCATTTTTTTCTTAAAGATATTTCTTATTTTCAATATCAAAAAACGAAAAGATTATTTAGCCTTTAATACTATAGTTGCCATTAATATGGCTATTATTAATGATAATTGTGATATTTTACAATTCAAATACGTAATTTTTTTTCTAATAATGATTTTATATATTACCATCCCTGTAGAAGGTGCTATTGAACAGCGGGGGCAGATACTAAATATTTCGGCAGGAGATAATTACATTCTCAATGCAGAAAACTGCCCGGGCTTTTATTATTCAAGCAGTTCCGGAACATATTATGAATCCCTGCCCGTTAAGATTGAATATAATAATCCTGAGATGATGGATTATGGACTAGAGTGCTTCAATCAGGGATATTCCGTTCTCGGTTGGAATGGCGAAAAATACGCATATCTCGGAACTGACAGAGAGGTTGTAAATATCTTTCTTGAAGAAGATAAGAAAATCCTCTATCCCAATGAAGAATATGACTTAAAAGAAGGATATGCCCTGAAAGTAACTGATCTGGACTCGGATAATGCCTGCCTTACTCTTTCCAGGAATAAGCTCCCGGTTTATTCAAGCATAATCTCTCCTGGTAAATCGGCGGACCCTGGCACTCACACCTTTCTCTGCATAAAGAAATTAAATGGTGTTGAGGTGCCCCTTTTTTCCGTATATGTTGACAGTGTCATGCAGGGAGAAAAACTCTCTGCTGTTAACCTAAAACATATCCTGCATTTCTCTGACAGCCCGCTTGAACTGAATTATAGAAAGGAGTTCGGGGAGCTTACTGTTGTTGAGACCTATCCGAAACTCAGGCTCGAAAATAAGCATGTGCTCTGGTCTGGTTCGGATATCAATGTAATGGAAGATATATGGATTGGCAGGTTTGAAAAAGAGACATCGAGGGGGTTATTTGTGACTTTTTACCCATTCATGAATAAAATGGAAAATGTGGAGTCTATCCTTCCTTCCGTTTCAAGCTGGTCCATACCTGCTATGAGTGTCGAAGAATACCTGGTAGGAGTTTAAAAATTCACTGAGGAAAAACCATGAGGAAGCACAACATTACTATCTACCCTTTTACTGCTATAGTAGGGCAGGAGAGAATGAAAAAAGCCCTTGTCTTAAATCTCATCAACCCAAAACTGGGTGGAGTCCTTATCAGGGGAGAAAAAGGCACTGCCAAATCAACTGCAGTCCGGGCTCTTGCTAACCTCCTGCCTGAAATCGAAGTTGTTGAGGGCTGTAAATTCAAATGCGACCCTAATCATCAAAATGAACTGTGTGAGAAATGCCTTGAAAAACTAAAAGCCGGAACCCTTAATGCTTCCCGGATAAAAATGAAGGTGGTTGACCTTCCCGTAAGTGCCACTGAAGATAGAGTTGTAGGGACTCTTGATATCGAACACGCTATCAAAAAAGGGGAAAAGCGTTTTGAGTCAGGAGTTCTTGCAATGGCGCACAGGGGCATCCTTTATGTGGATGAGATCAACCTTCTGGACGACCACCTTGTAGATGTGCTCCTTGACTCTGCAGCAATGGGGATAAACACTATTGAAAGAGAAGGAATTTCTTACTCCCATCCTGCGAATTTTGTGCTTGTAGGCACAATGAATCCGGAAGAAGGGGAACTGAGGCCTCAGTTACTGGACCGTTTTGGCCTGTGTGTGGATGTAAAAGGCATAAGTGACGTTGCCAGGAGAGTTGAGCTCATAAAATCCAGGCTAAGTTATGAGGCAGACCCTGAAGCCTTTGCAGCAAACTGGCAGGATGCCGAAACCGAGCTTTGCGGCCAGATCCTTAATGCGAAGCAGCTGCTTTCCGAAGTCAGGATTTCGGATGAGATGCTTGAGCTGATCAGCCAGATCTGTGTTGATATGGGGGTTGACGGGCACAGGGCAGATATTACAATGATGAAAACTTCAATCACCCTTGCAGCCTTTAACGGCAGGACTGAAGTCCTTGAAGAGGACGTAAAAGAAGCTGCAGAACTGGTGCTCTCTCACCGCATGCGTAGAAAGCCATTTGATTCTCATTCAGACAAACAGGATAAACTGGACGAAAGTATAGAAAAGCACAGGGAAAAACAGAAAGATAAAGAGAAAAATAAACAGGAAGAGCAGAAGCAAGAACGTAAAGAAAACCCCGAAAAACCTCATGAACATCCCGAAAAGCAGCCTGAAAACACAGCGAACCAATCTGAGGGACAGCCTGATGCCTCTTCAGAAACTGTTTTTGCTATAGGGGAAAGCTATCAGGTAAAACAATTAAACCCTGAGTTTCTCAGGGCTAATCGAAAAGGGACAGGCAGGCGCAGTAAAACTCTTACCAGCTCCAAACAGGGCAGGTATATAATGAGTACTATTCCTCACGAAAAAACCACTGACCTTGCTTTTGATGCCACATTGAGGGCAGCTGCTCCCTATCAGCTTACACGGGAAAAGGACGGAAATTCCATAATAATTCACGAATCCGACTTCAGAAAAAAGGTCCGGGAGAAAAAGATCGGTAACCTTGTCCTCTTTGTTGTGGACGCCAGCGGTTCTATGGGGGCCAGGCAGAGAATGGTTGCATCAAAAGGGGCAGTCCTTTCCATGCTTATGGATGCTTACCAGAAACGGGACAAAGTCGGGCTTATTGCTTTTAAAGGAGACAGTGCAGAACTTCTGCTGCCTCCTACTTCCAGCATAGAACTGGCTCAAAAGTATCTTCAGGAGATGCCCACTGGCGGAAAAACACCCCTCTCCAGAGGCCTTGTGAAAGGGTATGAGGTCATAAAAGCTGAACTGCGCCGGGATCCTGATACCTGCCCTTTTTTGGTCCTGATCTCTGACGGCAGGGCAAATGTTAGTATGGATGGTGGGCCTCCTCTTGAGGAAATAACTACAATAGCCTCCAGGTTAAAAGAAGAAGGTATACAGTCTGCCGTAATTGACACGGAAAGCAGCATGATAAAATTCGGGCTTGCACAGAAGATTTCTACAGCCCTTGGGGCTACGTATTTTACCCTTGAAGATTTAAAGGCAGAATCTATAGTTAATGCTGTTAGAACTTCTGCCCCTTTTGATTTTAATCAAGAATTTAGTAGCTTTTCAATGTAAGTTTTTGAAATTCCCATGAATATGCATTTTTATAGGAAAAGTTTAACTCTTTAAAAATCCGGGTATTTCATCAGCTCTATGACATGCTACTTTGTGCTCTTCTCCGATTAGAAGAGGTTCTTCAATTTTACATATTTCTTTTTTGTATTGGCATCTGCTGTGGAATCTACATCCAGGGGGTGGGTTTATGGGATTTGGGATCTCTCCTTGAAGGATAATTTTTTCCCTCTTCACCTCGGGGTCAGCAACAGGTATTGCGGACAATAAGGCCTTTGTATAGGGATGTTTTGCCTCCCTGAATATTTCATCCGTTTTTCCGATCTCTACCAGTTTTCCAAGGTACATGACAGCTACTCTGTCGGTAATGAGTTTTATCACTTCTAGGTCATGGGAGATGAATAAACATGTCAGGCCAAATTTCTTATTCACATCTCTTAGCAGGTTCAGTATCTGTGCCTGCACATTCACATCCAGGGATGAAGTCGGCTCATCAGCTACGATAAATTCGGGGTTGATTGCCAGGATCCTTGCGATCACGGCTCGCTGGTTCTGTCCACCGCTCAGTTCATGGGGATACCGGTTCAGGTGTTCGGGGTTAAGTCCCACCATCTCTATTAGTTCCATGACTTTTTCATCTCTTTTTTCCCGGCCTACTACATCATATAATTTAAGAGGTTCTGCTATGGCCTCTCCTATAAGCATTCTCGGGTTCAGGGAAGCATAAGGGTTCTGAAATATAATTTGCAGCCTTGGTCTGATTTTTTTCAGGTCTTTTTTATTAAGTTCAAATAAATCTACATTGTCAAATTTCACTTTTCCAGAACTAGGTTCAATAATCCCTGCAATTAGCCTGCCTACCGTTGTTTTTCCGCACCCGCTTTCTCCAACCAGTCCAAAAGTCTCCCCTTTTTCAATTCTGAAATCGATCCCATCAACGGCTTTTACGTGCTTTTTACAAAAAAATCCTGATGAAAAGTGCTTTTTTAAGCCGTTAACCTCAATCATACAAAAAGCACCTCACATAGTGTTTTTCCCCTAATTTCAGCATATCCGGTTTTTCTTTTTCACACCGGCTGCTCGCATGGGGACATCTTGGATGAAACTTGCAGCCACCAGGAAGGTTTATCATACTCGGGCATGTACCGGGCATGGGCTTCAGCCCTCTGTTCGGAAGGGATCCAAAAAAGCCACGTGTGTAGGGGTGTCTGGGGTTTTTGAACAGCTCTATTATACCGGCATATTCTATGATCTCCCCTGCATACATTACTGCGATGGAGTTGCACAGCTCGGAAGCAACTCCAAGGTCATGCGTTATCAGGAGCATGGATGCCCCTGAATGCTCCAGCACTTCCTTTATCAATTCAATTATCTGGGCCTGGATTGTAACGTCGAGCCCTGTGGTTGGCTCATCGGCGATAATAAGAGAGGGAGTGCAGGCCAATCCCATTGCAATCATTGCTCTCTGCCTCATTCCTCCGCTGAACTCATGGGGATACTCTGCTGCCCTATCAGAAGGCGAGGGTATTTTTACGGCTTTTAACATCTCGATGACCTTTTGTTTTGCGGCCTGCTTTTTCATGTGCTGGTGCATTTCTAGGGGTTCAGCAAGCTGCTTTCCCACGGTGAGCACAGGGTTCATAGAAGAGAGAGAATTCTGGAAGATCATGCTGATTTCCTTTCCCCTTATTTTTCGCATTTCAGCCTTGCTGAGCCGGATGAGGTCGGTTCCCCTGTAAAGAACCTCCCCCTCTACTTTTGTGTTTTCAGAAAGCAAACGCAGTATCGATAACCCCAGCATGGTTTTCCCGCATCCGGTTTCTCCTATTATTCCGAGGGTTTCCCCTTCCTCGAGGTTCAGGTCAATACCGTTTACCGCCCTCACCACGCCGTCTTCCGTATAAAAATAGGTTCTAAGATCCCGTATGCTCAATAATGTCATTTTTTTAACTCCCTCTGCGGTCGGGGATCCATGGCATCTCTCAGCCCGTCACCCAGGAAATTGAATGCCATTACTGCTGTCGTAATAGCTATACCAGGAAAGATCGTCAGGAAGGGGGCAGTTCGCATGTAAACCCTTCCGTTGTTCAACATGGACCCCCAATCAGGGATTGGGGGTTGCGCTCCCAGCCCCAAGAAACTCAAGCTGGACGCTGCCAGGATAATAAACCCCATGTCAAGCGTAGCCAGCACAATCACAGGTGTTATTACATTTGGCAGGATGTGGCGGGTCATGATATACAGGTCACTGCAACCGAGAGCTCTTGCAGATTCTACAAACTCCTTTTCTTTTACGGCCATTACCGAGCTGCGGACAACCCTGGCAAAGCCGGTCCAGGACACTAGGGCCAGGGCAAGCATCACATTGAACAGGCCGGGCCCGAGGGCGCCTGCAACTGCCATAGCCAGTATAATCCCCGGAAACGCAAGGACAGTATCCACAAATCTCATGATCAGTTCGTCCAGTTTTCCTCCGAAGTATCCGGAAATCAAGCCGAGTGTCACCCCAATAACTGCTATTATCCCAACCACAGACATGCTCACTTGCAAGGAGACTCTCGTGCCATATATGACCCTGCTCAGTACGCACCTGCCGAGATCGTCGGTTCCCATGGGATATTCTTTACAGGGGGATAGGAAACGCTTTCCAAGGTTTGGCTCTATCGGGTCATGGGGAACAATCCATGGTGCAAAAACTGCGAGAAATAAAAGGAAGGTGATCATTGCCAGGCCTACTATTGCAATTTTATTCTTCTTTAGCCGCTGGCAGATCAATTTCTTAGCTGATTTCAAATATCTGGCCTCTTTCCTGAGTTTTTTGATTTTTTGAGTTCTGATTTTTTTAATATGCAGGATCTTCCTTCGCGTGCATGCCTTCAGGCTTTGTTTATTTTCATGAGTTGTTTATCTTCTCTCTTCGTACCGTATCCTTGGGTCCAGGTAGGTATATGATACATCCACAAAAAGGTTGACAAGAACGAATATGACCGCCACAAACAGCACACATCCCTGGATCATCGCAAAATCGCGCGAATATATCGAGTCAACAAGGAGTTTTCCTATCCCGGGCCAGGCAAAGATCGTCTCAACTATGACTGACCCCTCCAGTACCCTGCCAAATTGAATGCCTATAACTGTTATAACCGGAATAAATGCATTTTTTAGAGCATGTTTAATGATAATGAGTTTTTCAGTCAACCCTTTTGCTCTTGCGGTTCTGATATAATCCTGCCTGAGTACATCAAGCATATTTGAGCGTATAAATCTTGTAAGGACGGCTGAAATTCCGGTCCCTAAAGTCAGGGCTGGAAGTACTATATACTCAAAGCTCCCGGACCCACAAACCGGAAACCATCCAAGACATAAGGCAAAGAGGTGAATAAGCAACAAAGCAAACCAGAAACTCGGCATGGCCACGCCGATCATTGCTCCCATCATGCTAAGATTGTCAAATAGCGAATATTGCTTGCTCGCGGTGATAATTCCAAGCGGAATTGCTATTATCAGGGCTACAATCATACTAGTAACTGCAAGCTTAAACGTTGCCGGAAACCTGTTCAAAATCTCCGATAATACCGGTTCTCCATTTATCAGACTGTAGCCCAGGTCCCCATGGAGTAAGTGCTGCAGCCACTTTAGATACTGAATATAGACCGGGGCATTCAGGCCTTCTTCTACCCTTATACGTTCAATATTTTCTGGAGTCAGGCTCTCTGCCCCGTGCCGGGAGAGGGCAATCATCTCGGCCGGGTCTCCAGGTGTAAAATGCATTATCAAAAAAGTCAGCACTGTCACACCAAGAATGACGATGAGCATCAGAGCCATTCTTTTTAAAATGAATTTCAGCATCCGATCACTTTAAAAAGTTTTCAAATGTTTTCATCTTTTATGCTTCTTTTCCATGTTACCCTTTCATTATTACTGCTGTTCTGCTCGCTGGTGTTTATGTTGTTTGTTTAATTCGCTTTATTATCCTTCCACCTCGACAACGCTGAAAAAATATGTACCCGAAACCATCGTTAAAATGCAAAACCCCAGCAGTACGAATAAATCCTGAATAGGTGAGAATTGCGAAGTCCCTATAAGGCAAAATCTCAGCCCGTCCACACCGTGGCTCAGCGGATTAATATAGTGCAGGTAGCGGAGCCATGTCGGCAGGTTTGTTGAAGGAAAAAAAGCACCTGAAAGAAGAAAAACCGGAAATGCAAAAAGTCTTGTAATTAACTGGAAGCCGTGCATGTCGTTTATTTTTGAAGCGAATATCATGCCTATCCCAACAAAAGATACCGAAATCAGAACCATAAATACCAGGGACGACAGCAGTCCTGAAACCCCTTTTACCTCAAACCCGATCAGGGATGCTACTATCAGGATAATCAAACCCTGGATAAGGGCGGTTGTTGTCCCTCCGAGGGTTTTCCCGATTACGATTGAAAGCCTGTCTACCGGGGCGACCATTATCTCTTTTAAGAACCCAAACTGTTTGTCCATAAGTACGGAAAGGCCGCTGCTCAGGGAATCAAATAATAAAGCCATTCCGATAATTCCGGGAGCAAGAAAATCTATATAATCAATTCCAGATGGCAAACCGGAAAACTTAAAAGATGCGTTAAAACCAAGTCCTAGAAACACCAGGAAGAAGATGGGCATTGAAAATGATGCAATAACCCTGCTTTTTGCCCTGAAAAACCGGATCATTTCTCTGAGCCAGATCGTATATATCGCGGTAAGGTTTAATGGCATCTTAATTCCTCATCCTTGTCCGTAGCATTCTTTGCATGTGGTACATTTTTCCTGTTTCTTCTTTCCTGATCGTTTTTCCTGTGAAATGTAAAAACACGTCTTCCAACGTTGGTCTGTGCAATCCTATTGAGTTCACAAAAATTCCCTGTTTACTGGCAAGCTCCATTATTCTGGGAATCATTTTTCCCCGTTCTCCACACCTAGGTAGACCGACTCTTCCACCAGTTCATTAAATATTATTTCAGCGGCAAAATCAGAACTTTTCAAAACTTCCAGGAGTTTTTTTCGGTCCACGACCTGCAAGGAAATGATGTCCCTGGCAATGGTTGTCTTCAAATTCTCAGGACTATCGAGAGCAATAATTTCCCCATGGTCAATTATCGCGACCCGGTCGCAGAGCTGTTCGGCTTCGTCCATATAATGGGTTGTTAAAACAACTGTTATCTGTTCGCTGACATTGAGCTTTTTAATATACTCCCAGACTCTCCGCCTTGTCTGGGCATCCAGCCCCAGCGTGGGCTCGTCCAGATACAGGACTTTGGGATAGTGCATCAGTCCTCGGGCAATTTCAAGCCTACGCTGCATCCCTCCTGAATAATGTTTCACGAGAGTGTCGGCTTTATCGCTCAATTCCACAAGCTCGAGAACTTCCTCAATTCTGTTTTTCCTCACACTCCTGTCCAGGTTATATATTCTGGAATGAAAGTCAAGATTTTCTCTGCCGGTCAGTTCGAAATCGAGACTCGGGCTTTGAAAAACAATCCCTATGGATTTCCTGACTACATCCTGCTCTTTTAATACGTTGTAACCCCAGACCTCCGCAGAGCCTGAAGTCGGTTTGAGCAACGTGGCCAGAATTTTTATGGTGGTGGTCTTCCCAGCTCCGTTGGGGCCAAGTAAACCAAAAATCTCACCTTTTATTATGTTGAGACTTAGCTGGTTAACAACTATTGACTCATCATATTTTTTTGTGAGATTTTCTGTTTTTATTGCGTACATTTCGTGCCTCGCAAATATCCACAAGAATTGGAAAACTCCCGGCTTTCCGGCGTTCAAGCTCGTTCATTTGCGTTAACTTTCACGATATTGATTGCACCGGCCTGGAATTCCCCTTCGATATCGCTCATTTTTTCTTCCATCCAGCTCTCGATTTCGAGGTATTTTTCTTTGAGCTCTTTAAGAATTTCAGGGTCTGCATTCCACAGTTTGCGGTGTTCAGCTTCAAGAAGGCGTCTGGACATACTTTCGAGGGCATAGAGGTTGTTTTCCTCAAACCACTTTCTCATTTCGTCGTCGAGGACAAAGGTCTCAGCGATTTCGTCAAAGACCCAGTCTCCGACAAGCTTTGTTGTGGCCTGCCAGCCGTACATATGGTAGACTCTGTCTGAGATCACCGTAGCTCCCTTGTACCCGTGGCGTTTTTTCCCTTCGATCCATTTAGGGTTCAGCAGCCTGGTTCTTGCAACCCGTTCAAGTTCGTCCTTCATATCTCTTATCCGGGGTCTATCAGGGTCGTGGGTATCTGCAAAATATACATCCACATTGTTTCCGGAGAGTGTCTTGGCTGCTATGGTAAACCCTCCGTGGCTGCCGTAGATGTGGCAGCACTCAAGGATGTCGTATTCATCGGAATCCCATTTGTCATAGGTGACTGTGATCCGTTTCAGGTTTGATTCCAGTTCATTTCGAGCAGCCTGACCGTAAACCCCCTTTCCATACGCATAACCACAGAATTTTGTGAATATGCTTGCCAGGTCTTCGTCATTTTCCCAGGCTGAAGCTGCAACTGCCGTATTTACCCCGTAGTCATAGGTTCCTGGTTGAGTGGTGAAGATCCTCAGGGTAGCAAGCCTTTCAGGGCTGAGTTTTTTTTCTGTCCCCTCTGCCTCAAGCTCTTTCATCCTCTCAAGGGCATGTTTTTTGACAAAGTTCATTTCTTCGGGCTCATCTAGGAAAGCGACCATACTCACGGCTTCGTCCACGAGCTCAAAGGCCCGGGGCATCCCGTCTCTGAGCATGCTTGAGAGTTGTATGGTACAGTCAATCCTGGGCCGTTTAAGTTCGCTCAGGGGAATTACTTTTAAGCCTTTGACCCTTGCTCCGTCCCATTCCACCCTTACTCCGAGGGTATAGAGGATCTGGGAGAGAAGTTCCCCGTCTGCCCTGAAGGTATCAAAGAACCTGAACACAAAACCCACATTTTCCGGGTAGCCCTCGTTTTCATGCAGGTACTTGTGGAAGAATTTATCTGCAAGCTTAACTCCCACTTTCCAGGCTGCAGGGGTCGGGATTTTCCAGGGGTCAATGGCATAGAAATTCCTGCCCGTTGGCAAAATCTCTATTTTACCGCGGGCAAGGGCTCCCGAGGCGCCGGCTTCTATATGCTCGGCGTTAAACCCGCGCAGGAGATTGTTAACTTCATCCGTGGTCCGGTTGATTTTCGGGAGCAGGTCTTCTGCCAACCTGACCGATTTTACAATCTTTTCAAGACCGGTGGGATGAAACTCAGGGTTTCTCCCTGTAGCGGCACAGATTTCCTGTTTTGAGATTTCGGAAATTTCTTCCTCTGAAATTAAGTCTCTTTCAAGGACTCCCGTCATAATTCCCCTGGCAATCTCCGTGCAGGTGTCCAGGAGCTTGCTCCCTGTCATTCCGAATTCCTGAATGAGATCAGTGGGGTTGTCCAGTATGCTGTCATAGTTAAGCCCTATGGCTTCCAGGGTTCCCCTCCTGATAGATGGGGCATTCCCCTGGTCAAACCTCAGGATTGAAACGAGCATGTCAACCAGGGCTTCTCCTTCCGGAACCTTCCCCAAGATGTGGAGCCCGTCCCGTATCATGGTTTCCCTGACCATATCCATCTGTCCGTGCAGGTATTCCATGTAGTCTTCAAAAGTTTCAAAATCAGTGACAGACCTGGGGAAATTGGCTTCTACAGCTTTTTCCGTGATGATATCCTGCAGTACTTTTGCCCTTCCGAGGTCCTTTGTCAGCATGGCTCTTTTGTACTCCTCAAGGGGATCTTCCAGTTCTTCCAGTACCCCATAGGTCTCTGCGGCAGCCATAACGGGGTGGAGGTGGTCCACAATTACCGCAAGCCCTCTCCTTTTGGCGATGGATCCTTCCATAGGGTTGCTTGAAACGTATATGTACAGGTGGGGGATGCTCCCCACACATATCTGGGAGAAGCAGGAGGACGACTGTGCTACCGTTTTTCCGGGCAGGAGCTCGATATTTCCGTGTGTGCCCACGTGAACCATGACATCGGCTCCGAATTCCTTTTCTATCCATTTGTAGTAGGCAAGGTACTGGTGCGGGGGTGTTATATCCGGGTCATGCAGGATCTTGCAAACGGTCCCGTCACATTGGGCTCCTGCGCATCCTCTTTTGGGCTGCAGCCCGATAAAGACATTTCCAAGATCAAGGCCCGGGATTGTGATACTGTTCTTATGAAGGGCGAGACTCAGCTTATCTACTCTGTCGAGCTTTTCAACACCCTGTTCAAAGGGGTTGCCCCAGCCTTCAAAGACTTTATTCCTCGCATCTTCGGGAAGTTCATAGAGCCACTCTTTATATGTCTCGAGAGGGACAAAGCCAGCAGCTCCACCATGCTTTATTATTTCGCTTAGTGGTGTCCACCGGAATTCGCTTATGGCTTTTTTCTCAAGTATGGTATCGATAAGCTCTTTTCCATTTTCAGGGACCCAGTTGAGAAAATATCCTTCCTCTTTGAGTCTTTTCAGGATAATTGAAACACTTTCCAGGGTGTCGAGACCAAATCCCGCTCCTACCGTTGCCTCCACTCCGCTTTTGCAGGGGGAATTGTGTAAGATTATTGCGACCTTCTTTTCGGAATTTGGTTTTCTTCCGAGTTCGATCCATTTCCCTACTCTGCGAATGAGAAAATCTATCTGATCCTCGATGGGAACAGGATCCTGAACCTCTGCCCCGGTCACAGGGTCTAGCTTTTTTTCGGCAGTTCCTATTATGATCGGTTCTGCAAGCCCGTCAAATTCGGGAAGTGCAACACTGATTATAATCTGGGGGATGCTAAGCCCTTCCGGGTTTGCTTTCCATTCTTCGGGGGTCTGGGCAGAATGAATCATTTTCAAGCATGGGATATTTAGTTCCTTGAGGATGCTTGTTTTTTCCTGGCCTATGCTTCTGCCCCTCCCACCCGTGAGGTTGAGGAAAAATGCAGCATAAATGACTGCTGCATCAACCAGGACTTTCCCGTCATTCATAAAGTATTTCCGGATAATCTCGTCTGAACTTCCTCCGGGAGACCATTTATCCTGGATGGCGGCAATAACCCCAAAGTTTTTTTCCTCCAGTTTTCGGATAAGGGTATCAATGACTCCCAGGGAGTCTTCCATATAGTACAGGTTGGGGAAAAGAAGCCCTATGGTCTTGAACATGATTTTTCCGTTTTCCGCATACCATTCGAGGTAATTTTCGAGGTCTGTGAAAATCTTTCCTGCATCCGGGTGGTATATGCCTGAAGAGGGGACCTCAAGAGGGGGATTTACCTCGTGGTTGATTTTCCCGACCAGTTTACCGGCATAAAGGAGCAGATTCTCTATATTTTCCGGGCCGCCGTAATTCTGGTAGTCCCAGAAGACCTTTAAATGCTGGGGGGAGACTGTGCCAAGGGCTGCACACATGGGGGAGAGAGGGATGATAGGTTTTGACGTGCGTTTTTTCAATTCATTTATATCCGCAAAAACCCCTTCGTAATCAGGAGGGAAACTGACCAGGACTGCATCGGCTTCCTTTTCAAACCATTCCATAAGGGACTGAGGAACCCCCGGGGGGGCATCCTCATTGAGAAAGTTTTCAAACCTTGCTGTAACTTCAAATCCCTTTTTATTCAGGTTTTCAATCGCACTGCTGTACGTTTTAAGCATCAGGCCCCGGCTTGGTCCGTAAACTGCTAATACTCCTCCGATTTTCATGTTTTACTCCTCGCTGAAGTACGCTTTCTTAAAGGGGATGAATCCGTCAAAGCCGTGCATTAACTCGAAATTCTTGAGTTCCTTCTCTGCAACGCCTACTTTCATCGGATGCATCAGGAATGCACAGACACACTCATCCATGATTACCTCCTGCATCTGGTCGTAGAGGGCTTCCCTCTGCTCGGGATCCACAGTGCTCAGTGACCTGAAATAGAGCCCGTCAAAGGTTTCGTTGTTCAGGATCGGGTATGTGCCCTTTGAGCAGAAGAACAAAAACAGGTAGGGATACGGGTCAGTTTCTCTCTTTCCGTAGTTGGGGATGGTAACCATGTCAAAGTCTTTTTCCTTTAATGCAGTCTGGTAGGCCCCACGTTCAAGCACTCTTATATTGACTTTTATTCCTATTTTCAAAAGCTGGGCCTGAATGACCTCTGTCATGGCTCTGTAATAGGGCCTGGTATTGGCATCAATAAGGTTTATTTCAAAAGGTTTTCCGTCTTTTTCTACAATCCCGTCTCCGTTTTTATCTTCCCATCCCGCTTCTTTTAAAAGTGCTGCGGCTGTTTCAGGGTTATAGTCGTATCCCTCTATTTCGGTATTTGTCCAGGGGATTGAAGCATCGTAACCTATAGGACCTATGGCCGGAACGCCATATCCTTCAAGGACGGAATCAATCAGTTCCTGCCTGTCAACTCCATAATTTACAGCTTCTCTTATCCTCTTATCACTGAAAAATTCACTTTCCATATTGAACCCGATTATGTCAATCTGAGCATCAGGCCTAGTATATATTTCAAATCTCGGGTCTTCTCCAAGCCGCTTTCCGTCTGATACTCCTATTCCGGAGATGTCTGCCCCGATTACATCCAGTTCTCCTGCTTCGAATGCTATAACCTGAGTGCTTGCGTCCGGAATTGCTTTACAAGTAACTTTTTGGATTTTTGGGGCTCCTCCCCAGTAATCGGGATTTGCTCTAAGGGTAATTTCCTCTTTGGAATATTTTTCAAGAATAAATGCACCCGTACCGATTGCTTCTTTAAATTTCCCCTCACTGTCATAGCAATTGGGGCAGACCATCCAGGCAGTAGCTACTTCATCAAGGAAGGGCCCAAAGGGTTTGCTTAGAGTGATATTCAGGGTATAATTGTCTACTACCTCTATAGATTCCACCGTAAGACCGTACCTGCTGGTAGGTTTCCCAAAGGATTTATTAAGGGAGTAACTCGCGGTATATGCGTCAAAGGGGGTTCCGTCGTGGAATTTTACTCCCTCGAGCAGGTGGAATGTCCATGTTTTGCCGTCTTCTGTTCTTTCCACCGAAGACGCAAGGGCAGGATGAATTCCTTCCCTATCCGATACCAGTAAAGTGTCAAAAATTAATGGACGAGTATGCCAGGAGGTTGAAGTGCCAAGAAGTGGGTCCAGAAAAAGTTCCCTGTCTCCGATTGGAACTGTCACTTCCTGTTTTAGATTTGTTGTTTTTTCCTCCACAACATCGGTATTTTCCTCACTTTGAGAAACACATCCTGAGAAGATTATTGAAATTGCAAGTAAGACCGTGATAATTTTTAATTTCATCTTTTCATCTCCGAAGCATCAAACTGTGTTTTCCTTCCCGTACGTTCATTTTCTCAGTATGAAAATTAGCTATGCATCCTGAAAATTCCCACGAGCTCATAAACTTGAGCAGTAAAGCCGTTCTATTTCTCATATTTCCACACCTTCCAATTTTTTATGCTACATTTTCACGGAGAAATATTAACAAAGGGATTTCAGATCCTATCGCGTAGTTGGTGGACTTATGAATAGTGAAGTTGTTTTTCTGGACCTTTGATCTTTATTGTCAAATTTTTTTCACTAATGAAGTTCTTTTATTTAGCATGAAAGTGCTTCTAGGTACTTTCATTTTTTGTGCCTGTTATTCGAAGAATTTCATATGCGTTTTTCAAATTGTACTTAATGTAGATAACTCTTATAAATTTATCTATTTTTATAGCACTTAATATTAAATTAATATCTATTACTATACTAAAATATCACTTTTTTATTATATCGTATTAAAAAATCTTTATTAATTTTGCTTAATTAACTGGGCATGTTTTTCTTAAAAATCCTTTTTTTACGACTCAGTTCCAAAATCTAGTGATTTCTACATTTTTTGATTGAAATTTTGAATTCCCCCACAGAATTCAATTTTCGATCAAACTCAATATTCAAGCTCTTCTGGCACAGGTCAATATGTCATGCTCAAAGAATTGTGCCATATTCAAAATCTAGTGATTTTTGATTTTTATGATTATCACTAGATTT
>JASGVX010000069.1 GCA_030054735.1 Methanobacteriota archaeon | reverse complement strand
GGTTGACCAGTTCTTGGTTTATCCTCGAGAGCGCTTTGAAGACCTTCCTCCAAATATCTCTTCTTGATTCTACCAACAGTATTCCTGCCAACATTCAGTATTTCAGCGATTTCGATATTCTTTTTTTCTTGTTTGCAAGTAACAGGATTAGTGCTCTTTTCAGTTCTCGAGCATTTTTCTCTCCCTTTTTGACAAAGTCCTGGAGGTATTGCTCCTCTTCATCTTTAAGTTTTATTAACACCATGAAAAATGATATATCATTTAAAGTATAAAAAAAGCACTTAATTTAAATTGGTGAGACACTACTTTGGATGGCGATAATGACGGAAAAGCCGGAGGAGACTTTGTATATACCTACAGGATTGGAAGATAAAAATAGAAAGTGAGACAGCACCAGTTAAATCATCTCTGCTTTCTGAAATATTGTACATTTTTCTCGACTGTTTTTTTTAATCAATTTTCCTCATTTACTCTTTCATCTTCATTTTGATATACACCTTTCATCAATACCCCATAAGTAAAGAACCTTTTTATTGATCTAACACAGATGCATTATTGATAAGTTATTAATAGATGCATTATTAGTAGGTGCATTATTTAATCATAAATAAGGCACAAATCCCAATTAAACACAACTTATATTCAAATCTAAATTCTCAGCCGGAGAGATTATGATAACAAAACAGCAGGTCCTGGAATTTCTGAAAGATTACGATTCCGAAAACATTACTATTGCAACGGTTTGTTCTCACTCAAGCCTCCAGATCTTTGATGGAGCGCGAAAAGAAGGCTTTAAGACTCTGGGAATCTGCGCTGGCACACCCCCAAAATACTATGATGCATTTCCCAGAGCAAAACCTGATGAGTACCTTATTCTCGAGAGCTATGAAGACCTGATTGATAGAGCCGAGGAGCTAAGAAAGAGGAACACTATCATAATCCCGCACAGCACATTTATTGCTGAATTTGGCAAGGAAAATTTCCTGGAGATTCCAGTTCTCGTTTTCGGGAACCGGGCTGCCATCGAATGGGAATCGGACATGGATAAAGAGCGGAAATGGCTTCTTGGAGCAGGCATCCACATGCCCGGAAAAATTGATAACCCTTATGATATCAAAGGACCTGTAATGGTTGAGTACGAAGGCGCAAAAGGAGGAAAAGGATTTTTCGTTGCAAAGAGTTACGATGAGTTCAATAAGCTTGTAGACCGCACCCGTAAGTTCACAATCCAGGAATATATCACCGGCACACGCTACTACCTGCACTACTTCTACTCCCCAATCCGAAACGAAGGATACACCCTGAGCAAGGGCAGCCTTGAACTCCTGAGCATGGACCGCAGGGTAGAATCAAATGCAGATGAGATCTTCAGGCTCGGCTCCCCGAGGGAACTCATAGAAGCAGGAATCTGCCCTACATATGTAATTACAGGAAACATGCCCCTTGTAGCAAGAGAATCACTTCTGCCTCGCATCTTTTCTCTCGGAGAACAGGTAGTTGAAGAGTCCCTGGAACTTTTTGGTGGAGTTAAAGGGGCTTTCTGCATTGAAGCAGTTGTCATGGACACACTTGAAATCAAGGTCTTTGAGCTTTCGACCAGGATTGTAGCAGGGACAAACCTTTACATTTCAGGTTCCCCTTATTCGGACCTTATGCAGAAAGGTCTCTCAACAGGGCGGCGGATAGCCCTGGAAATTAAAGAGGCGGCCAGGACAAACCAGATGGATAAGATATTATCATAAAAGGTAGGACTTACGCATTTGAAATGTAAAATCAGACACATGCGGGCTCGTCAACATTATTTGAGTTTATACAGTTATGTCACTTCCGCTCGTGATTTTCAATTCAACTGCGTAAGTCCTAAAAGGGTTAAAGCTGCTCAGAATTGGAGCTTTTCAAAGCTTCTAAAAATTTGTTTTTAGGGGTTAGAAATAATTTCTAGCTGGAAATGTAAGCATCTAAAAACAAAAAATTTCGCTACAGATTTCTTATTTTATTTTCATTTTGTTCAATACATATGAGTTTCATTGAAAATTTCAAGCATTAAAGGATCAACATCAGTCCCTATGTCTGTCTTGCAGGAAGCGGAACTCTGCGGGTAAGCAAAAGGTGATTCCGAGCAGTGATTTCACCCTGCAGCAAGCCTCGATTATAATTGTTCTTTTCAATAAGAATTGTAGGTCCGTTTATGCTGGCTCCCGATCCAAGCGTTTCTGTATTGAAAACCGGAGTATCATGGACCTCTCCGTAACTGTAGATCTGAACCCTGGAGACAGGAGAAATTACCGGTTTTTCTTTAAGCTCAAGCAAGGGTCAGAGACTCTTTCGGTAACCCCCACGATCTCTACAGAAACGGGTTCTATAAAAATGGACTTACCTTCCATTACGAATCCGAAGCGTTTTTTGTTGGCTTCTTCAAAACCAGCCCCGAAGGATTCGGAGCTTTCTGCTAAGTCTACAGCAAGCTGTGTATCCGAACCTGAATAGCGCATGTGTGCTCTATAAAGAACATTTGTGCAGGTTTCCTGAACTCCCTGCTCAAGCATGGAAAGCCATCCTTGAGCTTCAAGCCCTGAAAAAACAGATTTAAACAGGTTGTCTCAAAACTATACCCGATTATACATTTGGATCAGAAACCCGTTATCTTCAGGTTGTCTCAAAACTCAAACCATTTCTGCAATTGGATAATAAGATACGTTAACTTTAAAAATAAGCCCACTTAAAATAGAGAAATTTGGACATAAATTAACCTTGTAGTGGAGAAAATTGACACTATTGTGGAATTAAATTTATTATTAAGACAGCCTGTAATAAAGATAATTAGGAATTAGAGGAACTATTATATAGGATCGTAATAACGTGCCTATTAAATATTATAAATCGTGCCAAATCTAAAATCAAAATTTTTCCCGTCTATGGGATAAAAATCCAAATCCCTCCTAATTTCAAAGGGAGGAAAAGTATCAATTTATATACAAAGACTCATTTATTATCGCAAAAAGACTTGGAAGACTACTTTAAGTGCTTTTAATTTGTTTCTGCTAGGATGGTTTAAATATGGATATCTTAATCTACCTTGCACCAATATGTGCCCTTATTGGTCTGATTTTTGCAGGTATATCCTACAAAAACGTCCAAAAAGAAGGCGAAGGTAATGATCTTATTAAGAAAATTACTGCGTTAATTCACGGTGGAGCTATGGTCTATCTTAATAAGCAATACCGTGCGATCGCTGTTTTTGTCGTTTTGACTGCAATTGTACTTGCGTTAATTCTGCCAAACGGAGCTCTCACCGCGGCATGTTTTGTTTTCGGTGCAGTGCTTTCCGCAACAGCTGGGTATATAGGAATGCTTACGGCCACTATTGCAAATGGGAGGACCACAAATGCTGCCTTGAGGGGCATTGCCCCGGCTTTCAGGGTTTCATTTGCATCAGGTACCGTCATGGGAATGAGTGTCGTAGGCCTTGGTCTCTTTGGATTATCTCTTTCATTTATACTTCTTGGTTACATTTTTGCAGATATGGATTTGCTTACAACTGTAAACATCGTTGCAGGCTTTTCATTCGGAGCTTCATCTATCGCTCTTTTTGCCCGTGTAGGCGGCGGAATATTCACCAAAGCTGCTGATGTAGGTGCAGACCTTGTAGGCAAGGTAGAAGCCGGTATCCCGGAAGATGACCCTAGAAACCCTGCTGTAATTGCTGACAATGTCGGAGACAATGTCGGAGACATTGCCGGAATGGGAGCTGACCTCTATGAATCCTATGTAGGTTCAATCGTTGCAACAATGCTTCTTGCAGCATCAACTGCAGCAAGTACTTTCCCAGGAATCCCTGTTATGAACGCTGTTATGGTCCCACTGATTATTTCAGCCATTGGTGTTATTGCATCTGTTATCGGGACTTATTTTGTCCGCACGAACAAGACAGAGGCTTCAGCAATTCACATGGCATTTAATATGGGGCTAATTGCTGCAATTGTTCTCACCGTCATTGGCTCATACTTTGTCACAACCCAGCTCCTCGGAGAATATGGGTTGAAGGTTTTCTTTGCAACGGTTGCAGGGCTTGTTGCAGGTTTCGTTATAGGACAAGTCACGGAGTACTATACATCATATGACAAAAAGCCTACTCTCAGTGTTGCACATTCCTGTCAGACAGGTTCTGCTACAAATGTCATTACAGGTTTTGCAAAAGGAATGGAGTCAACTCTCTGGTCTGCTGTCGTCATCAGCATTGCAGTCTATATATCATTCAATCTCGCAGGACTTTACGGCATAGCTATTGCAGCTGTAGGGATGCTTGCAACGCTCGGGATCTCTCTCTCGGTTGATGCCTACGGTCCTGTAGCTGACAATGCTGGAGGCATTGCAGAAATGACACACCAGAAAAAAGAGGTACGCCAGATTACCGATACTCTTGATGCAGTAGGAAACACTACAGCAGCTATGGGTAAGGGTTTCGCCATCGGTTCGGCAGCTCTTACTGCACTTGCGCTATTTTCCTCATATGGTATTGCAGTGGGCCTCAGTGCCATCGATGTTATGAACCCTAACGTATTCATCGGGCTTACAATAGGTGCAATGCTTCCTTTCCTTTTCTCATCAATGACCATTCTGGCTGTCGGAAATGCCGCAGGCAAGGTTGTGGTTGAGGTGAGGAGACAGTTTAGAGAGATTAAAGGTCTGATGGAAGGCAAAGCCGATCCTGACTACAGCAAATGTATCGCAATCTCGACAAATTCTGCTCTTAAAGAGATGGTTCTACCCGGAATTCTTGCAGTTATTTCACCTATTCTAATAGGACTTTTACTTGGTGCAGGTGCCCTTGGTGGACTCCTTGCAGGTTCCGTAGTTTCAGGTTTCATGCTTGCAATCACAATGGCTAATGCAGGAGGTTCCTGGGACAATGCAAAGAAATACATTGAACTCGGAAATTTCGGTGGAAAGGGTTCTGATGCTCACAAAGCAGGTGTAACCGGTGATACTGTAGGCGATCCTTTCAAGGATACAGCAGGTCCTTCAATCAACATCCTCATTAAACTCATGAGTATTGTGGCTGTTGTGTTTGCACCTTTGTTTATGTGATTTTTCTTAACTTCCCTTTTTTTCTTTTTTGTTTTTTGCCTGTATTTTTTAACCTGTTTTGGGCTGTTTTACTTTCAAGTGTTTCTTTTGCTTAAATCCTGCCTTCTGTAAAAATTACGGCGTTATTTCTGGGCAAAGATTGAACAAAAATATTGTAATAAATGTTAACCAGAGATAATATAAAGTTTAAATTGTATTCATCATAAAGTAAAATAGTAAAAAGATTTGCCTTTACAGGAGAAAAGGCTTTGAGGCTTTATCAGGTCTTTGGGGAATAACTAATTTACATACTAAATCTGCTGAAGATTATTTTTTTCTAATGGACTTGATGATGTCTTCTTAATGTGAATATAAAAAAATTACTTGAAAGAAGATAGTTGAGGGTGTTTTATGGAAGGTGACAACGGTAAGAATCCAATGGACAAAAATGAATTAGGTGTATCGCTCCCAAGCAGAAATCAAATAGTAGGGGGCACTACTGAATTAACTACAGCAGCAGGAGCTCCTGTGGAAAACAATCAGGACAGCATGACAAGCGGTAGACGCGGACCTCTTATGCTTCAGGACATCTGGTTTCTGGAAAAACTGGCACATTTTGATAGAGAAGTAATTCCGGAGCGCAGAATGCATGCAAAAGGCTCGGGAGCATTTGGGACATTTACCGTAACACATGACATAAGCAATTACACTAAAGCAGCCATATTTTCTGAAATAGGAAAGCAAACCAAAATGTTTGCGCGCTTTTCTACCGTAGCTGGTGAGCGAGGAGCAGCTGATGCAGAGCGTGATATTCGTGGTTTTGCTTTGAAGTTTTACACTGAAGAAGGCAATTGGGACATAGTGGGGAACAATACTCCTGTATTCTTTTTCAGAGACCCTTTAAAGTTTCCTGACCTCAACCACGCTGTTAAACGTGACCCGCGTACCAATATGCGCAGCGCAAATACTAATTGGGACTTCTGGACATCTTTACCCGAAGCTCTGCTGCAGGTAACTATTATTATGGGTGACCGCGGACTGCCTTCTTCTTACAGGCACATGCATGGGTTTAGCAGCCATGCTTACAGCTTAATAAATAAAAATAATGAGCGTGTATGGGTGAAGTTCCACTTCAGGTCACAGCAGGGCATTAGAAACCTCACTGACCAGGAAGCTGAAAAAGTTGTCGGAATGGATCGTGAAAGCCATCAAAGGGACCTTTATGAAGCCATTGAAAAAGGCAAGTTCCCAAAATGGAAAATGTATATACAGGTTATGACAGAGGAAGAGGCCAATTCTATGAAGAATAACCCCTTTGACCTGACTAAAATGTGGTATAAAAAGGATTTTCCACTAATACCGGTTGGTGAATTTGAGTTAAATAAAAATCCTGATAACTATTTTGCAGACGTGGAACAGGCTGCTTTTTCACCGGCTAACGTAGTCCCGGGAATTAGTTTTTCCCCTGACCGTATGTTACAGGGGCGTTTGTTCTCTTATGGGGATGCACAAAGGTATAGATTGGGTGTAAACCATCACCAGATACCTGTGAATTCTCCTCAGGGCGTTAAAAACTATCACAGCTTCCATAGAGATGGACAGATGAGAGTTGATGGCAATAGAGGAAGCCAGCTGCATTATGAACCTAACAGCTATGGAAACTGGAAAGATCAACCCCAATATGCACTTCCGGTTGAAAAAACTGCTTCAACAGATATCTTGAGATATGATTTCAGAGAAGATGACAGTGATTATTACACCCAGCCGGGAGAGTTATTCAGAGCCATGACTCCTGATCAGCAGCAGGTTTTGTTTGAAAATACCGCCAGAAATATGGGCGATTCTACTCTCCAGATCAAACACAGGCATATTTACAATTGCTATCAGGCAGATCCTGCATATGGCAAAGGCCTTGCAAAAGCATTGGAGATAGACATTTCAAGCGTTGATTTAAATTTGCCAGCGCGCAGTTCAAGAAAAGCCAATTATGAAGCAAATAATAAACATCCTGAATTAAATCAACCAACTATGAAAAAAGATTCGTGCAGGGAGATTGATACTAATGGCGATCCCTGCATTGAACCCGAAAATGACCCCTGGCTTTTATAACGATTAAAATTGGAATTAGCGGCACGATCAGGTCTAAAGAGGGATAGACAAATTTACAGGCTCGAATCTAGCTGAAATGATTCTTAACTCTCATAGACCTGAGAACACCTCATTTTTATTTGTTTTCTCACACGGATTTCGGAATAGGGAAAAAGCGCAACCCCTATTTTATTTGGGAACTATCATTTTTTTTCGGCAGGTCGACATTAAAAATCAGAACATTTTTCTTGATGTCGTTTTATTGTATCCCTAGCTAAAAATGAGATTAAAAGTTGGTTAACATGTGGTTCAACTATCACCACATGTATAAATACTGAATCATTTTTTCATAAAAGTTTAGTATGAGATATTATTAATTGATCATATGTAAACCTAAAAGTTACGTACAAATACTATGTATTATTTCAAAATCGGCATCAACAAAAATTATGA
>JASGVX010000068.1 GCA_030054735.1 Methanobacteriota archaeon | reverse complement strand
AAAAGTAAAGTTAATTCTACATTTGTGTCAATTTTTTCTACTATAAGGTTAATTCACATCTAAATTTCTCTGTTTCAAGTGGTCATGTTTTTAAAGCTAACGGTTCTCATTATCCAATTGTAGAAATAGTTTGAGTTTTGAGACAGCCTGTACACCTCATTTTTGTAACTGAAAGCATATGCAATAATTTTTCGTATTTCAGGATACCAGTGCCTTAAGCGCATTGACAGCATTTACAAGAATATCTACTTCTTCTTCTGTGTTATATAGTGCAAAAGAGGCTCTAACCGTACTTTCCACTTCAAGGAAGCGGGCAATCGGAATTGCACAATGGTGTCCGCTGCGAACGCAGATTTTTTTCGTCTGGTCAAGGATCAGGGAGACATCGTGAGCATGAAGCCCGGGAACGTTAAAAGGCACAACCCCTGCCCTATTTTCAGGCCCATAGACCTCCACGTGTTCAAGTTCCAAAAGTCTCTTTGCAGTTTGCCTGGAAAGTTTAGCTTCATGCTTTTCAATCTCGGATACCCCAATTTTCTCCACATACTCTACTGCTCTAGCAAGCCCGATAACCCCCGGGATGTTCGGAGTGCCTGCTTCAAAACAGGCAGGGGAAGGCTCAAGTGTATATGCAAGCCCGCTGACGTCTGAAACCGTTCCTCCCCCAAGAGAGGCACTATCCAGAAGATCGGGTTCCTTAATATAGAGTACTCCAGTTCCCTGCGGGCCAAGCAGCCCTTTGTGGCCTGCGGTTGCAAAAAAATCGCAACCGAGTGCTTTCAGGTCTACTGGTATATGCCCTGCGGACTGGGCACCGTCAATCAGGACTTTTACTCCCTTCCTGCTGGCAATTTTAGTAATCCTGCTGACATCCTGGACAGAGCCGAAGACATTAGAAACATGCGTTACAGAAATGAGTTTTGTCCTGTCAGTAAGGGCATTTTCTATCATCTGCGGGTCAATTATGCCTTTGCGGTCCGGACTTACAATTGTTACATTTATTCCTCTTTTTTGAAGGTGCAGCCAGGGCAGGAGATTTGAATGGTGCTCGAGCATGGTTGTGACAATGTGGTCCCCTGCCTCCCAGGGATAGCTGTTTGCAACAAGGTTGATTCCATCGGTTGTATTTTTCGTAAATATGGTCTTTGAAGGGTCCGCATTCAGGAAACGGGCAACAGTTTCCCTTGCGTCTTCGTACCGGTTTGTAGTCTCCCTGGCAAGGTGGTGCGCTCCTCTTCCGTGGTTTCCGGCATACCTGTAAAAATATTCAAGCATGGCTTCAACTGCAGGAACTGGGGTCTGCGTAGTCGCCGTGCTGTCAAGGTAAACAACTTCTTTTAAAACAGGAAAGTCTTCACGGACTGCATATACATCGTACATGCTTCATTTCTAGGAACGAGATATAAAAAAAGGTTGTGCAGGTTATTTCCCCTGCATCCCGCCTATCATATAGCGGTAAAGGTCTAAATCATCGCTGTCCAGACTGTCTGTACAGCCTTTTACTACGGTGTGATATCTGTTTTGATGGCATCTGTATCCATATTCGTCTCTTTTACTGTCTTCGTGTTTTAGCTCACTCATAATATTCATCCTGTCTCTTCAAGATTTTCGCTTAGTTCTGGGGTTAGAATTTTGCTTCTTTCGGATACAAATTCCCCTTCGGATACAAATTCCTGCGATAAGGACAAAATCCATGTCCTTTATCGAAAGCGTATAATTCACTGCAGTTCAGAGTTCAAATCTTTCAGTAAAATACCTCGGGTGGAATTCCCTGTCATTCTGGACAATCTCTAATTGCAGGTCCGAATTTCAGTCCTTCAGACCGCAAACCCCATCACAGCGCAACAGGCGTTGTTCTTACCCACAACAACCTATTAATTGTCACTCGTTATATATATTTGTTCCGGAAAATCTTTTATTTGATCTGGAATTTTTTTGAGCCATGTGAGCACTTTAAGCAAATAATCATATAGCTCACCATTTCTTACCTTTTTCAGAAGCTTCTTTTAATGTTCACTTTTTATATTGCAGAATTTCCATTAGTCCGGCAAGGTGGGCAGGTATAGCCCCTATTGCAGTGCATGTCTCAAGTGAAAGCCCTTTAGAAGTAATATCAAGGTGGTATTTCCACCTCTCAAAAAGTTCTTCTGGAAGTCCTTTATGCCCCAGGCCCACAAGAAATAAAAAAGAACGGTTGCGCAAAGCTTCTTCAGCGATTTTTACAGGCGTTACCTTTCTTTTTGGGTCTGGCTTTGAAGTAGTAATAACTATCTCTCCAAAGTGGGATGGAAATCCTTTTTTTGGAAGGTCAGAAACTGAAAGGTGGTTTTTTTCGTAAAGAATTTTTAGATAAGCTCCCGACTCTCCTATTGTGGTCTTTTCCATTACGAAAGATACCAGTTCTTCTGCGGTCATTTTAAACGGGAAGTCATAAAGTGCAAGGTGGAACCCAAAAGCATGGCAGATAGGGGCAGCTCTGGCAATTGCCCGGTAGTGAGCATCGAGGATCTTGATCTTATCATAGGTATTAATGATTCCAAGAGTGAGCATAAGCTGCTTCATATGCTTTTCTGTAAAATAATGTTTCGTTAACCTGGACCAGGGCCGTTACTTTACGAATACCTGGAATATTTCATTGCATGCTGGGTACAGTTCTCAAAATGCTCGCAATCTTTGCAGTCCGTCCATAGAAGTAACTTATCAGCACCCGGTAATTTTATAAAACCAAGTTTTTTAAAAAAGCCCGGGGCAGTTGTCCTGACATATAATTTACAAACAGGGTTATCAGGCGTATCCTGACCTTCCAAATTGTTTATAAGGTAATGCATAAGCCGGGTCCCTATACCTTTTCCCCTGAAGTTTGGGTGTACGGCAATTGAATGGATCTCGAGAAAATTTTTCTCTCCGGACCTGCCCCTGACAGGTGCAGCACAAGCGATTGCTTTTCCTTCCCTTTCAGCCAGCACAAAGTCCTCAGGCTCGAGACCTTCCATATCCAGAAAATAGGTGGATAGGAGCCTCTGTATTGAGAGGAGGTCCTTTTTTTCGGCTTTTCTGATTAGAATTTCTGTCATATCTTTCCAGCAGTCAACGTTTTTATGTCAATCAAACCTATCCGATTAATCGTGTTTTTACCAATCAGGGTTATTTTGATATTTTGCTCTTTTTTGTGTTTATTCCCCTTCCATTTCCTCTATTTCTTCAGCTCTTTTCCGCATATAGGGCTCATCCATACTTCCTGAGCGGAAGCCTTCAAGGTCAAGAGTTACATAATCAAAACCAAGGGTTTTGAGATGCCTGGATATTATTTCTTTTTTGCGGAATGCGTCCTCAAATTCTTTATCAGTAAGCTCTATCCTGGCAAGGTTTGAGTGCATCCTTACCCTGAACTGCGTAAAACCAAGGTTTAATAGATAATCTTCAGCTTTTTCTACTTTTTCAAGAGCCTCTGGGGTGATAGGCTGCCCGTAAGCAATACGTGTGGCAAGGCAAGCTGCGGACGGCCTGCTGGCTGCGGAAAGTGAGAGGCTTGCAGCAATCTCCCGGATCTCTCCTTTTGTGAGGTTAAACTCCACAAATGGAGAATAAACCTTTTCTCCTGCTTCTTCAATTGCCCTATATCCCGGACGGTTTTTCCCTTTTATTTCGGAAGCATTAGTCCCCTCAATCACGACGTTAAACCCACCTTCCCTAGCGAACTCCAGAAGAGTCTCAAGAAGGGCTTTTTTACAGAAATAACACCTGTTAATTGTATTTTCAGAAAAATAGGGCGCGTTTGAGAGGGAAAATCTGAGGGTTTTGTGCTGAATCCCTATTTCACAGGCTGTCCGGGCAGCAGTTTCAAGCTGCAGTCTGGGAAAAAGCGGGGAGTCTATGGTAACGGCAAGGGCTTTTTCTCCAAGCTCCTCAAATGCAAGAGCCGCAAGAGTTGAGCTATCCACCCCCCCTGAAAATGCGATGACTGCACTTTCTCTGGCTTTAATAGCCTTTTTTATCTTTTCAAGCTTTGCACTGTCCATTAATAACGAGTTTTCAACTAATAAGATATATGTATTTTCCAGTCCTGTTGTCAGGTACTTTGCCGCAGTCAGAGTAATGGGGATAAGATGGACTATAACCTGGGTCTTCTTTGAGCTGTATATCTTGAAATGGTCTATATCAGAAGCTGCCTTCTCCAATTTATAAATAATTTGATCTGTTCTAGCGAAGTTTTGTTCTCATTTCAGGGTTCTTACTAAAATAATTTATCTGATTGGAACCAAATATAATCAGGACCTTATTTCCTTACAATAGTACAATTTTTACGTAAATAATGAGATGGAGACCTTAAATGGAATTATTCGGAACTAATGGTGTGCGTGGCATCGCCAATGAATTTATAACGCCTGAACTGGCGGTCAATATAGCCAAAAGCCTCGGCACATATATGGGCTCAAAAGGTACGGTTGCAATAGGCTGTGACTCCAGGATTTCCGGCCAGATGCTGAAATCCGCAGCAATTGCCGGAGCTCTTGCAACAGGCCTGGATGTTATTGATGTAGGGGTTGCTCCTACCCCCTCTATTCAATACTATGTGCGCGAATATGCAGACGCCGGAATCGTTATTACGGCATCCCACAACCCCAGGGAATATAATGGAATCAAGCTGATTGCAGGAGACGGTACAGAGTTTCCGAGGGACGGAGAGCGGGAGATCGAAAAAATCTATTTTTCAGGGAAATTCTCAACGGTTTCATGGGATAAAACGGGAAATTTCAGGGCAGATCCATCAGTTAACGATTATTATCTAAAAAATATAATCCGCGCAGTGGATGCCGAAGCCATACGCAACCGTAAATTTAAGGTCGTTGTGGATACTGGCTGTGGAGCAGGTTCTCTCACCCTTCCTTTCCTGCTCAGAAAACTTGGCTGCGAGGTACTGACTCTTGGGGCTCAGCCTGACGGGACATTCCCGTGGAGAAATCCTGAACCCCTACCTGAAACCCTGACAGAGCTTTCTGACCTTGTTATAAAAACGGGTGCCGATTTTGGGGCGGCGCATGATGGGGATGCGGACAGAATAGTCTTTACGGACGAAAACGGGGAGTTTGTAAACGAAGAAGTCCTGCTTGCCATGATGACTAAATATATGCTTGAGTATGAAAAAGGACCTGTAGTTACTCCGGTCAGCTCTTCCCAGCGCATGGCTGATGTCGCAAAGGAAAAAGGGGTTGAACTTCACTGGACGGCTGTCGGCTCAATCAATGTTGCCCGAAAAATGATGGAAGTAAATGCCGTTTTCGGAGGAGAAGGCAACGGGGGCCTGATTTTCCCCAAACACCAGTACTGTCGGGATGGAGCAATGGCATGCGCAAAAATCCTTGAGATCCTTGCAAGGGGTAAAAAACTTTCCGATTTAACTAAAAACGTGACTGTATACTTCAATGCAAAAACCAAGACTCCTTCCAGGGATATTGCAGGCACTATGGAAAGGGTCAGGCATAAAACCTCAAGTCTGGGACTTAAAACAGATACTATTGACGGGGTCAAGATCTGGTACGATGATGGATGGGTCCTTATACGCCCATCGGGTACTGAACCGATTTTCAGGATCTTTGCCGAAGCAAAAAAGCAGGAAAGGGCAGAGGAATTAATGAACAAAGGCTTGGAAATGGTCTTAAATGCAGAAAAAGCCTAAAAATAATCTTAATTTTAAAGAGAATGCTGAAAGCCTCCAGGAGTAAGAAATCCAGGTCGTTATGAAAGTTTGCAGAATAAATAATAGATGGAGTTATGAGGCTCAAGACGATTTGAGCCTTAATATCTTCTTCTCAACTCAAACTCTAATTTTACGGTAATAGCTTTTATAGACTGAAGTTGAAAATCCCGGTTGATCAACCATAACTTTTTGGTTCTTTTTAATAGTCTACTGAATTTTTACAGAACCAAATATAGGCTCTCTATATCAACCAGCGAACTGCCATTTTGCTAAGGAATGGTGCAAATTTAATTTCAAAGACTTATGTACCCTACATTGCCATTAATGATATTGGGAAGTACAATTATAGAGCCATTAGCAAAGTGAAAACTTGAAGTCATATTTCAAGCATTCCTAAATATGTCGTGGTTTTTAACAAAATCCTTTTTACTCAATTCCCAAATTAGCTAAACAATAAAAATCTATGTGCTCACGTAAAATTCTCGATATTGGTTCTTTTCGTTCTTTGATAGTGTCTTATATACAGGATACTTAGTGCAGGCATCAAAAGGAAGAATCCCATTAGTCTTATGTTGAGAGTATCTCAGACCAGAAAAACTTAATCATAAGCTCATCGATCAATCCCAACCTCATCTTAACTGTCTGCACGATTATCGAAATACCAACACAAAGGAGTGGTAACAAAGCAATTAGTTTCATCTCTTTTGTAATCTTTATCCTGTCATAATCTATCGAAGGCAATAAGTAAATAAGCAGACTGATTGGGAAAACAATAATATAGGCTGTAAATTGAGGCAACTGGTTATATGGAAATCCCATATAGTATATTTTATCAGTTGTAGGATAGATTGCAGTTTCCCCTAGCTTCTGAATAAGAAACAGCAGGGTATAAACCAATGAATCAGGATGGGATTCATAGATCATAAATTTTGTATATCCAAGCACAACTACCGTGGTTTGATACAGAGCAGTGATTAGTAAAGGTACACAGCACAAAACTTTTCTAATATCTTTTCTGCTCTGAACAATATTATGTCCAATAGAGGCTATCGGTACAAAAAACAGAACAAACATTCCTAGCGTTATCAGCAAGGAAACTATGTCTAGACCAAAGGTAATTCCTGTCCCTATCGATATGCCCAATGTTAAAACAAAAATAGCAACCCATATATGTTGCATAACGAAAAGAAGTGCCTCTAAAGGCATCTTCTCTTTAACTTTTAAACTGAAATGGCTAATAAAGTCTACTTAAGTCACCACTTACATTTGATCTATAGTAAATAACAATCATCTGACATAGTAGATTAGTGAAATTAGATTTATGCGCTTAAATTTTGGGAACTCAGGCACGTCATGTGTTTTGAATCCATGTGAAGCCCCATAGATGAGCGACCAGCTCCCAACTGGTATGATTGTCTCCACCTTTTCCCAGATAATTCCGGAATTTGTTTCCTGAAAATCTGCTTTGATCTTTTTTACTTTATCCTTATTTTTAAATAAATTAATATATATTATGTATTAAAGTAAAATAAGTAACAACAAATTATAAATACATTGAAGTATTTAATATATATATTGGTAGAAAAACGAAATTAATTCCCGAGATAAACAAGTTAGTACGCAAGCCTCCGAAACAGAAAAACATACGCCTCCTAATCAAAAAATAGTATTGGAAGGTTCCAAACAACCTCCTGACCAGAATAGAACAAAAAAGATAGGGGCAATAAGCATAGTTAAATTAGATCTTAGTACGAGATCAACAACTCCTTCGAAACCTATACGAGCCATCAAAACCAAGAGATAAATAGACAAATTTTAAAGACATAGATCAAATCTGGGAAATAAACAGCACTGAAAACGATATATGTTGGAATTTTAATTCCAATTAACAAAGTAACAGAGAGGTGAAGTAACAGAACTAAAAATAAAGGCCTCATGCGGTTAATTTAAAATCAGATTTTACCCAAAACACAAGATTAAGGTTTAAAAAGCAGGTACTGAAATTAGACGCCAGCTTTCCTTAATCTATTTTTAACTCCTTTATTTACTTCCTTTTTGCTTCCTTTGAGCTTTCCTTTTTGCTTTCCTTTTTGCTTTCCTTTTTGCTTTCCTTTAAAGCTTTTTTTTAAAGCTCTCCTTTAAAGCTTTCTTTTAAACTTTCCTGTGTTTTTCCCAGTAACCTGTTAATTTCCCAGCAAGGGCAAGTTTTCCAAGCTCCCGCCTTACACGGTCGCTAATTTTTGAAGGAGCTGCTGACGCATAAGGAGTACCCGGAAGAGCTGTCATATAATGAGCCCGGACAGTCCCGCCTTTTTTGCAGATCCAGCGCACAAGCTCAAGGCTTTTTTCCTGGTCTTCTTCGGTTTCTGTGGGGAGCCCGAATATAAAATCAACTGCCGGCACAATATCGTGTTCAAGGCAGCACTCTACAGCTGAAACGCTGTCTTCAACAGTATGACCTCTCCGGATTTCTTTAAGGATTCTGTCACTCCCAGACTGAGCTCCAAGACTGATACTATCATTTGCACAATATTTTCTCACGAGTTCGACAGATTCCCCGGTCACAAACTCAGGGCGGACTTCGGACGGGAAAGTCCCGAAAAAGATTTTTTTATCGGGCAACTTATGGAGGGCAGAGAGCAGTTTCTCCACCTTATCGAACCTCGGATGAATTCCGTCACTTCCATAAGCAAAAGCATTTGAAGCTATGAATCGCAGGTCATCATAGTACTGTGCGTTCTTCAAGATAGAATCAATGCTTCTGTGCCTTACTTCCCTCCCAAAAAGTCCTGGAGTCTGACAGTACTTACAGCCCCATGGACATCCGCGGCTGATTTCAATTGGGGCACGAAGTTTTTTTGGGTCAAAGCAGGGATATGCGTCAAGGTTCACATGTGGCCTTTCAGGAGTCCGGATTATATTGCCGCTGTCTGAGTTTTTGTAAGCAATTCCCTTTACCTCTCCCGGATCTCCCCCTTCCTTCAGGACCCTTACAAGTTCTGGAAGTGTTTCTTCGCCTTCACCAATAACTACGTAATCAAAGTATTCAAGTGTCTCTAGAGGGCAGCCTGAAGGGTGTGGCCCTCCTGCAATAAAGATAGAGTCCGTACCTGCATTTTCTATTTCTTTGAAGACTCTTGCTGCCTGTCGTGTAGTAAAACTGTAGATCATTATCCCATCAATGGGCCTGTCCGTAAACCCTGCTTCAGGAAGCACAGGTGAAAGAACTGCAAAGCTGTAAGAATTCTTTTTACTGTATCGAAAATGTACTTCCATTGCTGTTTTTTCCTTCTATTCTGTTTATTTTCCCTCTATTTTGTTTATTTTCCTTCTATTCTGTTTATTTTCAGGTTTCGATAAGCTTCTGATTTTCTCTCTTCATTTTTCAGCTTATTGTCTGAAATGGGATAAGAGTGAAGCAAAGCAGGCCAAGTATGAAAGTAATTATCCCTATAAGGATACGCTTTTTATCCAGTCCCACTTTGTCATGAAGAGGTGAAGGGTGTCCGGCTGCTGCAAAAGCCCAGAGGAAGAGGGCCCAGAATATCCATATAAAACCATCTCCCTTTAGCCAGTAGATAACATAAATGCCTATCAGGAGAAGGATACGTGGCATCATCGAAGAAACACTGTCCGCTTTTTTGCCGATCATTGCCCTGAGCACGTGCCCTCCATCAAGCTGCCCTGAAGGCAGGAGATTTAGAAAGGTCACAAACATTCCAACCCAGCCTGCAAAAGCCACAGGGTGCAGGTTGCTGCCCGTAGTCCCTACAAGTTTCTGGACCATTACAAAAAGGGGCGGGAGACCTACCTCGAACGTCAGGGAATCTGGCAATGGATTGATTGGAGGCAGATCAAGTCTCAACCCTATTATGGTTACCACAATTGAGACAAAAAGCCCTACCAGAGGCCCTGCAACTCCAACATCAAAGAGAGCTTTTCGGTTAGGGATAGGTCCCCTGTAACGTATCACCGCTCCCATTGTGCCTATGAAAGTCGGAAATGGGATGAAATAAGGAAGGGAAGTTTTCATTCCATGGTACCTGGCCATTACATAATGAGCCATCTCATGAGAGCCGAGCACAGCCATTATTGCAAGTGTGAACGGCAAGCCCTGGAAAAACTGCCTGGGTTCACTAGCTAGATTCACCCCAAACATCCAGGCTCCGCAAATCATGGTTGTAAATATAGTTGCTATGAAAAGTGCAAAGTTTACCCAGATTTTTTCTTTTTCCTTCTTTATGGGAGAAACAAGAAGGATGTGTTCTCCAAGATCGTATTTCAGGATACCTCCAAGTCCTCGCTGTTCAAGGGGGGCCCAGAGTTCTCCCATTACTTTCTCAGCATCCACCTTAGGAATGCCGAAGAAATAAAGGACCTCTCCGGATTTCTGGATTTCATATACATCAAATACCCTGATTATGAAAGGATATATGTGTGAAATCGACTCTTCAATTTTGAACTTCCCACTACCTTTTCTGTGATCTTCTATTTCCTGTTTCATTTTAGTTTTCACGTCTTAAGGCTTGAGGTTTCTTTTAGCTTTTAAATTAGTTTTTGTGGTTTTATAATTTAATTTAATTTAATTTAATTTAATTTAATTTAATTCACATCACTTTAATTAGTTTCTTTTTAATTCCTGTCTCTGTTTTTCACTGGCTTTTAGGGCTATTCAAGCTTATCAATATGATTTTTATCTTTTGAGCGTTAAACAGTGTGCTAATAAGGCTTGAAGTTTAAATATCCCATTCATCTCCCTGACGGCTTAAGCAATTCGATATATCCTTCACTGCCGTTTACCAGTACAGTGTCTCCATCCTTCAAAATCTCGTAGGGATCTTTTTCCAGCATATCGACCAGAGGAATTTCAGATATAATTGCTCCTACAGCTACGATAGGCTCAGTTTCCAGATTAATAATTGCTACAGGAGCCGCTTCATTTTTCTTCAGCTGGTACATCACATATGAACCAACAGTAGAGCCTTTCCCATGGGGGAAAACAAGAACTTTTCCTTTGATTGATTTTCCTGCCAGCGAGTGTTTCTCTTCGATCACAACCCCGGTTTTAGGGTCTACACTGCCAAGGAAGGATATGGGGTCCCTGGAAATCAAAGCTTTTCCTTCTGCACATCCTCTGGAAATTGTCCTGCCTTTGAGTTTAATGGAAACCACCTGCCTTTTTTTCTCCATCAGTCGCCTTCTCAATACAGGCTTCCATATCTCCGTATACGCTTTCAGCCCCGCACATCCCGGGCACGTAGGCAAAGGCTTTTCCCGAATTTACCATAACGCAGGAATATCTGTTAGTTGCCGGAGAAACTACCATACAGGTATCGCATACAACCTTAGCTCCGCTCTCTTCAATGGCCTTTATATACTCAGGATAGCGTTTTCTGAGTTCCCTTGATGTAAAAATCCAGGTCTCCTTTGAAACTGTTTTTCCTTTCAGCAGTTCAGCCGCTTTTTTAAGTTCAGATGCAGAGCAGTGGGGGCAACCGATAGTAATCAATTCAGGTTCTTTACCGCCTTTTCCTCTGCTTTCATAAACTTCATCCAGCTGACTTCTTTCAATAACTATATTTTCTTCAGGATCCTCAAAATTCATTCTACAGGCATCAGGGGTTATCCCTTTCACATGGTAAAGAGCCACTGCCCCTGAAGCTGCCATTGCAGCTCCCAGAGCTTTCAATTCATCAGCTTTCGGTTTTCCCTTTAGCTGAAAAATAGGTACTTTGCTTCCAATGAGTTTCCCTGCCACATAGCCGAGTGCTCCGTAATCCGATTCTTTAAGCGGGGACTCCACACTGATCGAGACCTCAGGGACGCGGTTTTCCTCAAGATGGAGACCATAGTTTGCAGTTTTCCCGAGTAGTGCTGCCGAAAGAGCTGACGGGCCTCCCTCCCTGTTTGTCCGGGCTCCTATTACGGAGTTGGCATAAGAAATGGCTGAGGATTCGCTCCATGCAAGGTGGTCGCCATAGCCCACGAAAAAACCTTCGAGGGTATAGGGAGTACAGGTACATTCGCAGCGAATTCCAAGTTTTTTGTAAGCCTGGACAATTGCCTTCTGTTTTTCTGCAAATTCAGTGGAAATTCTCAGCTTCTCCCAGTCTTCCAGGTCCATTCCTGCCGGGTTAAGGATTGCGGGAACCTTTACCTGCCCTTCAAGGTCCGAAATCCATTCAAGCCCGGCATCACCTATTGTTTTGTAGGAGACACCTGCAATCTGGGCGCTTTTGATAGGGATCAGCCTGTCCGCTCCGTAGATATCCCCAAGTGCAACAAGGATCTCTATTGCCTGCCTGAGGGTCTCTCCGGCTTCTCCATTCATGATTTCTTCTTCTTCTTTTGTGAGATACATGAAAATTCACTCATTCTTCCGGAATTATTGCCCTTTCAAAGTTTTCTTTTTCAATAAGGACCTTTGTAGCATCAATTCCTACTTTAGTAGTTGTCCCATCTGGAGCTCCTCTGGGGTCAAGGGAACTGCCGCGGACGTTAGGGACGACAAGGATGTCCATGTCCCCTTTTACCCTTGTAGCAATTGCAAACTCAACATCATCCGGGTCAAAGATATTTATATCCTCATCTACAACCACCACATGTTTCAGGCTTGTATGGGCGGCAAAGGCTGCCATAATAGCGTTCTTTGCGTCCCCTTCAGTCTGCTTTTCTATCTGCACGACTGCATGGAGATAACAGCAGCCTCCTTCAGTTAAGACCACGTTTTTGACAGTTGTAACTTCCCCTACAGCCCTGTATATCCTTGGCTCATATGGCACCCCCATCATAAGGAGGTGTTCGGGCCCAGCAGGAAGAATTCCGTGATAGATAGGGTCTTTTCTGTGGATGATCCTGGTAATCCTGATAACAGGTTCTTTCCTCAGCGCGTCATATGTCCCCGTAATATCAACAAACGGTCCTTCACCAACTCTTTCTTTCGGGTCAATATACCCTTCGAGCACGATCTCGGAATGCGGTACTTTTACCCCATTTGAGCACTCAAAGAGTTCCACCGGAGCCCCACGAAGGGCAGCTGCATATTCAAATTCTTTTCCAAGAGGGACCCTTGTAGAGGTTGCATAAATAATTGCAGGGTCGCAGCCGATAACAATTGCGACAGGCAGAGGTTCCCCTTCTTCGGCAGCTTTTTTATGCAGGAGGTAGGTGTGCCTTGGAGGGACAAGGCGGGCTGCAAGTTTATCTTTCCCTGCGAGCATAAGGCGGTGGATTGAAGCATTCATCGTGCCTCCGTATTCGGAAACAACAATTCCCGCAGTTATATAGGGAGCTCCGTCTTTTTCAAAGTGTGTAAGAATAGGAAGTTTTGTCAGGTCAACCTCTTTTTCTATTACTTCGAGGGTAGGAGACTCTGAAACGAGCCGTACTTCTCCTTCAGGTGATACTTCAGAAAGCTTCTTTATAATTTCTTCTTTAGGGACCCCAAGCATGGAAGCGAGTTCGTCCCTGGAAGCAAGAAGGTTCATAATAACCTTTGAGCCTGAAATGTCGTGAAAGAGAACAGGAGCTTTTGTTTTTTTTGCAATTCTGGAAGCCTCGAACCTCGGGGAGACGGGCTGCTTAACTTCGACCAGTTTTCCGCTTTCTTTTAACTGGTCTATGAAATCTCTGTAAGTCATGGGTATCTGGATACCAAAAAGCTGTCAGATGATAAAAAGATTATCTGATCCCAGGTTCAAATGCCTCTACTACCTTACCTGATATCAGTTGCTATAAGATTAAAATGATAAGATAAGACTTTATATTATAGGACTTTGTCATGAAAGTTCTTTTTCGTTTGAATTTTATCCTGTCTATGAACCAGTTTTGCCTGAAAAGCCGGTTCTGTTTCTGGTCTTAAGTTTCGCTTTGTTAGATTCTGTCAGTCAGACCTTATCTGCCAGATCTGCTTTCTATTTATCTTCTATTTCTATTCGTTTGTTTCTGCCGTTTTTAAGGCGCAACAGGGCTTTTTCGAGATTTCAACAATCATCTATCATGAAGAGCCTGGGCCTTATGATCCTCTTCTTCTCATACTGGTCAAAGCAGTGGGCTATCCAGCCTGATATTCTTCCGATTGCAAAAATTGAGGCTGCAAACCGAGGGGGAATTTCCATATATTTATAGATGACCCCAGAATAAAAATCAATATTCGGATAAATCGGCTTTCCTCTCTTTTCTACAAGCTCGCGAATGACAGTATTTTCGATTTCCTCGGCTGTTGCGTACCAGTGCATATCCCCTTTAGATTCAGCCAGTCTCCTGGAGAGCTGCTTGAATATTGCGCCTCTTGGGTCATATGTCTTGTATACCCTGTGCCCGAAACCCATTATTTTCTCTCTTTTGTTGATTTTTTCGAGTACATACATCTCGGCGTTATCAGGACTGGCTACTTCTTCAAGCATGGTCATCACTTCTGCTCTTGCTCCTCCATGAAGAGGACCTTTGAGTGTGCAGAGCCCGGAAACAACAGCAGAATAGAGATCGGAAAGGGTTGAGGCTGTAACTCTAGAAGAAAAGGTAGAAGCATTCAGTTCATGTTCGGCACTGAGGATAAAGTCTTTTTCCATGATTTCGGCTTCAAGCGGGTCCGGCTTGACTCCTTTTATCATATACAGGAAATTGGCTCCATGGGATAGGGAAGGATCAGGGGGTACAGGTTCCTTTCCGTTTGCCATTCTATAATAAGCAGCAACAATGGTTGGAACCACGGCAATTAACCTTATGGCTTTTCTCATATTCTCTTCTTGAGAGTTGTCATTTAGGTCCGGATCGAATTGCGATATGAAAGAAACGACAGTGTGCAGCGCTTCAATAGCATCGATATTTAAATTACACATGCGGATTATGTTAATTACCTCCCTGTTTATTCCGCGTTCCGCATGCATGCGGGCTGAGTACTCGGCAAGTTCCTCTTCTCCTGGGAGTTCTCCCAGGATTAACAGATAGGAAACTGCATCATAGGGAAGATCTATCAGTTCGTTGATATCGACGTCCCTGTACTTCAGAATGCCCTCCAGCCCGTCTATGAAACATATATTTTTACTCATTTTCTACCTCACAGTCATGCCTAGAGGATTTTTCGAAAAACTTTGAAATTGGAGAATCCTCTGATTATACGTGAAAGATCTAAACACGAAGGATTTTTGGGTCCAAAAATAGATGACAATGCAATTGTATTATTATCAAAATAGTATATTAAATTTGTTGAAAATGTAAATTCAATTCATATTTAATATATTTATCTAAAATGAGATCCGCGCCTTTTTTTAACCATTTAACTGTTTTTAACTATAAATATAATATTCCAGTGTAATATAACTCAAAAATATCTCTTTTGCTTGAAATAATCCTCTATCGGGCCAGGAAAAGGTGTGAGGTCCTGAAAAGAGAAAAAGCATTATTCAGGTTTTCAGGACCTCCTTAAAAATCCTCTTTTTTACTGTTATGGCATTAGTAACCTGTTATTTTTTTCTTTACAGAATCACGCAGGAACTTATGCAGTATCCCTCCGTTCCTGTAGTACTCTATTTCCACAGAAGAATCCAGCCTCAGTGCTACTTTAAACTCTTTTTCTTTCCCGCTGTCGTCCTTTGCCTTTACGGTAAGCTCTCCTTGGGGTTCCATATTTTCAATTCCAAGGATGTCATAGCTCTCCTTTCCTGTAAGCCCGAGAGTATCTGCATTTTCTCCAGCCTTAAACTGCAGGGGAAGAACTCCCATACCCACAAGGTTGCTTCTGTGGATACGCTCAAAGGACTCGGCAATAACTGCTTTTACACCAAGGAGGAATGTTCCTTTTGCTGCCCAGTCGCGGGAACTGCCTGTTCCGTATTCTTTTCCTGCAATAACAATCAAAGGGACATTATTTTCCGCATACATCAAAGATGCGTCGTAGATCGGTATTCCCTCTTCACAAGCTTCAGGCGGGAAAGCTTCTCCTTTGAGATGGTAGACAGTCCAGCCTCCTTCCCTGCTTACAAGCCTGTTTCTGAGCCGGATATTTGCAAAGGTCCCACGCATCATTACCTCATGGTTGCCTCTGCGTGAACCGTAAGAATTGAAATCTTTCTGGTCAACACCCCAGGACATCAGGTATCTGCCTGCAGGGCTCTCTGCCGGAATATCGCCAGCTGGGGAAATGTGGTCCGTAGTGATGCTATCCCCGAAAATGGCAAGGACTCTTGAATTCCGTATATCTCCGGGCAGAGGCAGAGTAAGCGGGAAATCCACAAAATAAGGTGGTTCCTGGATGTAAGTCGAGGTCGGGCTCCATTCATAAAGGGTGCCCTCAGGGACTTCCAGTTCTTTCCAGAGTTTTTCACCTTCCAGGACACCTGAATATTCCTTTTTAAACATTTCAGGCCTGACACTGTTCTTTTCGACCTGCTTTATCTCATCCTGCACGGGCCAGATATCTCTGAGATATACAGGCAACCCGTTAGGGTCATATGCAAGTGGATCGGCTTCGAAGTTTATATTCACAGTGCCTGCGATTGCGTATGCAACAACAAGTGCTGGGGATGCAAGGTAGTTTGCTTTTACATGGGGATTGATCCTGCCTTCAAAGTTCCTGTTCCCGCTGAGTACGGCTGCAACTGTAAGGTCTTTTTCTTTGATTTCCTTTTCAACCTGTTCTGGCAGAGGCCCACTGTTTCCTATGCAGGTCATACAACCGTACCCGACCAGGTGGAAACCCAGAGCCTCAAGGTAAGGTAGAAGACCTGCGGCTCCAAGGTACTCGGTGGCCACTCTTGAACCGGGAGACAGGCTTGTTTTCACAAAGGGTTTTACCTTCAGGCCCCTTTCAATTGCCTTTTTTGCAAGCAGCCCGGCACCTATGAGAACCGATGGGTTAGAGGTATTGGTACATGAAGTAATGGCTGCGATCACAACGGAACCATGTGTGACCCTGAAGTCTCTCTCGGTGAAGTCAACCTTTTCTATCTTTTCCTCTACTGAGGCTGCGGATTCTTCTACAGGTGCTCCACCTTCTCCCAGCCAGCGGAGATAAGAAGGGTCTCTGGCAAGCTCAGTGCCTGCTTCCTTCTTTCTTATGAAGGTCTGTCTCATTGTTTCACGGAAATTTTCAGAGACCTCATTCAGGAAAAGCTGGTCCTGCGGGCGTTTGGGACCTGAAAGGCAAGGCTTTACGGAACTCATGTCAAGTTCGAGATTACTGCTGAATACAGGTTCGGGTTTGTTGACAGAGTAAAGAAGGTCCTGTGCTTCCAGGTACTTTTTTACAAGATCAACCTGTTCATCGCTCCTGCCTGTCCTCTTCAGGTAGTCCAGAGTCTCAAGGTCAGGAGGGAAAATTCCAAGAGTTGCCCCGTATTCCGGAGCCATGTTTGAAATAGTTGCCCTGTCAGGAAGGCTGAGGAAGTTCAGGCCGGGCCCGTAGAACTCGACAAACTTGCCGACAACTCCGTGTTTTCTTAACATTTTTGTGATAGTGAGAACAAGGTCAGTAGCAGTAACTCCGGGTCCCAGTTTTCCGTAGAGTTTAAAGCCGACAACCTCAGGGACCGGCATATAGTAAGGCTGCCCGAGCATTACTGCTTCTGCTTCTATTCCGCCTACTCCCCAGCCGAGCACTCCTATCCCGTTGATCATTGTGGTATGGGAGTCGGTCCCTACAAGAGTGTCCGGGAAAACAAATAGTTCTCCTTCTTTCTCTTTGAGGTGCACGAGCGGGGTCAGATATTCAAGGTTCACCTGATGGATAATTCCTCTTCCGGGAGGCACAACCCTGAAATTGTCAAAGGCTTTCTGTGCCCAGCGGAGGACAGTATAACGCTCTTTGTTGCGTTCAAACTCCTTTTTCTCATTTTCCTCAAGGGAATATGCCGTACCGTAGGAGTCAACCTGGACCGAATGGTCAATGACCAGGTCGGCAGGGATTACAGGGTTGATTTTGGCAGGATTTCCTCCAAGGCGCTCCATTGCTGAGCGGAGGGCTGCAAGGTCAACTACTGCAGGAACACCAGTGAAGTCCTGCATGATTACTCTTGAAGGAGTAAACGGAATATCCCTTTCACTTATATTTCCAGGGCTCCAGCGGGCAAGAGCTTCCACGTCTTCTGCAGTTATTATTCTCTTTTCAGTATCCGCATGCCGGAGCATAGACTCCAGCAGGATCCTAATAGAGTAGGGGAGCAGGGAAATCCCTTCAAAGCCCTTTTCTTCCAGTTTCTTCAGCCTGTAAATCGTAGCTTTTCCGGCGGTTGTTTCGATGCTGTCTTTTACCCCGAAGGGGTCCGGGCCTTCTCTCATTGTATTTTTTACCTCCAGCAAGATAGAATAAAAATGATGAGCTGTTTATTGATTGCTTTTTATGAGTTTTTTTATGGTTCTTTTCTCACTTTTCTTTATCCGGTGAGAGCTCCATCTTATCTTTAGAGTATTTTATTCCTTCGGGCTTACTATCCCCTATTTTGGGGATATGAAATTTAAAAATACTCCCATTTGACCGGTATGTACCCAAACTTGCCGTAGTTTGTTTCATCCATCATTCATTCCTCTTCATTTAAAATTCTTATGTATTCTTCCACGAGTGATTTTCCCATTCCCAGTATTTGTGCAATTTCCTCACATTTCATCGTTTTGCTTAGCTTTTCTACTT
>JASGVX010000067.1 GCA_030054735.1 Methanobacteriota archaeon | reverse complement strand
GGAATTACAGAACTTATTACTCAAAAAAAAGGGAAATTTAAGTCAGAAATATTGAATATGGAGGATATTCATTGGAAGATATTGAGTCTCATGGGGGAGAAATATGAAAATATCTATCTTTAATAACGTTAACCTGCCGAATGTAGGTTAGAGATATTTGAGCACGTAAATACCGGGTTAGTTAGTAAAAAATTAATATTGTAGGAAAAGCACTTATACATAAAGTTCATTAACTAAACATACAAATTGATATTTAAAAGGGGATTACGGGGGAATTTTAATTACACTTATGGATATCGAAGATCTGCTTGCTATTACCTAACAGTATAAAAATTACAGTTAGGATATATTTTCGATGCCAATTACTCTGTACTAACCCTATTTTGATAGATTCTGTTAATTAATAGAGTATTTTATTGCACAAAACACATCGCATTGACATATTACATTTAAGCAAAATGATAAATGTCAAAAAATCATCAGATTCAAGACAAAACATTGAATTGTATGATGAAAACAGAAGCATGAAGCCCATTTAGACATTATAAACTCTATGTTTTGTCAAACTTAGGTACTAACTATCAGCGAAGCAAAAATCAATCCAACCCGAGGAGAGAATTTTTGAAGAAAACAAATTTCCTTCTGCTTTCACTTATTGTCTTATTTTCCTGCCTGTCCATTAGCCTGGATCTTGCAGCCGGAGGTGTCCAAAACTTCGAACAGTCCCTGAATAATATATCCATTTCAGAATCAAAGATTGAAACAGCTCCTCTAAACCCTGAATTTTTGGGTTCAGGACAGTCAGATTCTGCAGAGCTTATTTCGTCTTCTGACTATGAGAACATCTCAGGCCGTGGGTATACTCCCCCTCCGGTGAACATACCAGCACTCTCAACACCTTCGGAAAAACTTCTGCTTGGAGCATCTGGTTCGAACCTCCCTTCAACCTATGATTTACGTGAACAGGGGAGGGTTACCTCAGTACAGAATCAGGAGGAAACAGGGAGTTGCTGGGCTTTTTCTAGCCTTGCGTCCCTTGAATCTTACATTCTGGGAAAGGAAGGAGAAAAACGAGACTTTTCTGAAAATAATATGAAAAATCTCGTTACAAAATATTATTCCGATGGTTTTGACCTTGACACACGCGATGGAGGTAACTCGTTCATAGCCATGGCATATCTTACCCGCTGGTCAGGGCCCGTAAACGAATCAGATGACCCTTATAAAGTAAACTCGATCTACTCTCCGACAGGACTCGTTGTGCAAAAACATACCCAGGAAGTGCTTTTATTTCCTGAGAGAACGGGACCCCTGGACAATGAAGTAATTAAAATGGCACTTATGGACTATGGGGCTGTGTTCTCCACAATATGCTGGAACCAGTTAGATTATCAGGATAAAAATTCCACCTTTATATACACCGGTTCAAAAAATGCCAATCACGCAATTACTATTGTAGGCTGGAATGATTCTTTTGACAGGTACAGGTTCAAAAAGGTCCCATCCGGAAATGGGGCTTTTATTGTAAAGAACAGCTGGGGAAAAAACTGGGGAGAAAATGGGTATTTCTATATTTCCTATTATGATACCAGGCTCGGATATAATGAAAACACAGTTTTTACAGCTTCAGAGAAAGACAACTTTGACTACAATTACCAGTATGACCCGCTCGGATGGATAAACTCAATGGGATATAATAATAGAACTGCCTGGGGTGGCAACGTATTTTCCGCGGAAAGAAATGAAAAACTGGAGGCCGTAGGATTTTACACTACGGATCATAATGCGGTTTATGAGGTCTATGTTTACAAAAACCCGACAAACGGTCCGGTTAATTCGACAAAAGATTTTGTTGTAAAAGAAAGCGGCACTTGCTCTTATAGAGGATATCATACCCATAAACTGAATTCTCCGGTAAACCTGAATTCAGGGGAGAAATTTTCAGTAGTTATGAAACTCATCAACCCTTCCCCTGGATACCCTCTTGCAGTTGAGAACCCTCTGCCTTTTCCATATACATATAGTTATAGCAGTAAGGCAAAGGCCAATGCAGGAGAGAGTTATGTGAGTCAGGATGGAAACAGATGGCGTGACCTGACTTCAATATCCGAATATTCAGATGCAAACCTTTGCATAAAGGCATTTACAACCGTGAATAAACTTCCTGAAGCTAAGTTCTCTTCGAATATCACCAGCTGGGTTCCCCCTCTCACAGTTCAGTTTACTGATCTTTCGGAAAATGCCTTTTCATGGGAATGGGATTTTAATGGGGACGGAAGAATAGACTCAAGAGCCCGGAATCCAGTCCACACCTATGTTTCTTACGGAAACTATACTGTTTCATTAAATGTAAAGAACAGGATAGGATCCGACTCCATGACAAAGAGTCAGTACATAACATTAACTCCACTCTCAATGCCCTCTGCATATCCTGTGGGAAATGCCATAACCAATGAAGGGGATCGGCAGGAATTCAAAATCAGCACAAACCATAACACTACTGTAAACTGGTACCTTAATGGAGAGAAAAAGCTTACTGAATACGGCGTTAAAAATAGTTCATACTCGGAGAGCACTCTCTCTCCAGGAACATATAACGTTACCGTATTTGCCACAGCAGGAAAAGAAGAAGTCACACGTAGATGGATCTGGACAATTCAAGACTGGAACCCCTGGAACGATTTGACATCTCAGGAAGGAAAAAACATAAGCACAGGAGAGCTCCAGGAAGCGATACATATCTATGAAAGCAAGCTCCCAATCCCTGAATCAGGAGTAGAACTAAGAAGCGAAATGCTCATAGAACTTATAAGGCTCTGGCGAGAAGGGGCTGTGAATTGAAAGAAGTTTAAGGCAAACAGGAAACACATGTTTCCCATTAATTTTTTACTTCTTAAGTCCTTAAACTTTAAGTGTTTCAATTTTGGGTTTATCTCGTCTTTAATTTTTTTACCCTTAATTTTCTTTTGCCAGAGTCTCTTCGACTCCCTCTCCTATTTTAACGTTCATGAGAAAATCGTCAACGGTTGCAAGAAGCGAGCTAATTTTTTCAGAATGAAAACGCACAGCAACCCTCTCATCGCTTATCTCGCTTTCCATGCTACTCAGGTTATCCGGGGCAAGTGCTTTCAGGATTCTGGCTGCAGACTTTCTTGACCCTGGGTCAGGAAACTCAATTATGCCTGTAATTTTCATAAGTGTGCATCTCTCTGTTTTTACACTAATTCTGTACTTTCGGTTCTTTTTGCTTTATTTTACTCCGTTTTACCACTCAGTTTTCTGCCGCTTTATTTTCAAGCTTAATTATGTTCTTCGTATTTACTTACTTTGCTTTTCCACTGGTGTTTTTTCTGAGCTGGTCCCCGATTATCCGGTCTGCAATGCTCAGGAACTCTTCCCTGCTTCCCATAGGGATTGAAGCTCCTGACGCGACACTGTGTCCACCTCCGTTTCCACCGACTGCACCTGCAGCTTCCCTGAGGGCAAAGGCTAAGTCAAGCCCTTTTGAGACGAGTTCGCGGGTACCTCTGGCAGAAACCTTCAAAATTCCCTCGGACTCGTTTACACAGATAAAAGGAAGTTCGGGATGAAGGTATCTGACCACGGTTGTTGCAAGGCTCCCTGTGGAAAGGGCCTCAACCGTGCTGATATACCATATATTCTCCCCTTTGCGAATTTTTTCCACACTTTTCCGGATATCAATAGCAAGGTTCTTTTCGTACTCTTTTGTAAGGGAAATGGCTTCGGTAAGAATAGTTGAGTCTTTTAGGCAGAGAGCAAGGGCAAGTCCGTAAACCTTTTGCTTCCCGCAGGTATTGAGGATCGAAATGAAATCATAGACGTTGTGGACAAGCTCCAGGTTTAGCAGGAAAACTTCTCCTATAACAGCTTCAATTGCTTCAGGGCTGGCCTGTTTAACAAGTTTCAGGGCAACAGCACTTGCAAGTTTTGAGATTTCTTCTTCAGAAAGGTTTTCAATGTTTCCGGAAAGTCCGAGCTGATTTAAGAATTCCGCTGTTTTTTCAGGATAGCCGGTTAGATCCAGGAAAGGCTCTGTACTGTATGCGAGAACGTCTATGAGGCTTCCATCTCCGACCTTCAACCCTTTTCTTATGGAAACGACTCCCGATTTCAGGGCTTCTTCCAGAATAAATGCGTTTGCAGTCCGGAAAAGCTGCCGGTCTCCAACTGCCCCTGCAATTGCTAGCCCAGCAAGGTCAATATTTCCAGGTCCAAGTTCCCTGGCTACAAGATAGCAGGTGCCTGAGGCAGAGATATCTGTTGCCCCGTCGATTCCTACCATATGGGCATTTACCACGGCTTTTGCAGGTGACTGCCCTACTGGCTGATGGTGGTCAAGTAACACAACGTCAGCAAGCACCTTTCCTATAAGTTCCGGCTGCCCGCTGCCCATATCACAGAAAATGACAAGCTCTCCCTGAGAGATGCTCCTGTTCACTTCTTCAATTACAGCTTCGTCCAGCTTTCCAGCTATTGATAGCTGGAATGGGATGCCTGCCCTCAGCAGGGCCTGGACCATGATTCCAGCTGAAGTCAGCCCGTCAGCATCATTATGGGAGACCACACGTACAAAGTTATACTTCCGTATTTTATCGGCTGCATTTTTTGCAAGGTTTATCAGGTTTTCAAGCTCACTCAAAGCCCATCACTCATTAAATTCAATATCAAGTGAGAAGACAGGTAACAGAGATCAATATATTACAGGGAGCAATTAAAAGTTTAGCTGCCAGCTCACAAGGATGTCGTCTATTCTGGCTTGATAATATAAAACACTTATATTCCCAGATGGAACATATCAAGGTATAAAAGTATAAGTGAACTAACCCTCCCTGAAGTCGTCGCCTTTCGGCTCAGTTTCAAGTGGTAAACGTCCTACAAATATTCGAATTGTTCAACGTCCTGGTAGAAAGAGCAAGCTTGATCCTTTCAAGCCTTAGATTCTTGAAAAACTCAAAGAAGATCCCTATACTGCTGCTCACCTCTATCGTGAAATCAAAGAAATGGGTTATGACGGAGGAAAAACCTTAGTCAAGGACTTCGTACAAAAAGTCCGACCTGAGCAGGGCGTCCCTGCCGTGCTTCGCTACGAAACAAAACCAGGTGTACAGGCTCAGGTTGACTGGGGAGA
>JASGVX010000066.1 GCA_030054735.1 Methanobacteriota archaeon | reverse complement strand
ATAGTTTGATGATCACTGATGAATAGTTTGATGATCACTGATGAATAGTTTGATGATCACTGATGAATAGTTTGATGATCACTGATGAATAGTTTGATGATCACTGATGAATAGTTTGATGATCGCTGATGAATAGTTTGATGATCACTGATGAATAGTTTGATGATCGCTGATGAATAGTTTGATGATCACTGATGAATAGTTTGATGATCACTGATGAATAGTTTGATGATCACTGATGAATAGTTTGATGATCACTGATGAATAGTTTGATGATCACTACAATTTTCTATGATCATCGGATTGGATACCAGTGATCTGGGGTGTGGTATCGGAATGTTTGCGTAAACGGATATATCATATACAAATGACATTGTAATAAATAATACTGTAATAAATAACATTGGAATAAATAACATTGGAATAAATAACATTATGATAAACATAATTAGGACTTACGCAGTTGAATTGAAAACCACGAGCGGGAAGTGACTTAACTGTATAAACTCAAATAACGTTGACGAGCCCGCATGTATCTGATTTCACATTTCAAGTGCGTAAGTCCTAATAATATCTGTAACTAATACTGTTATAACGTATATAAAGCAACAGTATTGACAGAGTTTCTGTACGAGATCTTTTTATTTAAATAACAAAAACTGCTGCAGATATTACTGTCATTTACTCTCCTCTTTCGTGCAAGATGGATGATCTGGGAATGCTGAAGGATATAAGAGATGACTACTTTGTCCAGGTGCTGTACATGCTTTCTGCAAGTTTTACGGCGTCTATTCTGCACCTGTACACTTTCTTCGTAAGCGCGGTACTTGGGAGATGCAACCATGCTTGTTAATGTCTCTTGGAAGAACACATCCAACTGAACTGGTTAAAGTTTTTCCCGGCTCATTTGAAGAGGTTCTGGACATTACACAGAAAACCATTTCTCCAGGGCTCAGTTCTTTTAAATCGTCTTCCTTTGGCACAATTTCACATTTGAGAGGCAGGATAGAACTTACAGTTACTAATTAAATTTTTCAATGCCTACGTCCCGGAGAGAAACCTCAATAGATTCAAGTTTTTCAGGGTGTGTATCAACTCCACCTCTAAAGAACACTTTTCCTGGAATTAACTTTGTAATTATTATTACATCCGTGGAATGTCGTCAGTTTAAGCTTAAACCAGATAGCAATTATTATTTTTAAGCGTTATCTTTTATTTCGCTGAAAAAAGATCAATTTCAGTTTCTTCAGGCGTTAGTAAACTCTTGAAGTAGATGTCTATACTTTTATTTTAATGTTCTTTTCTAAAAATCTTTACATTGATGTCTCAGTCTGAAGTTCTTTTCCTTTAATTCAATCTGCTAAATGAATTTCGCTCCATATTTTTACAGAGACCGCTTTAATTTCAGGTCTTTCTGCAAAATCTCTCATAAACTTTATATTATGCAGGATAATTACATCGTGTGTTACCCTGTAATTTTTCTGTCCGCAGCCTTTTAATCGGGAAAATATTCAGTTTTTCCGGAGGCTTTCGAAAGTGCGGACCTGATTGCATGAGTTATTGTAACAAAAGATTGTGTTTTTCTGGCCCTGAAGATTAAATACCATTAATAACTCTCATCTCATATAAAGGCAGAGAAAATGGAAGAGAAACTTAACCTTAAAGTTATGGAACTGCTTGACGGCAGGAGGCTTTCAATAAGCGGGCTCACACGGGAATTGAAAGCTGAGGGCATGGAAGAGCACAGGCTGATACTTACTGGTTACCTCAGGGCACTCAGGGACCTTGAACTCCTGGACGAAGTAGAAGTCCCTCCTTCCAAAATTTATTCTCTGCCTGATAAGAGCAAAGGGCCTTTACCAGAAAAAGAGAAAGAGCTCAAGTCAGCAGACTCATCTAGTCCTGAAGACATTTATCTTATTTTCAGGAATCAGCTCCTTAAGATCGATCTGGACTTCAGGATTCCAGTTGGCGTATATGTGATTTCGCGGCTCTTTGAAAGGCCCTGTTTCCGCAGGGAACTAAAACTTCTAGGAATCACGCAGAAACACCTTGACCAGTATATTGAAAAACCCGGAATTGTCTGCGAAGTTCCTGAATTGCACCTTAAAAAAGCCAGAGCCGATATAACAAAAATTGAGATCCCCTCTGATGACCCTGCATACGAAATCCGTGAAAACAGGGAAGAAATAACAAGGCTTGCAAATGAAGTGCTTGCAGGGACAATTAAAAACAGGATAGACCTCGAAGGGCTTGTAGCAAAAAGTAAGCAAACTACTCTGCTGCCCTGAAAATCCTATTTCGATCTGAATTATATCAATAACCAGGCCTGGACTGGTCGATATGAAAGTTGCCTGTATCCAGATGGATGTGCTTCAGTGTAAGAAGCAGAAAAACCTTGAAAAAGCCCTTTGCATGGCTCTCGAAGCTGTTGAGAAAGGAGCCGAATTAGTTGTTTTCCCCGAGGTATTTTCCACAGGTTTTTGCTATGAAAACCTCGGCTATGCCGCAGAAAGCCTTCCATCACCTCTTCTTGAAAACATTGCATGTTTTTCTGATGCCAATGACTGTATTATACTGGGTTCAATAATCCTGAAAGACAGCGGAGAAAGAGGTGGAAAAAACGGTTTTACGGAAAAAAATGATCTTGCAGAAAGAGAAAATGATATTTCCGGAAAAGAAAAGGAAGTATCGGAAAGTAATAATTCCAATCTCTACTATAACCTGGGCTTTTGTTTTGAGTCAGGAACTCTTGCAGGCACTTACTATAAGACTCACCCTTTCAAGGGCGAAAACAAGTATTTTTCAAAAGGCAGCTCAATAGATCCTATTTCCCTGAAAAAGCAAAACCTGAAAATAGGCTTTGAAATTTGCTATGAACTCCGTTTTCCCGAGGTTTCAAGAAAACTGGCTCTTGCCGGCTCTGATGTTCTTGTGACCACAGCTGCCTTTCCAAATCCCAGGTCCGAACACTGGAAAATCCTTGCAAAGGCAAGAGCGATAGAAAACCAGATACCTCACATCGCCTGCAACAGGACAGGCTCTGCCCCCGACTGCAGCTACCCTGGAGGCTCGATGATCATTGATGCCTGGGGCGAAGTAAAAGCTGATGCAGGCAGCAAAGAGTGCGTAATAGTTCACGACCTTGACCTGTCAAGAAAAGATGAGGTCAGAAAAGCAATTCCTGTTTTTGAAGATAGAAGAGTGGAGCTTTATTGATCCGCGGAGCTTTATTGATCCCGACAAATTTCTATTTTTCTTTCTTTTTCTTTACTCATTTACGGCTTTTTGCGAGCAGGGCCATCGGAAATGGCTTTCTGTGACCCGGATAAACAGTATTTATCTATCCAGCATTCCCACAACAAGCTGCAAATGAATTCCTGCTCCATTGGCTAATAAGCGCTCTTTTTTTCTTTTGGCAGGAGATGGTTGTTAAGGCTAGATTCTTGATATCCTGGGACAAGACTTTCCGTGCGCGGTTAATTCTTCGTTTTTATCTTCTGTGCGCTGCGGGTTCAGGCGGAGCACGCTGCGTGGACAGAAAAACTTGAGATGCAATTTGCGGTCATTCAGGAATAATGCCTACAAAGAATAATACCCACAAATAATAATACCCACAAAGAATAATGCCCACAAATTAATCAGTGAGCATCAACAAAAGAAAAAAGTAAGAAGTTCCGGGTTTATTTACCTGCCCGGAAACAAATTTTTAGTCAAAAAGAAAATTTTTACTCTTCCTTCTTTTCCTCAATATAAATTGCAGGTCTCAGGGGTTCTGCAAACCTGGACTTCTTCTGAGGGTCATACTCCGGAGAATCTGCACTCTGGATTTCAACCGGACAGCCGATTTCTTTTTCCAGGAAAGAAGCTGATTCTTTCAGGAGGTCCTTTTCATCAAGGCCAAGGTAAGCAAAGGTCTCGTAGCGCTCAGTACCTCCACTCTTGAATTCTGGCACTATTTTCTGGACGAACTTCGGGATCTCCTTGCCAAAGCGCTTCAGGTCAGGGTTTGCCATAAGGGTTTTGATAAGCGTACCGACCTCAAGCGGAGCTTTGACCTGAAGTTCGCAGGCGCATTTTATGGCTTCGGCTTTCCAGGCAGGAGCTGTGTAGAGGTAGACCTTCTGAGGGGTCATCTTTGTAACCCTTATGATCTCTTCTATATCGTTCAGTGTTCTCTTTACAGCCTCTTCAACAAGCTCTGCGCCCTCGTTTATAAGGTCTTCGTTATAGAGAGGGTACTGAGCAAGGGCAACCGGGTCTTCGTGCCCCATGGCTTCCCATATCTCTTCACAGAGGTGAGGGGTAAAGGGTGCCATGAGCCTGACCCAGGTGTCCAGCACATAGTAGAGAAGATGTTCTCCGCCTCTCCTCTGATACCATCTGACATCGTTTATAAGCAGGAAGAAAGAGTTCTGTATAGCTTCCCTGGTCTGGATTGAATAAAGGGCATTGTTTGTTTCCCTTATGTAGTTCTGCATCCTTGAGAGCATCCAGTTGTCGATCTGCTTCAGCTCCGTGCTGAGGTCTGCCCTTTTTCCGCTCTCAATGACATCCTTTGCAAAGGCATAAAACCTGTCCACCTGCCTGCGGGCAGAATCTATTCCTGCTTTCTGCCAGTCTGCGTCCTGGGTCTGTTCGGCTGTAGAGAGGATATACATCCTTGTTATGTCTGCCCCGTAAGAACTGACCGCACTTTCCAGGGTAAGGATGGGGCCTTTGGACTTGCTCATCTTCTGCCCTTCAAGGGAAACAAAGCCGTTTACTGCAAGAGCTTTTGGCCATTTATCCTCTTCAAAGAAGGCTACGTGATGGAAAAGGAAGAAGAGCAGGTGGTTTGGGACAAGGTCTTTTCCTGAAGAGCGCAGGTCAACTGGATACCAGTAATTGAAATGGCTGCGGATTTCTTCCACAAGTTCCTGTTTGAGCCCTGTCTCTGCAGAAACTGCCGCAGAACCGCCTTTTCCGAGAAGTACATAATCGAAGAAGGAAAGGGAAAGGTGTTCAAGTGCAAGCTCACCTCTCTCGATGAACCTGGCAATAATATAATAGCTCATGTAAATTGTCGAGTCCCCGAGAGACTCAATCAGCCATTCCTTATCAAAAGGCAGGTGGGTCCCGAGCCCTTTCCTGCGGGCACATGCTTTATCTTTGAGCCAGTCAACCTTGTTCTCGAACTCGACCCTGTACTCATCGGGAATTATCCGCATCTGGCTAAGGCATTTGTAAACTTTCGCTTTCCAGTCCGGGTTTGAATAGTTCAGGAACCACTGGCCTTTTACCATGTTCACGACACATGGAGTCCCGCAGCGGCAGACCACGGGTTCGCTGAATTCATAAAAGCTTTCTCCTGCGTTTGAGGCGAGGAAGTCCCTTGTAAGTATGTCTTTAATTTTGGAAACCGGGTACCCTTTGTATTTCCCTGTAAGTTCCTTAAGGACTCCACCGTGGAACTCTCTTCTGTACACGATTTTTGTGGCTTCTTCGGCTTTAGGGTCTTCCTGGCTTGCAATTCCCATGCTTTCCACGATTTCTTTTGCAGGAAATTCTCCAAACTCAGGTACCTGTATCAGAGAAATAAGTTCTATTTTCCTCAGGTCTTCAGTTATTCCATATTCGCTCAGGTCTGCGTCATAAAGGTCGCGGAGGGCAAGGTAGTCAAAAGGAGCGTGGGCAGGGACACTCATTACTATTCCACTTCCGTTTTCAGGCATCACAAAGGACGCAGGAAGGGAGATTACTTCGTTTCCGGTTACCGGGTTTGTGAGTTTTATCCCTATAATGGATTTTGCAGGCAGATCCTCAAGATACTCAACTGTCCTGTCCGTAAACGTGAGTTTCCTGAAAGCTTCTCTACTGACGACCCAGAACTCCAGGTTTCCGTCTTTCTCAACCCTGGCTTTCACATAATTAACTTCGGGGTTAACCCAGAGGTTAGTTACACCGTATGTTGTTTCAGGCCTGAGTGTGGCACAGGGGAGAACCAGGTCTTTATGCCTGAACTTTATAAGGGTGTACTCCATGATAGTGGCTTCTTCCCCGTGCAGGATATCGTGGTCTTCAACCGGGTTATTGTCATTAGGGCACCACTTTACGGGGTGAGAGCCTTTCACGATCAGTCCCTTTTCTTCAAGCCGGGTGTACTGCCATTCTATGAACTTTTTGTAGGTCGGGTCAGTAGTTGTGAACTTTCGCCTCCAGTCAATGGAGTAGCCAATCATGCGCATGGCTTTTTCAGATTCTCGCTTGAAATAATCCACAACCTTTTCAGAAGTTTCGAGGGTTGGCAGGATATCCCTGGGGATCCCATGCAGGCGCTCATAAACGTCCATAGTCTGTGGGTCACGGTTTGCAATAAGTTCGGCAAGCCCGACAATAGGCGTACCTGTTACGTGGAAGCCCATAGGATAAAGGACGTTATACCCAAGCATCCTTTTATGCCTTGCAATCACGTCGCCTATCGTGAAAGTACGGGTATGCCCTGCATGCAGGTTCCCGTTAAGGTAAGGGTAGGGGATTGTTATGAAGAACTTTTCCCGCTTATCGGGTTCAGCCTGAAAAATCCGGCTCTCATTCCATTTTTTTTGCCATTTGTTTTCGATCTCGTGAGGCTTATAATCCTGCTCCATTCGTGTTCACGCCCACAGATAATTATTGTGATAAAAAATTTGAATACAAACTGGAATATGAATAATAGTAAACAATTAAAGGAAGCTAATCCGCTTACCAGAAAGCCTTTAAGGATTAAAGAGTGATTATAAGAGTACCGGAGCCCGGTTATTCATCTTTCAACTTTTTACGGTTCCGGTACTTATAATACTTATCTTAATACTTGCCTTCGAATCTTTCCGGCTGAGCCTTTAATACAGGCTTCTTTTCCTCAATTTGCATTTCAATCAAATTGTTTTCCGGCTTTATTTTGCCTTTCCGAAGATTGCTTCCCGTATGGATTCGATATTTGCATCAACAACAGTCGGCTCCTCGCAGATGTCAATTACAGTCTGGGGGTCTTTAAGGAGGTGCCCTGTGGTAATGCAGACAACGGTTTCCTTCCTGCCGATTACGCCCATATCAACAAGTTTCTTAAGCCCTGCGACCGAGGCTGCACTTGCAGGTTCGACTCCAATGCCTTCAAGCCTTGCAAGGTCTTTCTGGGCTGCAAGGATTTCTTCATCGGTAACGGATTCCGCAGTCCCGCCGGATTCTCTTATTGCATTAAGGGCTTTTGTTGCGTTTACAGGATTTCCTATCCTGATTGCCGTTGCAACGGTTTCAGGGTCCTCTTCAGGGGTAATTGCCGGAGCCCCACTCTTAATGGCTTTTACAATTGGAGAGGAGCCTTCTGCCTGTATTCCTGTCATCTTCGGGAGGGAATCCGTAATGCCAAGCATCTTAAACTCCCTGAAGCCCTTGTAGATAGCGGTAATGTTCCCTGCATTTCCTACAGGCAGGACAATTCTATCAGGCACCTTAAAGCCGAGCTGGTCTGCAATCTCAAAGCCGATTGTTTTCTGGCCTTCCAGCCTGTAAGGGTTGATAGAGTTTAAGAGATAGATTTTTTCCTGGGAGCATAGCGTGCGTACAAGAGCAAGTGCATCATCAAAATTTCCGCGGATGCTGAGGACTTTTGCCCCGTGCATAAGGGCCTGGGCTACTTTTCCAAGGGCTACTTTTCCTGCCGGAAGCAGCACAGCCACAGGGATTCCTGCTTTTGCCCCGTAGATTGCAAGGGCTGCTGAGGTGTTTCCAGTTGATGCGCAGGCAACGGTGCTCATTCCGAGTTCAAGCGCTTTTGTAACCCCAACGGTCATTCCCCTGTCTTTAAAAGAGCCAGTCGGGTTCATGCCTTCATGCTTTACATAGAGTTCCTTAATCCCTATCTTTTCTGCAAGACGGCCGCATTTGTAGAGCGGAGTCCCGCCTTCCTTTATAGTAACAGGTTCTCTTTCTATGGGGAGAAGTTTTGCATATTTCCAGACCGAAGGGTGTTCAGTCCTAAGCTTCTCCATGTCAAGTTTGATTGAGGAATAATCGTAAATAACATCAAGCAGCCCGTCACATTTGCTGCAGGTATAGATAACTTCATCTTTTGAATACTCTGCACCGCACTCGATACATTTTAGATGGTACATTAAATTGCTCCTGTGTGATTTTAAATTATTAGGATGTCGAATTTCAATTCAGTCCCGATTTTATGTGATATCATTAATATCCCGAATTTAATATAACCCGGAATTCGAATTTTCAGGTTGATAATCTGGATTTCGGATTAGTATAATATTAGAATTTAATAATATTTTGTATCCTTAACACGTTACTTGCTTTTAAATTCTACTGTTTACAGACCAGCTGATATTCCAAAAATTCCTTGCTGGGGAAATATCCAGGAACGTCCTTATTAACACGGCGTTATCCTGCAGAACCAATTATTCATGAGAGGGGTCCAGTACAGTTCTCAGTACATCGGCTGCAATGAAAAACTCAAGCCTGAAGACAATCTTGTTTCTAAGCTCTTTTCTTGCCTGCTGACAACTGTACGGTTTCTTCAAAAAAGCAGATATTGAAATCCGGTAAAAAGCTTTCGAGTAATGCAGTTTATTTCTCCAGGATAAATACTCTTCCTGTATTCATTCTTCAAATATCATCTCAGGACTCATTTCTATTTCTGGAAGCATTTTCAGATTACAATTGAAAGTGTAAGGGCTTAAAAAGTTAGCAGTTGAAGCTGAAAAAAGAAGATTTCAAAAAAGGAAGTGTGAAAAATAGAAAAAATGTATAAAACAGTACAGGATAAGGACAGGATAGAGATATAAAAAGTGTGGATATGAAATTAAATCCACACCGTTATCAGCTCCGTGTTACATGCCGGATTACCCCGGAGTTCTCCATGTTCTTGTATATGAACGCTGAAGAGTATGCAAGCAGCATAAACTTGAAGCCCTGGGTAAAGTCCATCTTCATGAACATCAAAATCATAGCCACGAAGAAGGCAAACTGTATTACACAGAGGATCATTCCGGCTGCTGTGAACATTTTCTGACTACTGCTGTAATCGCTACTACCACTACTGTCTGAATCATCGGATTCTTCGGACATTTTGTTTCAAACCTCGCAAATAAAGATCCTGAAGAGGGTTTTTGTTTTTTTGTTTCTGGTTTGTTTATTTATTTCGTTATTCTGGTTTTTTAATTTTAGTTCAGGTATTTATGAAGAGTTTTAACCGGCTCAATAGATCAACTACCCGCTTTAAAACGTATAACGTAGCTTATAGAAAGCTTATAAAACGAGATAAAAAGTTGAAAACTTCAAAGGATACACCTAAAGGTTCACTTGAACTGATCCCATATGTAGCATTGCCTGAAAAAACACTCATTACCTGAAAAAACACTCTCCAATTTAGAGACTTTTATACAGTATTCCTATTTGAATAGGATAGTATATATATTTTGCGTAGCGTGAGGAGGTGTTGAGGAGAATTAATGTGGTTTTTCTATGGGAGTTGAAATTTATACATCAATTGCCGAAATCTTAATTCTCGTGAACTGTAGAGCGTTTCAACCTTGTTTTAGTGGAAGCCACTTCTCGACGGAAAACACATTCTGCGATGGCAAGCCAAAACTTAGTTTCACAGGCTGTCTCAAAACTCAAACCATTTATGGCTAAGAAATTTTTCTTTCCAGTAAGTGGATTTGAAAGGCTTAAAAGAGACTCTATCAAGGGGAAGATTTCAGTTTTTAAACTCAGGGCAAAATTTTCAAAAAGGAAGTACTTTCGAAAAATTGTATCCGGACGAAAATCTTTCAAAGCTTTGAAAGCATCTGGAGTCCGGGTTCTCTTAACCTGTAAAAATATTTTGGAAAATAGGTTTGCGTTCCCATCCTAAAACATGGAAGTTTCGAACGGCATTAAGAGATACTTCTGTTTTATCTAGGAAGAGATATTGAGGTACTGGACTCACGGGTTGCGAGTTTTACTTCAGTTTCTTTATTCTTCTATCCCTTTCTTGTGTGGAGTAGATCTTGTGTTGTTTATGGGTGTAGAAGGGATGAGAACGCAAGTTATACTATGCATTTTTAGTATATATTACTTTTGTAAACTTATGTAACACATAATATTATTACATACCTATATCATTATTACACAATTGTAGTCTTAATTTACAGAAAGAAGGCAAAAAGCCCACATGCTTTAGCGGTGGGATGAATGCAGTCAACTTTTTATAACTAATTTTATTATTTTCTGTAACTTATATACTTGATTAAAGTTAATAAAACTACTAATATTAAAACCAAATAAATGTAGACTAAAGTATTCCAAAAAAACAAGAAATACTAATAAATAAACACAAATGTAGCTGCATGCTCGTCTATAACGGACTTTAGAACAAAAATCAAAACTTATGAACAGACTGGAAAAGCCATAAATCATATGGATTTAGATAAGCTTCTTCCAGCACTGAAAACTGAAAAATCTTTTCTGAAGAAAACTAATTCTCAGTCACTTCAGGGAATGACAACCTAACTTCCGCCTTTTTAAGCGCATAAGGCTCTTCTGATATCTTATTATGTGCTTAAACTTAAGCGCATGAATTACAAGTTCTAATTAAAAATAACAATCATCTAACATAGTAGATTAGTGAAATTAGATTTATGCGCTTAAATTTTGGGAACTCAGGTGACAAAAAATGTAGATTCTGCCTTTGTTAGATTTTTTCAGAGAAAAGAACCTAAGTTTAAATCAAAGAAAAATCCTATACAGTCTTTTCCCGTTCCTCAACATTATTACAGTAGAGTTTGAAACCAGTACCGCAAAACTTCATAAAATCGGAAGAGTTGAAGTTATTTTCCATAGAAGAATTGTTCCTTATTTCAAATCTGGATTCAGTCTACTTAAATTATATCCACAGAATGATTTATATGCTATCTCGTGAAGATCACAAAAAGGCCCGAACTAAAGGAAAATATTCGTTCAGAGGGACATTTAGATGCAAAGTAGAGCAATAACACCGGAATTAAAAGCTTTCCTTATCTCAATAGGCTCCGTTTCTGTGGACCCTTCACTTATTCCCAGGGCTCGAGGTTCTACTGCTGGGCCAGGGGCGGGTACCAGTTCTGTTTTTTTCAGGGCAGGAGAAAAGCGGGTCAGGCTTAGTGTGAATAAGAATTCTCCCCTTTCCATTACAGCAGCAGGGGATGATGGAACAGTCGCGCTTCTGCACAAAGGAAAAGAGCTTGTAAGAGGAAAACTTGAAACTGCCATTGCACACTGTCCAGAGCAGGCTTTTGTCACGCTCTGTGAGAGGTGTATTTTTGACTGTAAATACTGCCCTGTGCCCAAACTTCAGGGGCATGTCAAAAGTGATGAAGAAGTCCTGAATATAGTAGATGATGTACTGCAGACAGGAACTCTAAAAGCTATCTCTCTTACCTCAGGTGTCGAGACCTCGATCGAAGAAGAGGTGGAGCGTGTACTAAAACTTCTCCCTGCCCTCAAAAAATACAATGTCCCCATAGGGGTTTCTGTATATCCTGCAGAGGGCTGTTCCCAGAAGTTCTATGACGCCGGGGTTTCTGAAGTTAAGTATAATGTCGAGACAATGGACAGAGAGATTTTTCAGAAAGTCTGTGGGGGACTTTCCCTTGATTATATTCTGGACAGGCTTAAAGAAGCTGTGGAGATTTTTGGAAAAAACAGGGTCTTCAGCAATTTCATAGTCGGACTTGGGGAAAGCGATGAAAGCGTCCGAAATGGAGTTGAAGCCCTTGTAAGGATAGGTGTAATTCCAGTCCTGCGCCCGGTGAATCCTCACCCCCTCAGGTCTGGAGTTTGTTTTACCGAGCGCCCGTCTCCTGAGCGCCTTTTGAAGCTTGCGAAAATGGAAGCCGAAATCCTGAAGAAGTATGGGCTTGACCCCTCGCTTGCAATGACAATGTGCCTTAAATGTACTGGTTGTGACCTTGTGCCCGTTGTAGATTTCTGATTCAGGCACATCTATAAATATGCAGAGCAGGTTTCTGGTTCAGAGAGCAAACCCTACTGAGTAACAGAGCCTGCCTTTTAATTTTCACATTTTTGAGAATTTTTCTACTTTTATAATTCTATAAAATATTTTCAGGCTTTCCATTCTCCGGCTTTCCGCAGATACCCTTTAAATTTTCGAATAATGCTCCAAAAACGATAACATGGGAAATGTTATTTTTTGCAGACATCTGTGGAAAGTCAGCCTTCTCTTCTTTTTCTCCAAAGAGGAACCCCTTTATTTCCACTGGAAACTTATGTAACTTTATTTTTTTAATATCTCTATTTCTTCCTCATCTATTTCTTTTCGTTTTTTTCATATATACTTTTTAAATATTTCTTGTATTTTTCATATAAATGAGGTTTTTTCTTTTCTCATTGATAGCGTACCGAAAGTTCTGTAAAATATGATTGACTCTGTATCCTTTTTCTTTCATCACAAAAATAAGGAGGCAGAGTCAATGGTAGATTTATTCTCTCTCATAAAAGATTATCTTGTCGATCAA
>JASGVX010000065.1 GCA_030054735.1 Methanobacteriota archaeon | reverse complement strand
TCTTGATTTTTTTGTCATATCTACTCGTAGAGCGATAAACATAATGACAGTCGCCTCGAACTTTGATTTCAAGACATTTTTCTCCAGCTTTACGCTGATCTTCAAGCCAGTCTCTTGCCCAAGTTTCTATATTCTATATGATATAGGGAACATAGTATAAATAAATTTCTATTTGAAATGATTCAATTGAAGTTTAAAAAAAGAAAAAATAAGCAAATTCTAGGATATAGTCCCTATAATTAAGTGGAGTTAAGGTACTTAAATGTAATGTGTTAATACGATGTGTTTTGGGTAATAAACTACTCTATTAATTAACAGAATCTGTCAATTTAGGGTGGAAAATGAATTATCATCAATTTTTTTAAAAAAAAAGTTTTATCTCTTAATGCTTTTACGTTCAAGATTTAGAAGAGCCCTCCAAAAATTAGAAGAGAGCTACAAACTTGTAAAGGATAATTGCACCGAATGAAAATAGAAGCGGAAGTATTCCCATATTTAAAGAAATCTTCACAGAATCTTCCCAGCGCTTTGACAGAGGAAGAAAATCTCTGAGAAGTAGCAGTAAAATCAAAGTCGCTGCGGCTACTGATGCGCCTTCAGGAACTCCTGGCGTGACCATCATTTTTAGTGCATCTGGAGAAGAAGTTAATGAAATTAAACTAAGCGTAGTTAGAACTCCTCTAGTTGATTGACGTATTAGAAAATCAAATGTACAATCTGATATAAAAACCCTCCTACATTTAATTTCCCGAACTTAAACTATAAAAATAAAAATAAAATAAGGTCTGCCGGATGCTTCTTGTGGCAGCCCCCAAACTGTACGGATTTTCTTTGCCTTTCATTATTCAGATATAACCATGGATTTCAGTGCTGTCTTCAACGGGCTTCATTGTTTCTTTCCTGGGTCTGGGAATCGCACTTGCAATCTGTCCGAAAACGGATTCGTACTCATTAATGTGCTGGGTCAGCCAGCGGTTCAGTTCAAGAGCTGCAACCGGAGAAAGTATGATTTCGGCCTCAACGCGCCTTTCGATAACCCTGGACTCTGAGGAGTCCCCAAATATCTTTGGGGTATCGTTATAAAAACCGATCCTGAAATCGTAAGGACTGTGCCCGCCTGCAGCTCCTATTGCATATATCTGCCGGAAGTCTTCAGGCTTTACAAACTCAATCGTAATACTCTTTTTACCTTTTTTTGAAGCTACACTTTCAACATTTTCCCTGGATTCAACGTCTTCGGCCATAAAAATCACCTCTATGCTTTACTCTATTGAGAACCCCGATCCGGGCTCTGATTTTTATCAGTATTAGTATACTGGCAGTTTATTCTTTGCAAGCTATTTTTTCCCGCTACAAACGAGAATATTTACCTCTTCAATACTTATAAATCACTGGTTTATAGATCACTTGTCTGCAAAAGCTTTTATGAATTTTTCAGCCCTGGACTTTCTTTTTAAGTTTCTTTGCATTTTCTGCAAGGTCCTTTTTCGAATGGATCCTTGCGATCAGTTCAACAGCATCAAGGTTACGCACCGCATTGTCCAGATATCCAAAAACATCTCCCTGATATGCTGAAATGCCATACTTCTCTTCAAGGGTCTTAATGATATTGGAAGGGTCCAGTCCTTCCATGCGCAGACGGATAATCTTCTCTGAAAACTTCTGCTCTGCGCATCCGCAGTAAGGGGAGTCTCTGCATGCGCATGTTAAAAAATCCGAGGCAAAGTTCAGCATGAGTTCCCTTATTTTGCTATCAAGTTGGGATAGGGATTCTCCATCAAAGATAATATCAAGAGCTGCTCCCTGAAAGACCCTCGAAGGCATATTAACGTGCAAAGAACTTCCGATCTGGTTTGCGTACTTAAAGTATGCAGCATCGAAAAATTCCAGGTTGCTTGCAATTTTAATCGGGCTGCTTTCCTCAAGTACAGCGTCCCGGATAAGGAAAGATTTTGAAACCGTAAGAAAATGGGCTGATACAACTTTTCCAAACAGAGTAAGTGTTATTTTATTCCCCTTTTTCTCAAGGAACCTGTAGCTCTGGAGACGAGAAACCAGCCTATCAAGATCAAAGCTTCCAAACATAAGAGAATGGACATTTCTTAAGTCCTGTACCGAAGAGGTAACTGCAACTGATGCAAGCACCTCTTCAAGCTTCTCGGCTTCCCCGTACTCAACTCCTGTAGAGAGCATTTCCCCCTGCAGTAACTTGACTGCGACCTCTTCTTCAGTATCGGACTGGGAGCTTGAATAGGACTTTCCTGGAACTGGCATGAGCACTACAATGCCCCGGTCATGATAATCGGGTCTTCCTGCCCTTCCGCTCATTTGCAGGAAGTCCTGGACAGAAATCCAGTCTATACCCATTGCCAGGGATTCGAAAATAACCTGAGAAGCCGGAAAATCCACTCCAGCTGCAAGTGCGGCAGTGGTCACAATAACCGGAAGTTCTCCTTTTGCAAAAAGGGTTTCTACTTTCTTTCTTTCATACTGTGAAAGCCCTGCATGATAAGGGGAAGCCCGGATTGAAAGAGCTCCTGCAAGTCTGTGGCAGTTTTTCCTTGAGTTCGTAAAGACTATTGTCTGTCCCCTATGATTTTTTGAAGAGAACATTGAATACTCTTCTTTTGCAAGCTGTGAGATCAGTTTTGCCTTTTCGCTGTCCTGGCAGAAGAGAAGATGCCTGTCAATTGGAACAGGCCTGTGTTCATAGAGGACAAGCTGGGCTCCGAGACTCTTTGCATAAGCAGCAGGGTTTGAAACGGTTGCCGAGAGATAGATAAACTGGGCTTCAGGAGCCACATAGCGGAGCCTTCCTATAAGCCCGTCGAGCCTGTGGCCCCTTTCCTGGTCTTCGAGAGTATGGACTTCATCTATAACAACAGTCCCTATTTTACCCAGGAAATCAACATTTCCCGAACGCAGCATGTGGTCTAGGCCTTCATAGGTACCCACAATAATATCGGCATTGGGGCTTGTACGCATTTTTACGCGCTGAGAGGTCTTTATGAGAATTGCGCCTATTTTGATGGAAGTTGTAAGCCCAAGCTTTGAATAACGTTCCGTGAACTGGTCGTATTTCTGGTTTGCCAGGGCTACAAGAGGGACCAGGTAGAGCATTTTTCCTTTTTTATCCAGGAGGTTCTGAACCCCTGCCATCTCCCCAATAAGAGTTTTTCCGGTTGCAGTTGCAGAAACCACAAACTGGTTTTTTCCTTCCAGAAGCCCGGCTTCTACAGATAACCCCTGCACCGGAAGCAGGGTTTCGGATTTCTGGAGGAGCATTTCTTTGAACTTTTTTGCAAGAGGGAGACTCTTTACCCTGGTTTTTGCTTCGGATGGTGTTGTCCTGATTGTATCATAGCGTGTGAAGTCAGGGTTCAGCCTCTCAGGGCTCAGCATACGGATAGTCCTATCAAGGTCTCTGGTTTTATGGAGGACCTGCTCAAGGAAATCCACGGACTTCTCCCCATACTGTGCACCTGCGGAACGGACTGCCCTCAGGAGCTCCTCTTTTGCACATTCCTCACAGAGAAGCTCATCGTGGTATTTGATTGACTTGCTGTTAACAAAATTGAAACGTTTTTTGAGCCAGCAGTGTTTGCAAATTATTACCCTGTCTGCACTTAGCTGAAACCCTTTAAGCATTTCAATGAAAGCTTCTTCATTTGCAGGTTCTCCACCTTCTGCCAGCATAATCCTGTTTGCACTTCGCAAAAACTCTATGAACTGCTGGGGAGGAATGAATTCATCATTCTTTTTGCTAGTAAGAAGCCGGATTTTGTGGGGACGGGGACCTTTATAGCTTTCCTTTATATGGAGCTCGGACAGGGAAAGCGGCTGCTTCATCCGGTCTTTTATTGTCATTACTATAACTTTTGATTTTTCAGCGTAAGCGAGGACCCAGAGTGTCATTATTTATCCTGATATGTGAATGATATAAGTAAGCTTCCTTCCGGAATTCAAAAATAACATTTCTCTGCCGGTATGGCGCTTCCATTTTGATGTCCAGTGCCATACAGCACCTGAAAAATTGAGATGTTCTGTATATTTTAAGAGAAAAACATGCAACAGATTTCAAATTCTTCCTGAGAAATAACTTTTCAGGAGATCTCGCCAATTTATTATATTAATACTTTATTACACCGCTTTTATAAAAATAACTGTTGAGTTGCTTTACAGTGGTAAAAATCAAGAAGATCAACCATATTGGAAATAGAATTCAGGTTGAAGATAGAGTTTGGGACTTTCATCTGAAATTTTCAATTATGATTTTTCAGGAATATTTGCGTGCAACTGTTTTTCCTATCCACTCTTCAAAAGCCCTAAAGGCAGGCGCCTTCCTTCGCAAACCTGCACATGCAGCTCCGAGTTTTGGGAATTGTATCAATTGCATCCGAGAGAATTTTGAAGATTGAATTCTGAGCTTTCCCGACAACTTCTGTGACTTCATCTGCTGTTAATTTCTGAGTGGTCATCCCACATGCATGGTTTGTGACAATGGCAATGGAAGCGTAACAGAGGCCGAGTTCCTTTGCAAGGACTACTTCCGGGACGCCCGTCATACCAACAAGATCTGCAAACTGCTTAATCATGCGGATTTCAGCCCTGGTCTCAAAACGAGGACCTTCCGTGCAGGCATAAACCCCTTCGGTATAGGAAAGCCCCTGTATTCCCAGGGCATACTTAAGGGCTGCTTTTATTTCAGGACAATAGGGTTCGGCAACATCAACATGCACGGTTTTATCATCATAAAAAGTAGAAGGTCTGCTGTGGGTAAAATCTATAAAATCATCAAGTACTACAAAACTGCCAACAGGATGTCCGCGCATTGACCCGACTGAGTTTGTGGATATTACACGTTTCACCCCAAGGGAATTTACTGCCCAGACATTTGCTCTATAGTTTACCATGTGCGGTGGGATATGGATTTCTCCAGTGTGCCTGGGAATTATTACAACAGATCTTTCTTTTATACTGGTAATATAGGCGCTAACATCCCCATAGGGAGTTTTTATCGTATGACTTTCGCAGTCCCCGTGTGAGCTAAAACCTACGCCTCCAAACACCGCAATTTCTGCAACTTCATCTGCTTTATCCATTTTTGAATCTCCTTTCCCACGTTTTCGATGTAAAATATTATTTCCAGCTTATCGGGTACAAAGTTCATGCGATCTTTTTATCTTTTCTTCCTCTCTTTCTCTTCTCGTTTTCCGGAGTCTGGTTTGAGAGGGAATACTTTATTCCTGAAAGGGCGATGATGATTGCAATAGTAACCGAATATACGAAATACTGCAGTGCATGGGTTGGGTCAGCTAAGAGCCCATTATATATGGATGCTACTGCCAGGATGTAGGTGCTTGCTCCCCAGAAGAGTAGTCCGGTTGCGATTACAAAGAGGGAGATTGAAATATTCCTATATATGGGCTTACCATCCATCCTGAGATCGAAAATCTTTCCCATGTTAGCAAGCAGAAGAGCTGCTGCGTACCACCAGTTAGAGACGTTGACGAAAACTGAGATAAGAGTCAGGGTACCGTGATACCAGACCCCTTCTGAAGAATAGAGCTTCCATACCTCCATTACTCCGTATACCGTGCCTACAAGAATGATAAGCAAAGCAGCAGTGTAGCTGATGAAAACCATCCGCTGCCCAAGGAAAGCATCCCAGAGTTTTTCTTTTTCAAGGGCAACAAAATCATCGATACCAAAGCCCCTGTAAAGCATATAAAGACCTACAGCCGCGAGTATTCCCACAATTGCCCCTTCTGGATAACGGGCAAGCAGGAAAATGGCGTATATAAGAAAAGCAAGGCCTATAGGCACAAAAAAAGTCTGAGAGATTTTGGGGTCACTAAAGGCATGTTTGAGGATATAGTATGTGCTTTCCAGGTTTTCGCTCTGCATTACAACAATTCTTTTTACAGAGTCAATCTTCATTCTGGACTGCACTATAGGGACAAGAGTTTCGTCCTCTGCTCCATCCGAGACAAAGACTGCTCCCTGAATTTCGTTCATCTTTAAGTAAAGTTCGAGTTGTTCTGCGATTTTCTGGTCAGAGATTACTCCAACATTCTTGTCCCCTGCAAAAGTGACTATCTCTGCATCAACTCCATTTTCCCTAAGCTCGTCAAGGATCCGGATCCCTCCGAAGATGGTATTTGTATCCGAATCCTCGGGGTCGGCAATTCCGAGTGCAACTGCTGCCTGAATGTTTGCCTCCCTCCCTACAATAGGAGTTCTCATTTTTGTTTTTTCACCGAGATCATTATCCCTGTCCATGCATATAACTAAGGTCTTCATGTGTCCTCAATCATTTTTATGAAAGTATCCTTTAACGGGGAGCCAATTTTTGCTGGAGATGATACCACTTCGATTTTTTTTCCTTGCCGGCGTTTTCGAGAAACTATATTAATTAGTTAAGCTGCCTTACTTTTAACAAGCATACTATTTTAATTTATACATTATAAGCCTGTAATGTGATTTATCTTTAAAATTAGTTTTCGACACAGATGCTTTTACAGTGCTGATTTGAAACACAATGAAAATGCAAAACCAGTTATAAATGTTAATTATTTATGTATAAAATTGTTTTGGATGTGTGGTCTGAACTTGATTAATAGAAGTGGCCGGTATTTCATAAACTGAGCAATATAACCCACTTTCCGCAGTAAATTTTCTCATATTCATTTTTTTCATGCTATCTATTTTTAATAAAATGTGGTTCATTGGACTTTTATGCAGGAAGTAAAGTAGCTATATGGCGTATCATAGAGATCAAAAACGATATCATTCAATTTTCACCAGGTCCCATTAAAAGTCCAAATTAATTATATTTGCTTCAAAAACGCTATCAGGAAAAATATTGATTTTTGAAAAAATACTGCGGAGTGCGGATTGACATCAAGAACGCGTTTTTTGTGAAATATTGAGAAAAAATCAGAAATGATCAGGAATAGTCGTTCGGAACTACAGCAAATCTGAACGACTGTTTCAAAGAAAAAAGAATTTTGAAAGGATTTAAAGTTCCCTTTCATCAATCACTCTTTTTGTCTTTTTCATGCTTCTGGGAAGTTCTCCTATTTTTAAGCAGACAATATTGACACTAACCCCGATAAAGTCCTTGAACGCTTTTCCCAGGGCTTTTTCAATTTTTTCTTTCCTTGCAGAGTCTTCTGCCCCTTCAATTTCAACCCTGAAGGTCATGCTGTCCCTGCCGTCTTTTCGGGTAAGGAGGATCTGGTATTCGCTGCTGACCCCAGGGACTCTGTGGATTATATCTTCTATCTGGCCGGGATAGATATTTACTGCCTTAATTTTTATGCGGTCATCAGACCTTCCAAGGATCCTGTCAATTCTCGGGAAGGGACAGCCGCATTTGCAAGTTCCGGGGATTATACGTGTCAGGTCTCTGGTTCTGTATCGGATAAGGGGTGCTCCTTCCTTTGTAAGGGTGCTAATTACAAGTTCCCCAAGCGTACCTTCTGGAAGCTGCATGCCAGTTATAGGGTCAATGATCTCAAAGAGCAGGTGGTCGGACCAGTAGTGCATTCCCTCGTGATAAGAGCAGTCAAGAGCGATTCCGGGCCCATAGATTTCAGTCAGCCCGTAGATATCATAGGTCTCGATTCCGAGTTCGTTTTCGATCCTGTTTCGCATCTTCTCGCTCCAGCGTTCTGATCCAATAATTCCTGTACGGAGGTGGATCTTGTCTTTTAAGCCGCGCTTTTCAATCTCTTCTGCAAGTAAAATCGCATAGGAAGATGTGCTTGCAAGGGCTGTTGACTTAAGGTCAGTAAGCATCTCAAGCTGTTTTTCAGTGTTTCCTGGGCCTGTGGGTATTGCCATTGCTCCAAGGCGCTCGGCTCCGATCTGAAACCCGATCCCTGCTGTCCAGAGCCCATACCCGGGGGTTATCTGAATCCTGTCCTGGTTGCTGAGGCCTGCAAGCATGTAGCAGCGCATTATAAACTCTGCCCAGACATCAACATCTTTCCGGGTGTAAGGGATGATTACAGGCTTGCCAGTTGTTCCTGAGGAAGAATGGATCCTTACGACCATGGATTCGGGCACTGCCTGCAGCCCGAGGGGATATGCGTCCCTCAGTTCCTCTTTGTTTGTGAAAGGAAGGAGTTTCAGGTCTTCAAGAGACTTTATTTTCTCGATATCTACGTTTTCTTCCCTGAACTTTTTCTGGTAAAATGGGCTTCCTTCAACTACACGTTTAAGCAGACCCTGCAGTTTTACAAGGGTATCTTCTTCCGAAAGCTTGGGATGGTAGAGCTGAAGATCTGGATCGAGTTCAGACTCTTTGGATACTTCATACATTTGAGTTCACCTTCTGTTCCCCGTTAAGGTGACCGGAGATTAGCTTAATTTTTTCAATCGCTTCTTCAAACGCAGTTCTGTTTACAGTTCTGTGTTTTTCTGGAATTTCTGTTTCAAGTACTGCCAGAATAATTTCTTTTGAAAAAGGCAGCATGCCTGTAGCTGCAGCAGCTCCAAGCATTGCAACATTTGCAGCTCTGTATGTGCCTGCGTCTTCTGCAAGCTGTGTAAAATCAAGGCAAAGGAGACCTGGAACGTGTGTTTTTAAAAATGACAGCAAAGCTGCAGGGTCGTATTCAGGACTTTCCGGTGGCTTTGATGCCGGTGGGATGGAATGTGAGTTCACTATGATTTTTCCTCCTTTTTTCAGGAAAGGCAGGTTTCTTACGGTTTCTGAGGGTTCGAGACCTATAAGCAGGTCTGCCTTCCCTGCAGGGATAAGAGAACCAGAGATTTCCTCTCCAATCCGTATATGACTGCTTACAGATCCTTCCCTCTGCGACATGCCTATGGTTTCGGCAGTGCTCACGCGGAATCCGGCTTTCATTGCAGCAAGTGCAAGCATGCGGGAAGCCAGCACCACGCCCTGCCCACCAACTCCTGCGATCAGAATATCGTATTTCATTCCTTCAGATTTTCTTAGTTCGCCCTTCATTTCTTCACCCCACTTTCCCTTATGGCCCCTGAAGGACAGACCTGTGCACAGAGCCCGCACCCACTGCAGTTGTCCTGGATGAGAGGCCTGTCTTCTCCAGCAGGGAGGAAAATAGCAGGGCAGCCGAGCTGCTTTATACAGAACCCGCAGCCTGTGCAGCTTTCTGAATCAATTGCAAAGCGTGTTCCGGATTTTGCAATCCCGACACATTTTCCTTTGAACACGACTGCGGAAGGGCCCTTAAATTCCATGGCTTCTTTTGCAACTTCCACGCAGCTTGCAAGTCTTCCTGTTTCCACGGTCTTTACAAAATCAAGTCCACAGCTCCGTATAACGCTGGCAATATCAATTGCTTTTGAGTGATTCCCAAGTGCAGTAACTCCTATTCCGGGGTGTGGTTGCTGTCCTGTCATGGCTGTTGTGCGGTTATCAAGGACTGCAAGGGTAATATCAGCTCCGTTGTAAACCGCGTTTATCACTGCAGGGATGCCTGAATGGAAGAAGGTCGAGTCCCCTATGAAAGCCACCTGCTTCACCTCCGGGTTCGTGCGGAAAAGCCCTCCTGCAATGCTTACTCCTGCTCCCATGCAGAGGCAGGTATCAACCATGTTTAGAGGGTATGCGTTTCCAAGGGTATAACAGCCTATATCCCCGGAAAAAATAGTCTCGACCTGAGTGTCCTTTTTAAGCTGTTTTGCAGCCTGTTTAAAGGCATAAAAGACGGTCCTGTGCATGCAGCCTGCACAGAGGGTAGGTGCCCGGACTGGCAGAGGCGGAAGCTCCTCTCTCAAAACTGCAGGGGAAGCATGGGAAATGCAGGAATTTATTCCAAGGTCAGAAAGCACCCTGTTTATGCAATCGATCACAATATCGACGTTATATTCTCCGCTCACAGGGAAAAATCCGTTCTTTTTTCCATAAACGTCAACAGGCAGGTGAGCCTTTCCGATAAGCTGGAGAACCTGTTCTTCAAGGTAAGGGTCAAGTTCTTCGACCACTATCAGTTTTTCTATCCCCTTTAAGAAGGAAAGGGCTGCCTTTTCAGGGAAAGGATGAACTGTCCCTATCCGGAAGAGGGTAAAAAGCTCTTCAAAGCCCTTTATAGCCTCTTTTACATAGAGAGCTGAAACTCCTGAGGATATAATCCCGATTTTTCCGCTTCCTGAAATGGAGTTGTACGGGAGCCCTGAAAAGCGTTCTGAAAGCTGGGCCTGCAGATTCTCAAGCCAGGGGTGTCTTTCTGCAGTAAGCCTGGGGAAAATCGTCCAGCGCCTGTCCTTTGTAAATCCCTCGCAGGAAGCTTCAACAGCCGCAGGTTCCGGGGCTGCAACTTCAACATCTCCGCAGCTGTGGGAAACCCGAGTGGTGGTCCTGAGGATGACTGGAACTTCAAACTCATGCGATAAGTCAAAAGCCAGTTTTGTAAGCTCGTAAGCTTCCTGAGGGGTCGCTGGGTCAAGGACAGGGATATTTGCAAAATGACCGAAAACTCGCGTGTCCTGCTCGGTCTGAGAAGAATGAGGCCCCGGGTCATCGGCTACTAGCAGGACAAGAGACCCTTTTACGCCTATGTAGGTTAGGCTCATCAGTGGGTCGGATGCAACATTTAATCCTACCTGTTTCATGGTCACAAGCGATTTTGCCCCTGAATAAGCTGCCCCTGCAGCCGTCTCAAGTGCAACCTTTTCGTTGCTTGACCACTCGGTATAGATCCCGCAGCGGTCTGCGTACCGAGCAACCGTTTCCAGTGCTTCGGTCGAGGGGGTGCCCGGATACCCTGTTACTACCTGGACGCCTGCCTCTATAGCTCCAAGCGCAATGGCTTCATTACCCATTAACAGTTTTTTTTCAGTCAATTAAGCTCATCTCGATATCAGGAAATATTTAATGAAGTGGATGATTTTGACAGGCCTCAAAGGAAATAAAATGAGGCTAAAACGAAGCTGAATTCTCAAAAAATCTGGTAAAATTATTTTTTAGAATTCGAGAAGATATTTAAGGGGTTTTATCGCTGCTCCCGCTATGGGGACGCGATGCCCATCTATGTACATTGCTGTGTAAAGAAGTACGTAAAATTCGAATATAAATGTTTTGTTTTATGAGTTAGGAATAAGAATTTGTTATGGGTTGCATGCTGCCTTAAAACCATGATTGTTCAGCAGTTATGGAACAAAACTGGAAAATCCTTGCCGTGATCTTCACTTATCATTGAAAAACATATGCATAGACACTCTATAAATATTCCATTTAATTAGTGGATGTACTTAATTTTTCTGACCTGATCAATAAGCAACCTGCACGACCGGAAATAGAGATCTCTACTTGCATCTTTTTTAATATCGTAAATAGTTCCTAGTTTAGCTTTTTCTTAAAAACCACATCTTCGATAAAGCGTAACAGAGAACAAGCAATCATAACAGTGGACAATTATCAGATTATGGGGGAACCAGGTTAACATGCAATTTAACTCCTGCAGGAGGTTGTGCAAGAGCTGCATACACAGAAAAGTTAGTGATCCTGGCTGAGATCCTGTTTTCATATGAAGTACTGTTAATGTGAGTCCATATAGAAGTGTCCTCATTATAGCTATATATGGATGGGAAATTTCCTCTTATAGAGCTGTCAAGGCCCATACTGAGATTTACATAAGGATTGACTTCTGCACCTTCAGGCTCAAGTCCATAATAATGTTTTCCTACCAGATATAGAGCTCCTGGCAGGGGAGGCTGGTCTGCTTTTGTTATAATTATTGTTTTTAAAGGTTCTTTCTTACTATCAAGCAGCCTTGTGCCCTCAGGAATAAATATAGAAGCATCGAGGGCATCATTTGTCACCCATATATCCAGCAGAGCGTATCCATTGCTGTCCAGATAAGCTCTGAGATCAGCGCCTGATTTAAGGTTTACTTCTGTCAGGGCTTTTTTGCTGTACGGGATGTATGAAATATTCTTATATATGGTGATTATATTTTTAGAATCTGAAATTTTGGTGTAGGGCTGCCCACATAAATTTGAATATGCATGGGCCTTAGGAACACGGTGGGCTCCAAGCTGCTCGGACTTAATACAATAAGAGAAGCTCTTTTTCTCTTTCGGAGCCAGCACAAAGTCCCAGCTTAAACAGGATGAGCTGTTCGAATTCAGACCTTCACTACCAAAAGAAGTATTATTAAATGAAGAAGTATCACTAACTGCTGAAAATGTTGCCGGCAGCAAATCAAAAAGCCGGACTTTCACTTCTCTGTCCTGGGTATTTTTTACAGAGAGTGTAACATAAACAGGACTTCCTGAAAAACCTTCTGACCCTGCAATTTTATAGATTTTTAGAGGTTCGTCGACATTAATTTCTACAGTTTTGGAAATGGAGTGTTCGCCAGAAAGATCTTCCCAGTTTACGTTTACCTTAACGAAATAAGTTTCTTTTATATTTTCAGGAAACCTGAACCGGAGTTCACAGGACTTTTTCGAACCCTTATCAAGCACAATATTCTCAGGACATCCTTCCCTTACAAGGAGCCCGTCTGAATCTAACTCAAGATTTATTTTCTCGGCTTTTACAAGTCCGGTGTTTCTAAGTTCCATAAGAACGATAACTTCTTCACCGAGAAGGTATTTATCTTTGTCTTCTTCGAGATCGAGCTCAAGGATAATGTTATCTTCAACGTTTCTTTTTGTTTCAAAGATAATCTCGGCTTTTGGGGAAAAGAGGCTACCAAAGATCGGAAGACTTCTCTGGTCAGTAACATTGTATGCTTTCAGCCTTACATTCTTGCCGTCCAAATAGCACCAGCTCGAACTGTTATTTTCCAGGACAGCATCCTCAAGTACTATATCGTTTTTGAGGAGCTGAACCAGTACCATGCCGTACCCATCAAATTCCAGTGCCTCCAGGGAATATCCATCTTTCGAAACAATGGAGTTCTCAGGTCCAAGGGTAACGGTCAGGTTGTCCCAATCATCTTCATTTGCCGATGCAGGCGTAAGGCCTCCAAGCAGAAACAATGCGATGAAAAAGACTGCAGCCGCAAATGTATTTTTTCTGCTCATCTTTCTGTTCATGACAGTTTCCTCCGCTTTCGAAGCCCTGCAATTAAAACAGCAGCAATAAACCCTATTTTTCCACAAAGTTCTGGAGAACCTGCCTGTACCCAACTTTCTTGATTTTTGCCAGCAAGACTGGTCTGATTATAAGGTTCTGTTTCATTCTCAGCTCTGGTAATCATACCGGGTTCTGTTTCATTATCGGGCCCGAAGGACTGTTTTGACTCAGAGATGGACGAAGCTTTTCCGTCGACAACAATGAATTCACTTGCAGTGTTGTTTTCCCCATCTACTGCATAAACAATTATTGTATTGGGACCTGTTAGCACTGGCACGCTGGCGCTCCAGCTCTCTCCTGAAAGCTGGGCTGGATGGCCGTTAACGTCTACTGTAAGGTTCCGGTTTGTATCTTTAACCATTCCGCTGACTGTAATGTATCCGGCATCTACAGAGTCCCCATCTCCTGGATAGTCTATTTCAAGTTCAGGAGGGGTCAGGTCTACAATCCTGGCAAGAACAGGAGTGTTCCAGTTGTTTACTTCACAGAGTTCTTTTTTATTATTTGTGTAGTCGACATATACTTTCAGAGCCTGCTCCCCGTCACGGGTAGGTTTCCAGTTGAATTCAATTGTTTTACTTTTACCACCAGAAAGAGAAGATATAGAAGCTGTAGATACAATTTCTTCATCAGCATAAAGTGCTGCCTGAAAACCATATGCAGAGTCTTTTCCTATATTTTTGATGTTTGCTTTTATTTTATTGTCCTTTCCTGCATAGAGCAAAGGAACGCTAAGTCCTGAGACGATAAGGTCAGAGCTCCCTTCTTCTCCTGTCCCCAGGCTTAGAGCCGCTAAGACTGGATGTACATAATCCTCCTCATCTCTCTGGAACTTCAGTTCGTTCTTGTCTTCTGCAAGTAAATCCAGTACATCAAAGAATTTGAAATCAAAATAATTTTTTGAATTTGCTATGTCGTTTTTATTCTCTCCGTCTGCGAGCTGTAGATCGTTAAAGTAAAGGGAATCTTTAAGCCCTGGGGTGCCGCAGAGATACACTACAGCAAGGTTTGCGCTTTTGTACTTATCCAGATCCACCTTTCCGGAAAATTTCGCATATGCTTCATCATGTGTTGATGCCAGACCTTCACTCCATCCCTTGCCGTGAAGGTTTATGTTCCCTTCTTCAACCCAATATTTTGTGTCCTGCCCTTCTTTATCTTCGTATACTGCAGCAAGAATTATGCCGTACACTCTTCCATCAATATCGCCGCTTGTCTTTGCCTCTACTTTTAAGGGCCCAGTACTTATGTCTGAGCTGACATCATAAGCTATCCAGTAAACTCCATGTCCAGAACAGTAGACAGCTGGGTTCTGGCCCTCCACGTCTCCCTTGTCTGCTTTTCCTTCCAGATACTGACTTTCAAACTCTTTCCCGCCAACGCTAAGGTCAAGAGTTCCTGTTTTTGCTTCTGTGCCTCCCCATACTCCTACGTATACTTTTGCCCAAACTACAGAATCTCCAGGGACGTTGAATTCCTGCACGTAAGGTGTTTTCTTAAGTCCATCCCCCCCGTCAATATACAGCCCGCCCTTTACCGTTCCTGATGTAACTTCAATCAGTTCATCCTGTTCAGGGCTGCCTTCAAAGTTGTAAGTTGCCAGACATGGAGAAATATATGTAAAAAAGATCAGTAATCCTGCAAGGTACAGGGAAAAAATTCTTAATTTTTTGCTTTTTAATAGCATGTAAACTCCACCTCTTCCCATATATTCACTTTAGCTTCTGGCAATTTTAGCGATAAACAAAGGTGTTTACCATAACTACTATGCTACAGCACCCACATGTTTTAATAGAGAATCATTTCCTACAAATTTTAACATTTATCATACTTTATATAATATTTCTATATTAATCTTTCTAATTAATATTATCATAACTTATAAAATATAGTATTTATTAAGGAGTGTTTATTAAAAAAATTAAAATTTTCAAAATAATAGTTAAATTTTTCAATTTAGAAAAATAAACTTCCTTTTATTCTCAAAGTATGGCGGTATATTTGCAATTGATTTCGCTTCTTCAAATTCAATCAGCAAGCCTTATATTTGGAGACTCAATTTAAAGTTAGTTTATATGTGGCAGACACTACTTAGTAAGTTTGAAAAATACCCGGCACAGGCAAAAGTGCTTAAATTACTTTTTGAACGCGGGTTTCAGGTAAATGAGGAAGGTAAGGTAACTTCCGGAAGTATAGAGATTGCACATACTCAGCTTGCAAAGGAAGCTGGGGTTGACAGGCGGGTGGTTGATGCGACCACCAGGACTATTGTCTCCGATGAACTCCTGAGCACCATATTCAAAAATGTCCATTCAATCCCTTTTCTCAGAGATGTAGCTCCTGCTCTTGGGCTTGGAGTAATTATTATAATTCCTGAAGATGCTGCCCATGTAGGCATACTTGCTGAAGTTGCTGGTCTGATTTCCAAACATAATGTAAGCATCCGACAGGCCGTCTCAGATGACCCATACCTTACGGACAAACCCAGGCTCACAATCATTGCAGACCATAAAATTCCAGGAGGTCTTATTGACGATATCCTTAACCTTCCTTCAGTAAAAGGAATAGTCATTTACTGAAAAATTTTTTCATTTTTGCAAATGAGTCATTTTTATTCAGTTTTCTTTCTTCCTGAAAAAAAATTCTGCCTTTTAAAAGCTAAGCTGGGCTTAATTTTAATCCTTTAACTTTTTCTGACCGGGTTTCAAAACTTAAACTATAAATCTAAGCCTGAAAGATTTATGTGTAAGATGCCAGTATTGAGTATTATTGCCTGTGGAATGCTCGAAGACGAGCTTGCACATGTGCTTTCAGAAGACCGTGAAATAAAGCAGCTAATTGTTGTGGAGAACAGGAATAATTTTGGATTCCTCCGCAAGCTCAGATCTGAAAATTGTACTCCGCGTACAGTTCCTCTGGACAGAGTTCCCATGCTTCTTAAACCTGGATTTAGCCCCGATTTTAAAACAATCTTAAAGCTGTTTCTGCCTTTTTCCTTCCTCGGAAAGATACATGAGAAAATCGAGTCAAAGGCTGGAAACAAAATAAATGTGGTTGCAAACCTGATGAGGCCTGGCTTGCATTCCGATCTTGAGCTGCTGAAGTCAGAAGTATATAAAAACGTCAGGGAAATGGCTACATTTTCTGACGGAATACTCATTTTTTATGGAACATGCGGTCATGTACTTGGAAAACTGGAAGAAGATTTTGCAGGGCTTGGATGCCCTCTTTTTTTTATGAAAGACAAAGACGGAGAAATTATTGAAGATTGTATCAGTGCAGCTCTTGGAGGAAATGATGCTTATGCCGGAGCCATGCTTGCATGCAGAGGCAAAGGCACTATTTACCTGACTCCCATGTGGGCTTCGAGCTGGAAAAATCTTGAAAAGGGATCAGGAAGCAGGGACTTAAGTTACAGGTATTTGAAGAATCCACGCTACTGCCTGGCTGCTAAAATCGAAACGGGCCTTTCTTATGAGTCTGATTTTCACAAGAACGTTCAGGAGTTTGCTCTATGCTTTGGTATGAAAATCATAGACCTGAAAGGGAGTGCTGAAATTGCCGAAGAGTCATATATTGCTGCAAAGAGAAACACGCTCATAAATCTTTAATTCCGCATCTAAAAATGCTCAAGATATGAAGCATAATATTTTTAGAATTGAGCCTTTGCCAAAATTGATAATAATACTTAAAATGTAAAAAAATTGCCTAAAATTGCTTATTTTGTCATATAATTATATTTAGTGCCTTTAAAATTCCACAATAAAATGCTACTGAATACGGAATCCCGTAGTAAGGACCTAATTAATGATATATATGCTTTTAAAATTAGCTTTTAATAGAATCTTTTTCTATAAATCTCATAAAATTATAAATATTAATTATGTGTTAAAAATTTAAATAGAATTTTATTTCTATAATATAGGACTAAAAATAATTTTAATTATAATTAAAGATGTAATATCATACTAAATTAGTTTTAAATTATCTTATATAAATTTTTTTACAAAATAAATATTATAAGCAAATCTTATTGAAAAATAATGAATTTGATAGAAAATAGCAAAACCTCAAATAAAAAAAAATTATAAAATACATTTTAAATTTATTTAAAATATTCGCTAAATGTTAAATAGTTTACACTCTTATACTGTAAAACAGTAGATATGCCTTCAAGCACTAATTTGACAGATTCTGTTAATTAATAAGTATTTAATTACACAAAACACATCGCATTGACATATTATATTTAAGTAAGATGGCAAATGTCAAAAAAATCATAAGATTCAGGACAAAACATTAAATTGTATGATGAAAACAGAGGCATGAAGCCAATTTAGATATTATAATCTATGTAATCTATGCTTCTGTTAAATTTGGGTTCAAACTCCTCTTTACATTTTAGCTGAAGGGGGCATCATAATAAATCTTAGCAGGAAAGTTATTTTAATCGTTCTTTTAGTTTTTGTAATTCTTACGGTCTCATTCTCATATGCATATAGGATTCAACTTTCCAATTTCCTGGATATTGAAGAGGCCGATACATTAGAGAATGTAGAGCGGGTACAGAATACTATTGCTAGAGAGCAGACACATTTTGAATTTATTGTCAATGACTGGCTTTGCTGGAACAAAACCTACCACTTTATGGAGGACAAAAATCAGCAATACATAGATGTTAATCTGCAGAATAAGACACTTGCCGGAATTAATCTTGATGTTCTGATTTTTGTAAATAATTCAGGGGAAGTTGTTTTTGCAAAATCTGTGAATAGCAGTACTGCAAAAGAAGAACCTGTCCCAGATGAGCTTTTTTCAATGATAGAAGACGGTAGTCTTCTTACAAAAGGAGATAATGACTCAATAAGTGGTTTTATCTTGCTAGACAAAAACCCCATGTTTATTGAATGCCGCCCTATTGTCTCAACAAAATTCAAAGGACCTTCAAGAGGCACTCTTATTTTCGGGAGATTTCTCGACGAGGAATTACTCGATTCTTTTAGAAGCGTTACACGTTCTTCTATTATTGTGTACGGGGTAAACGAAAAAATGCCTCCAGATTTTCAGATGAAAATCGGAAGTTTTTCGGATAATCCAGACAAAATAGTGATTGAAACTCTAAACGATAATCAGATAGCAGGTTATTTTGGAATTAATGATATTAAGGGCCAGCTTGCTTTGATTCTCAGGGTGGATTATCCAAGGGATTTTTATATACGCAGCGAAAAAGCCATTAATCACGTGTATTTTACCCAGCTTCTAACAGGACTTATTACAGCGCTCGTAGCCAAATTTGTGTTTGATAAATTAGTTGTTTCAAGATTAAAAGAAATTGACAACTTTGTTACAAGAGTTAGGGAGGAAAAAAAATTTTCCAAAAAGTTGTCAATTGAAAGCAATGATGAACTCGATCATCTCGCAGGTGAAATAAACGGGCTGTTAAACGAAATTTCTCTGTCAGAGCAAGAGTTAAAATTTAAGGAAAGTGAAAAGAAAGTTCTGCTTGACTCACTCGACGAAATGATAATTTTTGTGAGTCCAGAATTTAAAGTCCTCTGGGCAAACAAAGCTGCGCTCGAATATGCGAAAATGGACCTTGGGTAGTGTCCTTAAATTATTGAACAGGAACTCTAAATGTTAATAGTTCCTTTAAAGTCCATATGTGATCAGTTATTCCTTCTGCCATAGCTGGAGTCCTTTGAAACCATTTTCTTTTTCCAGAAT
>JASGVX010000064.1 GCA_030054735.1 Methanobacteriota archaeon | reverse complement strand
GAGCATGACATATTGACCTGTGCCAGAAGAGCTTGAATATTGAGTTTGATCGAAAATTGAATTCTGCGGGGGAATTCAAAATTTCAATCAAAAAATGTAGAAATCACTAGATTTTGGAACTGAGTCTTTGGCACTATTAAGTTATGAAAGTAGAAATATTTTGGAAAAAAGAATACAGGACCATATATCAAATTATAGAAATGTATGCTAAAAAGCAGCTTCAAATGTTAATAAGCAGCCTGAAAATGACGAGGAAAAGGAAACCTGTGAAGAGTCACTGGAAAACTATCCGGTTGATGCGATCGGTAAAGATGGCTAAACAAATAATGGATAAATTGGCCAGTTTTAATTAATCATGGATTTTTGATTTTGCACCTTCTTTTTTAAATATAATATTTTACCGATGGATGATTACAGGTTGTAATTACTTACAATTTTTATGCAGTGGTCCTCTATCCTTTAATCTAGTAGCCCAATTTCAGAATAGATTCTGGAAAGTCCCTGAAGAGTTGAGTATCCCTTTCTTGTAATGATATAGTCTCCCCTCTCACTCCGCTGTAAAACCATACCTGTATCAAGAAGTTTCTGTAGATGAAAGAGCAGGTTTCCGCCACGAAGCCCTGTGAGCCTGGAAAGTTCAGAGAATGTCTTGCTCTCACCTGAAAGGGCCATGAGCATGAGTAGCCTCTGTCTGTTTGCTACCGGCTCGCAGACTTCAGAAACCATCCAGTCAGGCTCGATTGCACTTATATCGCCTTTTTCGTCCTTTTCTTCCCTATCATCATATATCTGAAGAGAGCGCATAAGTTTGACCTGTTTTTCAAAAAGGCTGCTTGCTTCTGAAAAGCACCTGCTGCACTGAGGGTTTTTTGCTTCCTTTTTTAACGCCTCAAGTTTGTCCCTGTAGATTTTGACGGTTCCTGCCTCAACCCTCACTCTGCCAACAAGCCCTGCAGTTTCCTCTAAGATCTCTTTGAATGCCGTTTCGCAGAGTTCTCGCATCTTACAATCCCTAGTCATCTGGCTGTGCATCCTCTCTGTTGCGTCCTCACAGAGGTAGTCCACCATGGGTTTCATGACATTTTTCCGCATCTCCACAAGCATACCATCAATGTGCTGCTGGTTTGCCCGCTGCAAAAACCGGGAGAACTCGCTTCTCAGGGTTGTAACTTCTTCTTTTATGGAATGCAGTTCCTGTATGTAACTTGATTCCAGGTTGTCGTTTGCTGTCTCCATTCTCCTACCTCAAAAGGCAAAAGGTATCTGAAAGGGCCTGTACCAGGTTATTTTCTGTACCTTCTGTAATTTGTATATAATCATAACACTCAAGTATATAAATATATACCACTTTAAAAATGCCGATGACAATAAATGGAGGCAGTGTACCTGAGCCTTTGCCAAAATTGTTAATAATGCTTTAAATGTAAAAGAATTGTCTAAAAATCCTTATTTTGTCACAAAATTATATTTAGTGCCTTTAAAACTGAACAATAAAATGCCGTTGAATATGAAATCTCATAGTAATGACTTAATTAATAATATATATTCTTTAAAAATTATCATTTAGTGTAATCTTTTACAATAAATCTCATAAAATTATAAATATTAATTATGTGTTAAAAAATTAAATAGAATTTTTTCTATTTTATAAGAGTAAAAATGATCATAATTATAATTAAGTATGTAATATCATATTAAATTGGTTTTAAATCATCTTAAATAAATTTATTTACAAAATAAATATTATAACCAAACATTATTGAAAAATAAGGAATTTGATAGAAAATGGCAAAACCTCACCTAATTTTCTGTAAAATTCTCTATACTCTTTTTCTCTTGTTTTTTTCCAAATATATTTTCATATTTTTTTCTACCTTCAAGACTTTTCAGGCTTACAACTATTGTTTTTGTAACCTCTAAAAAAAATCATCCAGTTGTAGCAAAAATACTTATATCCCTTACCAACAATTTAGAAAAAATAAGTAATTTAAAGAAAAATGGCAAAACCTTATCTATCAGTAATTTTGAGTGAGTTTGTGATAATTGGGTAAAACCTATATCTGAAGGTGGGGAAATTTAAACCGACCAAAATGGGGAAAATTAAACCTCCATTGACATCTTATTCGAAGAATATCATGTGCATTTTATAAGGAGTTTTCATACTTATTTATGTATTTAGAAGGTGGTTTTATGGAAAAGAATCTGTCACTATCACTTGTTTTATTTCTGGTACTTTTTGCTGTACTGCCTTTCTCAGCAGGAGCAGCGGAAGAAGAGAATTACCTTAAATATACGAGTTCAGGAAACGTTTTTGGCGGTGGAAATGACATTAAGATAGATCAGGATATCCAGGGAGATCTGGTGCTTGTCGGATCCGTACTTGAGATAAACGGAAATGTAATGGATGACTTCATCGGTGCCGGCGGAGAACTGATTGTTAACGGGGATGTTTCAGGAAATATCATGGCATTCGGAGGCAGTATCCGTATAAATGGAAATGTCGGTGGGGATCTGGTATCAGCCGGAGGGAAGATTATTCTCTCGGAGGACAGTACGGTTGAAGGAGATATCCTTCTGGCTGGAGGGGAAGTAACTCTTAACGGAATCATTAATGGTGATGGATTGGTCTCTGCCGGAGCCCTCCAGACTGGAGAAAACTTTAAGCTTAAAGGTGATCTTGAACTTGAAGCAGAAAACTACCCTGCTGACCTTAAAGAAGATGTAGGGGGAAACCTGAATATCAAACCCACAACCAGAGAACAAAAGCAGTATGCAGGTGGAGTTGAAGGGTTCAACATCTTTTTCTTCATTATAAAGTTACTGGCATCTCTTGCCCTGGGCTTTATCCTTGTCTATATCTTCCCGGGTTTTATAAGCGAACTTGCAGAAATTGTAAGAGACTCAGCATTGAAAGCCGGACTGGTGGGTTTTTTGCTCTTGATTTTCGTCCCGGTGCTTTCTATAATTCTGCTCATAACATTCTTCGGATGGAGCCTTTCTATCCTGCTGATACTCCTCTTTGCACTCGCAGCACTTATAGCTACAGTACCTATCAAACTTCTCGCAGGGAAAATGATTTACGCCAGGGTCTTCAAAAAAGAAGCAGGGAGGATGATATACTACCTCACCGGAGCCGTTCTATTTGCAATTTTATATGAAATACCCTTCCTCGGCGGGCTCATACAGTTTATTGCCCTGCTTGCAGGGCTGGGGACGCTCGGAATCTGGCTTTCAAATAATGCAAATCCGGAAGGTTAACTTCAGTTCTCAGCCTGTTTATAAGCCATTAAATCTTTAATAGCGGTTTTTCCGGAAGCTAAAATGGGTTCAGGGAAGGATTTCTTCCCTGTATTTTTCAAATCCTAGCCTATCAAGGAGGTCTCCAAACCTTTCCCCGTCAAGACCTTCCCTTCTATAATACTCAAAGGTTTTTTCAAGTACTGAGAAAAGCTGCTCCTCATCTGCAAGCTCAATAAGCTTTGTACCTGGCCTTGGCTGACGTCCTGCCTTGCCTCCAACAAAAATTGTGCATCCGGTTTTTTCTGCTCTAAGGGCATCTTTCTGGCAGGCAGCAATGCAGGCTCCGCACAGGATACATTTTTCAGTATCTATACAGGCTTTGTCCTCCAGGACTTTTATCGCTCCTACTTTACATGCTTTTTCACAGCGTTTGCAGCCGACGCAGTTTTCTCCGAAGATTTCAGGTTTTACCGTGCCCATTACTCCAAAATCATTATCTTGAGGCCTCATGCAGGCAGCAGGACAACCTGTTACTGCAATCTTGAATTTTTTCGGGACAGCTTTTCCAAAGTATTTCTCATCTATCATGCATGCCAGTTCCTGGCAGTCAATTAACCCATTCCTGCAGACTCTGTTTCCCTGGCAGGCGACCACAGCTCTTACCCTTTTTCCGGCAGAGCCTCCTGAAATGCCCTTCTTTTCAAGTTCATCGCTTGCTTCTTCCGCAGCTTCAAGCTTGACAAAAGGTACCTCAATCTGCTGCCTCGAGGTTATGTGAACATAGCCAGAGCCATATCTCTCGGCTGCATCTGCAATTTCCCTCAATTTTTCAGCGTCCAGATTCCCGCTCACGACTTTAAGCCGCATTGAAAACATGTTTTCCTGCCTCTGGGGCAGAAAGCCTTTACTTTTAAGCGAAGCTAAATCAATTTTTTTTTCATTCATACAGGTCACTTCATCATGAGTGGTAAAAGTCGCCATATATAAAATTTTTGTGATGGCGGAAAATATTCTATCTCCGATTTTCAGATGAACGAAAAAACTTTAAACTGAACTTTACTACACTTAGAAGCTGTAACGTCAACAGCCACTATCTGCCCAATAAAGAGCCAGGTAAGAAATGGGGTGGCTAGAAAGGCAATCATGCTGGAGACAGATCTAAGCACTATCAAGAGCGCAACATCCCCATTAGCAAGCTAGTAGCTGACGTTTGAAGCCCTACCTACCGTCCGGACGCCGAGCAGGATCACGCCTGCCATAAGCTTGGGAGGTGGCCTTAAAACCAGAGAGAACAGTCACACAGCCAGAGGCATTAATGTGTACTTCATCAAAGTACCTGGAAAGACCAGATCGGGCTTCTTCAGGACTGCCAGAAAATTGTCAAATAAAGTGCGACTCCCATTCCAAGCATGATCAGGCTTAAAAAGGGTATGATGAGGTTATTTGAGGGGCGAAATATTCTGTATAAAGATATAATAAATTTTGAAATAGCATAAATGACAGATAAACTTCATTTACGGGCCAATCAAAAAGAAAAAATTGTATGCTTTTAACTAACCTTTCAAAAAGAAGACCTTAAACCTGTACTTTATCCTTCATTTCCTATTTACTGCCTGTTTTTTACTTCTACCTATATATACAGGCTCTGCAGATACGATACCCAATGAGACTGGATGCATACCTTGTAGAGATGGGACATTTCAAGTCCAGGGGACGGGCCAAGAATGCCATTCTTGCCGGAAATATTAAGGTTAACGGCACGGTGCTAACAAAAGTCTCCAGAGATGTCTCAATTGACGATACAATAGAGGTAGCTGAAGGCTTTGACCAGCCACAGGGCTATTTCAAACTCAAGTATATTCAGGAAGAAAGCGGGTTCCTTAAACCCGGAGACAGAGTTCTTGACCTTGGATCCAGCGCAGGTGGTTTTCTTCTTTTTGCCTCAGAGATTGTAAGCCATATAAAAGGTCTTGAGTTCAGCCGGGATTTCAGGAGCGAGCTTGGAAAAATCGCATATGAGCGGGAAAATGTTGAGGTAATATTCGGGGACGTATTTACCATACCTCTTAAAGAGCTCTCTGAAGAGCCTGTAGACGTTATTCTTTCAGATATGACTCTTGAGCCTGAGGACTCTATCAAAGCTCTTTCCAGAGTGCTTCCTCTCCTGAAAGAAGGGGGAAAGCTGCTTCAGGTAATAAAAATCCCAAAGAAGAAAAACCCGAAGCCAATCCTGAGCAAGATCGAGAAACTGGGGCTCGAAGTCCAGCAGGTCATCAGTTCCGAAAAACAGGAAATGTACGTGCTTGCAAGAAAACCTCTTCCTGAAGAAAAAGAATCATCTGAAGAAAAAAAATAAAAAGGGATTCAAACGGATGACAGCTGATAAAAAATGGCTCTTCTCCAGTAAGGCATGACTGTAAGGATATTTGCACGATGGATATATATGCTGATGAAATCGGATTGAAGGTTTCCGGACACGGAAAACCTGTTCGCCTCTTTGTAGCAGGGCTGCACGGAGATGAGTGGAAAGACACAACAGATATCCTGTTGAAAATAAGGCCTCCTGAGAGAGGCACTCTTGCATTGATCCCTCTTGTCCAAAGAGGAGAATATACTTCCACTCTGGACCCGGCTTACTACCCTGTGATGGGAAAAAGTATACTTGAAGCAATTGAAGCCCTGAACCCTGAAATCTACATTGAGCTGCACTCGTATTCCAGAGAAAATCTGGAAAAACTTGCAGGAAGGGACAGGCTGGAAAGAATTGGTGTCCCGGCATACAGCGTTCTGAAAGAAGGAGTATTACTGGGTTCGGTTTCCCCCCAGGTCAGGAAAAAATATTTTCCAAAAGAAGCTCTTTGCCTTTCTTTTGAGATACAAAAAGAAAGTCCTGAATCAAAGGAGTTTGTTGCGGGTATACTCGAAGTCCTCAAAGAGACCGTGTCAAGGGATGAATTCATAGAATACCTGAAAAAAGAATTTCCTGAACAGGCAAGAAAAACTATCGAAGATTATCGCCGCTTTTATGGGGAAATCTAAGAGCTTACATGCTGGTGGCTCCGTATTAATCGTTTAATATTATAATGTTATATTATTTGGTTTTAGACCTTCAGGGTTATAGAGATCTTCCCAACTATCCTTGATTCTTTTGAGAGGAACATATCCATTAACGCGAACAATCGACATTGCATAGAGTTCTTCCCAGTGTTCAGGGAAATTTTCAATGAGAAGAGGTTTGAGCTCTGCCATCATATTATGCAAAATCATTGAATTTCCATAGTCGGTGATAGAACGAGGAACAGGTATCATAATGATTTTAGGTTTCTCACCTTTGGGCATAAAGCCATATTTTTTGTCAAGTCTACCAAGGTAAACTGACACTTTACGACCCTTCTTGGTTTTTTTGTCATATCTACTTGTAGAGCGATAAACATAATGACATTCGCCTCGAACTTTGATTTCAAGACATTTTTCTCCAGCTTTACGCTGATCTTCAAGCCAGTCTCTTGCCCAGGTTTCCATATCCTATATAATATAGGGAACACAGTATAAGTAAATTCCTATTTGAAATGATTCAATTGAAGTTTAAAAAAGAAAAAATAAGCAAATTCTAGGATATAGTCCCTATAATTAAGTGGAGTTAAGGTTACAATTTAAACTAACAATCATATGATATAGTAGATTAGTGAAATTAGATTTATGCGATTAAATTTTGGGAACTTCGGTTCCTCTCTTTTCGAGGAAAAATTGAATATAATTTGGTAACTATTCAGCCTATCAAAACACGCCTGTTGATATTGATTATAACGAAAACGAGGAAAACGAGAGTTAACTTATGAACAATAAGAAAACGCAGTCAGTTGCCAGCAGTCAAAGAAAATCAAATTACAGGAATTTGTCTCTTGGATATTAATAACCTTAACTCCGACTTTTTGTATGGAATACACTAAAATCAATATATATTTTATAAGTTCTTTCAGTCCTTTTGATTGTGATTTTGATGAAAAAATGGATGAAAAATATATTCTTACTCAATAGGG
>JASGVX010000063.1 GCA_030054735.1 Methanobacteriota archaeon | reverse complement strand
TGGGTTATGACGGAGGAAAAACCTTAGTCAAGGACTTCGTACAAAAAGTCCGACCTGAGCAGGGCGTCCCTGCCGTGCTTCGCTACGAAACAAAACCAGGTGTACAGGCTCAGGTTGACTGGGGAGAATTAGGAACAGTTGAGCTTGATGGAAAAATAAAGAAACTCTTTTGCTTCAATATGGTTCTTGGATATTCCAGAATGAGATATGTTGAATTTACATTGAGCATAGACACTCCCGCTCTTATCCAGTGTCATCTGAATGCTTTTGAGTACTTTGGAGGATTTACACAGGAGATTCTCTATGATAACATGAAGCAAGTTGTTATCAACAGAGCCTTAAAGTCATCAGATTCTGAATAGAATTCACAGTTCGAGGATTTCTTCAAATGCTTTGGTTTTATCCCAAGATTATGCAGACCTTACAGGCCTCAGACAAAAGGCAAAATTGAAAATATAATAGGACTCTACGCACTTGAAATGTAAAATGAGACACATGCGGGTTCGTCAACATTATTTGAGTTTTTACAGTTAAGTCACTTCCGCACGTGTTTTTCAATTCAACTGTGTAAGTCCTTTATAAGTGAAAAAAAGCATGCTAATTTTCTATATTTACGCATGACCTTACAACCAAAAAAATAAGGGAAATTAGTTCCCCTTAAGATATGCGAGAATCATTTCAAGTATACGTATTATCTCACTTTTTGTTATACCATTTGTTTCTCCTGTAGTATTAGTCGAAGATGTTGATTTAATAGTGTTATTTACAGTTATTGTTTTGCTTGTAATTGCAAATGTAGAATATTCTGATACTTCAGCTTTGAAATATATGTACTTTGAATCCTGTCCTGTTATTGTAATTGGCACTTCTACCCATTTACCATTATCATACATATTCAGGACAATGGATGATTTATCAAGACCATTTACTTCAAGCCATGTCTTTTCAACTTTAAAATCAACAGCTGCATTCTCAATATTATTATTTACATCTACATTGTCAATCCATATATTAAATGACTTGTAAATATCACCTGTTGGTTTCTTAACCAAGCATGTATCATCTTTCAGATCTTCAATAACAACTTTTGCCTTGCCTGTATCTGTTGTTGATTGGAAATATATATTGTTGACAACTGAATTGTCGTTCTTTACGTCAACAGTTACCGTCTGGCTATTATCAATATTTACCTGTGTTGTTTCTACATACTGGATTACAGAAGAATTTTTTAATATGATACTATCGTTTACAGATGTAGTAATATCATCGTCAGAAGACACAATATTATTGCTTACCGTCTGGCTATTATAAACATCTGTTGATATTACTGTAGCATCATTTATAGAAGAATTGTTCAATATGATACTATCATCGGTGTTTACAGATGTAATTATGTCGTCATCTGTTGATATTATTGTATTATCAATTACAACAGATTTGTCTGCAACAATAGTATCTTTTTTTACAACAGAATCTTTATTAGTATCGTTGGAAACATCAACAACAGTAGTTTCATCTTCAATAGTCGAATTGTCTCCTGATAAAATTGCCTTTGCCCCTGCTGTAGCGCACGGGAGTACAGCCCCAAAAATAAGGACTGAAACTAATAGTATTGACAGATATTTTTTCATCCTCTATACCTCTTTCAGGGGATTACCTATAGAATTATTTTGCCAAATATATTTTTCAAATATTTGACTATTGGTCTCAGCAAGAACTATTTATCTCCACAAGTATTTCTCGGGTATATGAGCCTATGATTTAATTCACTTTCGGTTGACGTGCTGTTGAAATAATATTTGAATTTTGCCATCCAACTGCGATATTTATAAAAACAGATAAAAGTGTCTCACCAATTTAAATTTGGTATATTTCCTATACTTTAAATGATATATCATTTTTCATAGTGCTAATCAAACTTAAAGAAGATTAGGAGCAATACCACCAGGACCTTGTTAAAAGGGGAGAGAAAAATGCGCGAAAACTGACAAGAACACGAATTCTCTTACTTGCAAACAAGAATATAAAGAATGTAGAAATCGCTGAAATACTGACTGTAAATATATATTTTTGTCCACCATGACCTAACTTTCTTGATTCAATGGCAGCATATCTCTTCTGTCCATCTCATTCAAAGAATCAAAAAATGATTTCATTTGATTTTCAATTTCTTCAGAATACTTTGTGCGTAACATCAATTCTGATTCCATTTTTGTACAATAATTATAGTTATAAATAGTAGAGTAGGAACAGAAATACTTGAAAATATATATTTATTATCCATTCGTTTTTATTCAATAAAGATTTTAATTTTATTTATTCAAACAGCCTTTTTGCATAAAAAACTTCTCATTTATCTTGTCAACTACTTTAAATATTATTCATTAATTAGTATTTATATAAATTCTTTTAATATTTAGATTAAGGAGTGGTTGAAATATTACTTCAAGTTTTCACTTTGGTAGCGGCTCTATAATTGCACTTCACAATACCAATAATGATAAATATGGGGTATAAGTGTTTGAAATTAAATTTTCACCATTCCTAAGTTTGGTAATTTTTTTACTGATTTCCTTGAATAAATTCATTAATTTTTTCAATGTGATGTTGCATCAGAGATAACTCTGTTAACTCCTCCCATTTATCTAAACTTTTAGACTAATATATTTATAGGTTTTATTTTGCTTCTGAGTTATTAAAAGGCTTTTTCTAGCGAATAGGCTTTTTTTATCAGGTTAAATTATTTTTGATATCGATCAGACTGCTCCACTATTTTTTGTATCTAAATGCTTATATAGCTCATATATTAAAACAAATGCATGTCTTATTCAGAACTATGCTTTGCTTGCAGAACGTCTTTCCTTTCCCTAAAAGGAGCATGAAAATCCCCCACTGATGTTTCTGTATTTGCAATTACAGGTGGTCCTCAGAAACCCTTTAATACTTGTGGTGCGATGACTCTGAAAAATGTATTTCCAGTATTTGAAATTCTCGTTTATTTCTCTATGAAGAGGCGGTTTATGGAGACCTTTGAATTCTTTAATAAAAAAGTAGTTGATTATACATGACCATTACTATTGCAGCCATGCCTGCGTATAATGAAGCCCACTCTATTGCCGATGTTATCAAGGGCTGCAAAAAATACGTAGACCGTGTGGTGGTTGTGGACGATGGAAGTACTGATAACACTGTCGATATCGCTGAATCCCTTGGCGCTTATGTAGTCCGCCACGAAACTAACCAGGGCTATGGTGCAGCCCTTAGAAACTGTTTTGAAACTGCCCGAAATCTTGGTGCAGGCGCTATGGTCATAATCGATTCCGACGGTCAGCACGATCCTTCAGAAATCCCCAAACTACTTGAACCTTTAAAACATGGTTTTGACCTTGTTATTGGTTCACGTTTTGTAAACGGTAACGGCAAAAATGTTCCTGTTTACCGTAAATTTGGAATGAAAGTTCTTGATGTCGCAACTTACATAGCAGGCGGTCTTAATGTCACTGATTCTCAGAGTGGTTTTCGTGCCTATGGCAAAAAAGCCATTGAAAATATTAATTTAAATGGCACTGACATGTCTGCAGGTTCCGAGATTCTGATTCAGGCAAGAGATCATAACCTTACATTTACTGAAGTTGAAATCCACTGCAGATATGATCTTGAAGATTGCTCAAGTGAGCATCCGTTTATACATGGTCCGCGTGTCCTGTTCAAGCTTTTGAAAGATATGGAATACAGGCGTCCCCTTTACTATTTTGCAGTTCCCGGTTTTATAATGTCATCTACAGGCCTCCTTATGGGTCTTAAGTTCCTTCATGATTACTTTTTTGGGGGTTACCTGCGTTTTGGGCCCACAGTCCTTATGTTGATGTTGACAATCATAGGGGCTTTTATGATATTTACAGGAATCATACTGCATGCCATTTCAAGAATGATATTTTTGAATGAACAGATTCGAAGGTAATAACGGACAAAAAGTGGTTACTTTATGGAATATCCTTTTATTTCGGTTGTAGTGGGTATTCGCAACGAAGAGCGATATATTGAGGAATGTATTGAGTCGCTACTGTGTCTGGACTACCCTCAGGATTCTTATGAGATCATTATTGTCGATGGAATGTCCACCGACAAAACCAGGGAACTCGTGAAAAAGTACCCTGTCAGGCTTATTCTTAACGAAAGAAAAAATGTTGCTGCAGCAAGAAATCTTGGGGTGGAGAACTCTCGGGGGAACTTCGTTGCATTCACGGACGGGGACTGCAAGGTCGATCCCCTGTGGTTAAAAACTCTTGTCAATGAAATAAAAAACGCCCCTGAAGATGTGGCATGTGTTGGTGGGCCTAATTTAATCTTTGATAATGATCCTGTTTTTGGTAGAGTAGTAGGGCATGCCCAGGAAACGTTTCTGGGTTCTGGAGGTTCTGCTCAGTCCAAAAATTCCACAAGGAAAGATTATGTCAGTTCCATTCCGAACTGCAATGCGCTGTACAAAAAAAATATAATAAAAGAAGCCGGGCAGTTTGACGAGCGCTTTGTTGTGGGGCAGGATGGAGACCTCAACTACAGAATTAATAAAAGAGGTTACAAATTTTTGTATGTTCCGGAGGCAAAAGTGCTGCACCACAGAAGAGGAACTCCCAGGTCATTTTCCGTAAGAATGTTCAAGTATGGCATGTGGATGGCTGAACTTTTCAAAAAGCATGGTGAATTTGTTCGTTGGTATGCATTTTTACCTTCGATTGCCATTCTCTTCGCAGTCTTTTCGCTTATTGTTTCTCCTATATATACCACGCCTGTAATAGTTCTGCTCGTAATGGGAATCTTATATTTCATTCTGGTCTTTGTTACCTCAATTCAGGTAACGTATAAAATGAAATCAAAGTACGGACTTTTCGCTATGTTTGTAATTCCTGTTCAGCACATTACTTATGGGCTGGGTTTTCTGTACAGTTTTGTAAACTCTCTTTTCGTTTCAAAAACCAGGTCTCTTTCGGATAGTTAATATTCAAAAATTTATTGATCACTGTAAGTACAGTATTGATCACTGTAAGTACAGTTTTCTTTACCTAAATATAGTAAATGACTGAATGAATTGAATTTTGCTTGGATTAGATTTAAGCATAAAATTTTTAACCAATTAGCCCTCATTGTAAATCCTATTGGTTTGGAACAAAAACCTGAACCTTTTATATCAGGTTTAATCCTGGATCTTTGTTCGGATTCAATTAGTATTCTTTATTTCAAATTCAATTTATGATTGCTTAAGGTTATGGGGATAGTATGTTAGGATTGAGCGAAAAGGCGGGACCAAAGTATATGGATGATAGCCTTTTTATGAAGGCAGTTTCCTTCCTGTTCCCGCTAGCAATTATTTTTGCAGTTATTTTCACTTTCATATGGATGTATGTGGCTGGAAAACCAGACTATATAGTTCGTGGATTATTCACAGGAATCCCTGCAGTGCTTTCCTGTCTTTTCATATTGTACATTTACAAAAAAGATGTAAGTCTGCATGATATAGACAGCTTTACATCCATTAACATAAAGTCCCTTACATACGTATTTGGCATATTTTATATTGGCTCGATAGTTGTGCTTTTGCTATCTCAGGGGGGGAGACCCTGGTATTACTTCGTATTTATTCTGCTGACTTATCTTTCTGTCTTCCTGCAGACTTTATCCAAAGAGGTAAAGCCCTCCCTTGTCCTTCTAGAAACTTTTTTGCTCATGGTAAACCTTACTTATAGTGTTACCTTAAATTATGACTTCTATTTCGGGTCCACTGATATTCTGCCTCATATATTTCTTTCGGAATTCACCGCGCTAACAGGACATACAATTCCTACTTCTTTAAGTGACTATGCGTTTTTCCCCCTCTACCATATACTCATTGCTGAGGCTTCAGAAATTCTTAACATCAGTGTAAAAACCTCACTTTTCCTGATTACAGCGCCAATTTATGCTGCAATGGTAGTTTTCCTTTATTATTTATTTAATCAGATTACCTGCAACAGACAAATATCATTGCTCTCTTGTCTACTCTTCTCTGCAAGTTCCATTGTGATTTATTACAGTACTTACGTGATCACACGCACAATGGCATTTATAGGGTTTATTATGCTGTTATATCTGATTTACAGCGTCAATTTTAAAGAAGATAAATTCTCTTTAAAAGCTCTTTCTGTCGTAGTTTTGCTTTTTTTGACCCTGGTACATAACGTTTCCATACTCCAGTTTGTTTTATTAATCGTCATCCTGCTCGCCTCAGAGTATATCATAAGGGCTGGCAATTCTATAAGCAAGCCATTCTTTTTACTTTTGAATGTTACCTTTACTTCTTACTGGTTCTTTACAGCTTACCTGTTCATGCAGAGGAGCCTTACTCCTCGTTTACAAAGCCATTTCTGGGATTCTATAGTTTTAACTGCCGGGGGGTCTGATATGCTTGAGGAAGGAATTCTCAGTCTGATAGGACTTCTGGATAAATCCGTATTCTTATTTTTTACCCTTGTAGGAATAGGCTTTCTACTCAAGAATTACAGGAAAAACTATGCTTCAGTTTTTGGGTTGTTTGCCCTTTTTACCCTTATTTTTTATGTTCCAAATCCTCTTAACACTATATGGCAATTTAGGGTTCTTTTCAGGGTTGACCGATTTATGCTTTTCGTCAGTCCTTTTATGGCCTTTGCAATGGGATATGGAATATATGTATTCTGGAACTATATGGACAAATACGGGCCTAAAAAATTAAATACAGTACTCTTTGTAACTGTGGTGTTCTCGATTTTTGTCTTCGTCTCTTCAGTCTTTAGCATCGCGGACTCAGATATGCTTGGGCAGAGTTCAGAACATCGATATTTTACTAATAATGAACTGAGCGGTTTCGAGCATGTTTACAAGTACATTCCTGAAGGTTCTGCCATTTATTCAGATTACCATACAACGAGGTTCTTTTATATCCCATCTGTTCCCGATAAGTCCCTGGGTATGGATTTCTCAGTTTATAACAATTACAGAATCGATAATGTTAGTAAATTGTCCAGTTATAGAGGCTATGTAGTATTCAGGACTCAAGAGTTCCTCAGGAGCGGATTATACTTCGGCAGTGATGAAAGCAGTACTAAAGAAACTACAAATTACTTCTACAGAAGTACTCCTGACAATAAAGTTGAACTCGAGACTAATCTTCTAAAAGCAAATAAAATATACTCAAACTTGGCAACGGATATATTTGCTCCAGAGTCGGCTTTAAAAAAACCGATCAGAATATCTAAATCTAACAGCACTAATACAGGCATTTAATGCCTGCATTTTCATATTTTTTACAATACTGAAGTGCTCTTGGCTTATAATCTATTGAGGGACCTAAAAAATCATATACTTACTTTCGGCAGGTCGACATTTAATTTCTCATAATCTTTGTTGATGCCGATTTTGGAATAATACGCAGTATTTGTACGTAACTTTCAGGTTTACATATGATCAATTATAATATCTCATACTAAACTTTTATGAAAAAATGGCCCAGTATTTATATATGTGGTGATAGTTGATCCAGATGTTAACCAAATTTTGATCTCATTTCTATCTAGGAGATACAATAAAACGACATCAAGAAAAATGTTCTGATTTTTAATGTCGACCTGCCGAAAGAAGGATAGAAATCTTCCGTGAATCATAGATAGAATCATAGATATCTTCTGTATTTCAGGATTGCAACATACATCCTTTGTAAAGCTACTTTCATTTTTTTAACTTTATACTCAAGTGAATTCAAGTAGAAAATAGTTGAAAGAAATAACAACAAAATACTGATTTATAATATTTTTAAAGTAAAGGATTTTCCAAACCACAATTTAGTCTGTATTAGCGAAGCGAAACATACTGCAGGCGCCCGAATCGTAATTCGGGAAAAAATTCTATTTCCATTAGATTTGTTTACTTTTAATACTATTTCCTAATAATCGGTTTCAAGAACCTTTTAATTTCAGTAGAATACCCCACTAGCTTTCTTAAGGGGGTGTGCCACCACAACTTTGATTACTCGATACTCGGAAGTCTTGATTACTGTCAATTTTTAAATATTTTAATAAAAATGGTCTTCTCGGAAATTGTGCTTTCGGCTTTGACTCCATAGGTTTTAAACAAATTTTCAATCATTATTACATTTATTTTAGAATTATTGAGACCCAGGCTATGTATTATCATCAGTGTATGGTGGCTGCTTTCATCCTTACAATCTACTATATCAAACCAGTTTCCCGTTATCGCAACAGTGACCAGTCCATCGATAACCTCTCTTAGACTAAGTTCCTTGAGGGGCTTTTGAAAGTAAAATTCTATTGAGTGTTCTATTGGTTTATTTCTGGTAACAAACTCCTTAACCAGCTCAATATCTGCCGCTTCTATCAGCATTTTTAAACCATCTTTTAAGACAAAACAGACCGATTTTGTCGATTTAACAAACATCCAGCATCTCGTTTCCCAAATTGATGATGAGTTTTGTTTTGAGCTATTTTCCAGGCTTTCTAGGGCTTGCTCTATAACTTTTTGTTGCGTTTCGAATTTTTCTAGATGCTTGTTTAATAAATCCCAGTGTTTTTGTGAAATAGTGGTGGAAATGCGACGTTTTGTCAAAAGATTTCACCTCATAACTTAATTATATCTGTTAACTAATTAAATTTTCGATGCATATATATAACAGACTATGCGCTTATCAAATGGTTTATGTGTACGCAAACAGATACTAACTGGATAATTTATTTATCTATGTGTATGAGTAATAATTATTACGATACGTATCGTATCGTTGTTTAAGAGTGGAGGAAAATAGTAATGAATCAAGAAAAAATAGACGAATTTGTAGGTAAATTAATAAAAGACGAGAAATTAATGGATAGTTTCTTGAAAGATCCTGTGAGTACGATTAAAAGTGAAGGATTTTCCATCACCTCTGAGCAGGAAACAAAATTAAACTCAATTGATAAAAAAAATCTTGAAGCCATGGTAAAAGAGCCTATTGTTGGCAACTCAGAAGATAGTGGTTGCAGTTATCATCTATGTGGATGAAAATGAATTAATTTGTACAAGAAAACAATAATAATTGTAAACACCGGTTTCTGCAACTTCATATTAAGAAAAATTATAATGAATCCGAATTGGGGTAACTTCTGAGTCAATCTCTTTCGTAAGCTTCACTCTAAAGAAGTTTATTAATTGGAAGTACTCCTCTGCAAAGAATTTCGAAGTATCTTATCGAAATTCTTTACAAATTTTTTAGAATATACTTGGTTTTGGCTTATTAGTTGATTAACGATTATCTAGAATATAAGTCAGCAAATTTTACATTTAATTCACAGAATTATATAATAAAAACAAGGCAAAGCTCATTGTATGGAGCTAGTGTCTAGGAAATTTAGTTCCGAGTCCTCAGAATTTAAAAAGGGACTACTTATGAAGTATTGTCTAAGTATTAACGCCCAGTAATTAAATTGTCATAACATGAGTCGATTATTTCAACATTCTGTACTAAGGAAGGGATTTTATTGCAGAAAACTAAATTTAATAATTATGACATTCAGGTAGATTTGGAGACTGGCAAAATAAATTATTCTAACTTGAAAGAAAATACAAAAATCTCTTTTTTTGGGACGTTTTCCGATATAAAAACTGAGAATACATCTTATTTTAGTTCTCAGGATAACCAAACTTTTGATCTTGAATACCTTTTATCAAGCTTATGTTCATTAGAACTTAATATTTCTCAATTATGTAATATGAACTGTAAATACTGTTTTGCAAACAGTGGAACTTATGGTAATGCTGGTATGATGTCATTCGAAACTGCAAAAATAGCTATTGATTTACTTTACGGAAAAACAAACAACAATCATATTTCAATAAAATTTTTTGGAGGAGAGCCGCTTTTAAATTTTACTTTAATAAGAGAAATTGTCGAATATATTAGAAGTCAGTATAATGGGTATAACACTGATTTTGAAATTGCTACAAATGGTACTATAATTTCCGAAGAAATCCTTAAACTCATAAAAGAGAATTCATTTAATGTTCAAGTGTCTTTAGATGGAGATCAATGTTCTCACGATAAACATCGAACTTTCTTGGATGGCACACCTACTTATGAAAAAATCGTTTCAAATATAAAGAAAATGAAAGAAGCAGGAATAAAGCCACAAATTAGAACCACTTTTAGTCATCAAAATATGGACATGAAAAAATTTCTTTTGTACTATACGAATGATCTAGGTCTTCAAGTAAACTTCTCTCCAGTGATGAGTAAGGATAGTAACTTATTGTTAACCGAAAAAGATCTGATTGCTATATACCAGGTATATCTTGAAATATTTGAAGACGCTGTAGCATCAGATAAATATAAAGGTGTACTATTAAATAGGGTTTTAAGAGATATGGTATTATATTGTTTTGAAACAGAAAATCCTTCTCTTTTAACATCTAAATCTTATTTTTGTGGAGCAGGCTTAAGAATGCTGTCAGTAGATATATCTGGCAATATTTATCCATGCCATGGATTTATAGGTAATGATCAATTTAACTTCGGAAACGTATATACTTGTCTAGATAAGTCTAAACTGAAGCATTTTTTAGATCGCATACATATAGCAAACAAAAGTAAATGTTTAAGTTGCGTTGCTCGAAACTTCTGTGGTGGTGGGTGTAGCCATTTTTTCAATGAAACAAATGATAATGTAAGTTTACCACACGAAGGTTTTTGTGGGTTTGTAAAAGTCCTATACAAATTGGCTATTATATTCTACGTGAATATGAAAGAGAAAGGGATATCTAAAGAAATTGTAAAATCTCCTCTGCTTACTGAATTAAATGATATATTACTGGACAATGATAAATTATGGATATAAGGAAAAAATTTGCTCCATGTCTTATGGATATAATTCAATCAGAGTTGAATGAAATAGAACCCCGTTTTAAAGAAGAAATTATGTTACTACTAAGGAGTAGAGGAACTGAACCAAATCGAGTCCCCTTAGATTTTCACTTATATTACCCATTTTGGTTGAGTTATAATTTTGAAATTCCAAGGAAAAAAGAGGTTGTAGAAGAATTAGTAAAGTTTAACCTGTGGTTCAGTTATCATATATTTGTCCAAGATGACATTATAGACAAAAAACTCTCTCAGGATGACCTTTACAGAAATATTATTTACTCTGATTATTTTTTATTAAAGGCAACATTACAGCTTGGCGAATTAATGAAAAAATTAGGGACTACTTTTAATAGAAATGTACTGAAGATCTACGGGGATTACATTCATTGCATTTTATGGGAAAAAGACCATATGAAATCGATGAATGTATATTCGGAAAAAGATATAAAAGCTCTTGGGAATAAATTCTCTCCTCTAAAAATTAACAATATTGTTTTTACTTGTCTATGTCCTAAAAACTTAAATCAAAATTATCTCAATGACCTGAATTTATTTCTTGAAAATTATCACATTAGCATGCAACTTATTGATGATATAAAAGATTGGAAAGACGATCTTAAAAATGAAAATTTTAGTTTCTTTTTGATGGAAATAATTCAAAGTCATGATATGTATGAAAAAATCAATAATATTGAAGAGTTTGAAAGGATAATCCTCTGCACAGACATTGCTGAAAATATAGCAAAAAAAAGTCTAGACTATCTTTATCGAGCTCAATCTAATATTTTAAATATTAATAATCCTTTTCTAAACGGATTTATTAAAGAAGGTGAAAACTTTATATTGTTGACTATTTTGCGTCAACAGCGAGCAAAAGAGAGTATTATCCATCAAATTAGCCAATTAATATCAAATAACATATAATTAAAGTCAGTAGTTTACTAATTTTTTACTTTTCCTTAAACGATGTTTTCCGATACCTTTATATATTATGAAAATGCCGCCGTATGTCTCTTTTCACATCTAAATCTAGATATGGTTCAAAAATCGAATTAAGGTCAAAAGAATGTATTGATGCTGTGTTACAACCTCTCAAAGATCATGTAACTATCAAGATCAACGGTTCTCTCACATGTGAAAACATCCTTCGTACTGTTCTGAATATGGCAGTCAACAAACATTCTGTCCACTTAGTCTCTAAACAGTATGAAAATGTTGCTTGCGAAACATCTCTACGCTACCATCTTAACAACCTGACTTTGACAGTTAAATAAAAATACGTGCTCTTTGTTTTGTGTTGTTTGATAAAATGAAGATCACAAAACATAGAGCTTTCCCTAGAATTCCTAACAAGAATATATGTGTTTCTATCGGACCTATTCTTGCCGTCCAACTCTTTTATGAAAAGCTTAATTTCTCAGGCTGTCTCAAAAGTAAAGTTAATTCTACATTTGTGTCAATTTTTTCTACTATAAGGTTAATTCACATCTAAATTTCTCTGTTTCAAGTGGGTTTGTTTTTAAAGTTAACGTATCTCATTATCCAATTGTAGAAATAGTTTGAGTTTTGGGACAGCCTGCGAGAGGAATGCCTATTCCCTGCAAGGTATGCAGTCATCAATTGCATGAGAATGGGAGGGTTGGAGCATTTGCCATTACAAAGCCCAGCACTCAACTGTTAAATTATTCGGACCGAATACGCAGGAAACTAAAAAAAAATAGCATTTACTGGCTGAAAATAATAACCGCTTTATAGATAGTGCAGTATTAATAAACTTATGAAACTCGAAGAGCGTCTGGAACTCTTTAAAGAAAAAATAAAAACAAAGGATTTTCTAGAATGTAAGGGGTTGGGAAATGAGATCCCATACTGGATATTTGATTATGAGCCCGAAAAAGAGCTTCTGGTCAGAGACACAATTGAAAAGATGGTTACAGGCTTTAAGACCAAATATTCTCTAAAAATAATTGAGATTAACCTGTACGATTTGTGTCTCAAAATTCTGAGTCAGAAGCTTAGCGATGAAAAAATAATCCAGTTTGAAAAGAAAAAGGGCTCAGATGTCTTACTTGAGAAGATAAGATTAATTCTTAACCAGGAAGTCACAAAAAAAGAAATAGCTGGAATACTTCAGGGAGACTACGACATTATTTTTCTGACTGGAGTGGGAAATGCGTGGCCATTTGTCAGAGCTCATTCCGTCCTTAATAACCTTCATTCAGTGACGGGAAAAAAGCCTCTTGTGATGTTTTATCCTGGAAAGTACAGCGGGCTTGACCTGAGCTTATTTGGTGAATTCAAAAGCAAGAACTACTACAGAGCTTTTCGCTTGATGCCAGAAGCAATATAATTTTAGAAATTCTCAGGATTACTGTAATAGGGGAGTTTTAAGTTTTCAGATAACTTTCAGAAAATTAAATTTAACTTATATAGAAACCCAATTCAAACTAATAGTTCAGAGTGCTAAACATGACAGCCACAGAAATAAAAATAGAAGATTTATTCGAAAAAGATATCCGAAGGGATATCAATGGGGTAATAAAGGTTGATCAGGAAGACGAAAGGAGCGTCTATACCGAACTTGATGAGTATGTGGTAACAGGGGAATCCCGAAAGCATTTTGATATATTTTTCAGAAATTATGCTGAAGCACTTGAAGAACCCACAGATAGAATAGGAGTCTGGATCTCAGGGTTCTTTGGTTCAGGAAAATCACATTTCCTCAAAATTTTGTCGTATTTACTGGCGAATAGAGAGGTCCGTGGGAAGACAGCACTCGAATTTTTCAGGGAAAAAATAACAGACCCTTCTATTTTTGCCAATATCGAGAAAGCCGTTACTACAGGCACTAAAGATGTTATTCTCTTTAATATTGATTCCAAAGCAAATACGGCAAACAAGGGCGACGAGCAGATTGTAAACATCTTCATGAGGGCTTTTAATGATATGAGAGGGTACCTGGGAGATGTTTTCTGGATCGCAGAACTTGAAGAACAGCTTGAGGAAAAAGGACTTTACGAACCTTTCAAAGCCGAGTTTGAGCGCATAAATGGAGACCCCTGGGTAGAAAGAAGAGTCGCATACAGTTTTGAGCAGGACGACATTATAGAAGCCCTTGCAAACTGCGGCTCTATGACCAGGGAAGCTGCTTCAAGGCTTTTTGAAAGCGATGGAGCAAGTTTTACTTTTAGCGTTGAGAAATTTGCAAGTAAGCTCGATAAGTACTGCATGTCGAAAGGAAAAGACCATCAGGTAATTTTTCTGGTGGATGAAGTGGGGCAGTACATCGGAGAAAATAGCGAGCTGATGCTTAATCTTCAGACCATTGTTGAAGATCTCGGGACTAAACTCATGGGAAAAGCCTGGGTTGTGGTTACTTCGCAGGCTGACATTGATACTGTTACAAAAGAAAATGTAAAGGGCTACGACTTCTCTAAAATTCAGGGACGTTTTAACACCCGGCTGGCACTTACCAGTGCCAACGTTGATGAAGTTATCAAGAAGAGAATCCTGAATAAGAAAGAGGAGTACAGAGATGTTCTTGCTTCATACTACGCGGAAAAGCAAACAATACTCAGAAATTTGCTTGCGTTTTCAAACCGTGCTGAAATAAAGGTCTACAAGAACGAAAAAGACTTCGTAAATGTATATCCTTTTGTCCCCTATCAGTTCAACCTTGTGCAGAAGGTCTTTGACAGGATTAGAGAAACCGGATTTACGGGCAAGCACCTGGCAAAAGGGGAAAGGTCGATGCTCAGCGCCTTTAAGGAGTCGACTGAGAACTACTGCGAGAATAATGTAGGGATGTTAATTCCTTTCCATGCCTTCTATGAGACTATTGAAGGCTTCCTTGACCCTATCATCGCAAGAACAATTTCTCATGCTCGGAAGAATGATTTTCTTAATGATAATGACTGCGAACTTCTGGAAATCCTGTTTATGATCAGGGGCATTCCGGAAATTGAGCCGAACCTCGATAACCTGATAGTGCTCTCCATTTCCTCGGTTGATGAAGATAAGCTCAAACTAAAAGAAAGAATCGTTGAGTCCCTGAGAAAGCTCGAAGACCAGACCCTGATAAGCAAGTCCGAAGATAAGTACTATTTCCTGACAAATGTGGAACAGGAGATTAACAAGGACATCAAAAGAGTAGAAATCGAAGATCATCAGATTCTTGAAGAAATCCATACGATGCTTTATGATCAGAAACAGGGGATCTGCCAGGCTTCTTATAAGGAATACAAGTTTAACAAAGCTATTGATGATAGGGTAAAAGCCGTCTCTGGTGCAGACCTTACAATCAAGTTCCTGACCCCTCTTTCAGACCATTATTGCAGTAAAAAAGGAAGCCAGAAGTCCCTGAGCGGTGAAAATTTAAGCATTATTGATTCAACGGATACTCTGCTTTTCATACTCCCGGAAGACGAATTAATCGACCAGATCAGGTCATATCTGAAAATAGATAAATACCTCAAGCAGAACTCCTCAAACCGGAACAACGTGGAAATCCAGAATATTCTTTCCACAAAGCAGCAGAATGCTAACAGTGCAAGAGCAAAAACCCTGGATCTGGTCCAGAAAGGCGTTTCGGATTCAAGGGTGTTTGTTGACAATAAGGAAGTAACCCCTGATAAATCCAGCCCGAAAGAGCGCATAAAGGAAGGGCTCGACCTCCTTATACAGAATGTTTACAGCAAAGCCGGATATGTTACAAAGGACTATGAAAACGAGAGCGAAGTTCTTAGAGTCCTGCGTTCGGACGACCTTGAGAGGTTCGGAGTCGGAGGCAGTGAGATAAACAGGCTTGCCTTAAAGGAAGTGCTTGACTACATCCAGCTGAAGTACGGGAGAAGCGGAAGGGTCCTGTTAAGCGATTTAAAGGAACGCTTCACGAAAAAACCCTACGGCTGGAAAGATATGACGATTTCAGGGCTTGTGGCAATTCTTTACCTCAGAGAAGAGATTAAACTCCGCTATCAGTCCGAGTACCTGTTTAATGATGCGAGTGCTACGGCAAAATACCTGACAAGAAGGGATGAAGCTGACAAAGTTGTCATAGAAATCAGGGAGAAGACTGGAGAAGAGGACCTCAAAGCCGTAAAGAAGATACTTAATGACCTTTTTGAAAAACTGAGCTTGCCAGAAAAAGAAGGCGAACTCTATAAAAAAGTAATGGAGATATTCGGGGAAGAGCTTTCAGCCCTGCAGGTAATCGAAGGCAGATATGAAGAAGAAGGAAGCTTCCCTGGCAGAGCCCGGATAGAAGCTTACAGGAAATTCCTGAAAGAGCTGACAGAAAACTCTGACCCTTCAGCTTTTTTTAGAGCCGTTGCCTCCAGAAAGACCGAATTTAAAGAGCTGCATGCTGATGCAGTGGATGTGAAGAACTTCTTTAACAGCTCCCAGGTTGAGATCTTCAGGAGGCTTGCCCACAAGTACAGGGATTACTCCAGAAACATCCAGTTCCTTGGTAAAGAAACAAACGCAGATATTGAGGAAGTAAACAGAATTTTGAACCTGAAGGAACCCTATTCCGAGATCAAAAATCTTTCCGTGCTGGAAAAGAGGATAGAAGCGGCAATTAAGGAGGCCCTTTCTGCCCGGAAAAAAGAGGTCAAAGAAAACCTTGATTTGGTTACGAAAGAGTTTGAAAGGGAACTTTCAGACGAAATATTTTCCAACGACTTCAAGAAAACAGTGTTCAGTCTCTTCAATGTGATAGAAAGAACGATAGAAGACGCTGAGGACTGCGCTCTTGTCCAGAGCCAGGTTCAGATTATAAATTCCCAGAGGGTGGAAGCTTACAGGCAGATAGACCGGGAGAGGCAGACTATCAGAGAGAGGCAGATAGACTGGGAGAGGCAGATTATTCGGGAAGAGCAGCAAAAGAACGCCTACAAGAAAAACGATAAGGATAAGGATAACCCGGAAACTCCGGGAATTAAACCTGCAGATGGTGGCAAGGAAGTAGAAACAACACCAAATCCTCCAATAATCCCTCAGAGAAATACTGAAGTTATCAGCAATATAGCATTTTTTAGATGCGAAAAAATGATGGAAACCGAAGCAGATGTTGAGGAATATATCACACAGCTCAGAGATAAATTGATGGAAATCCTCAAGGAAAAGAACATAAGGGTGTGAATTACACCCTCTTTTTAATTTTATTGAAACTCATTTTATTGAAGCTTTTTTATTGAAACCTGCGTTATCTGAACCTCAGAGAGCTTTTTTGTCTCCCTTCTCTATTGTAATTCATCAAAGCTATATTTTTTCATTACCTTTTCCTTTATCTCGTCTGCTTTTGCAGCGTATTCTTCTGCTTCTTTTTTCATGCCCATGTTTGTGAGTAACTTTGAATAATTTGTAAGTGCTACTGCCATATCTGCCATGTATAAGAAATATTCAGCTTCTTCATCAAGCAGTTTTGCGTTTATGGATATACTTTTTTCAAAAGCTTCTTTTGATTTATCATACTCGTCTGCCAGATGATACGCAATTCCCAGCTGGGTATATAATACAGCGAACATTGACTGGTAATCAGGGTTATCTGGATCAGATACTGGATGCTTATTCAGGATAGAGAAGACTGATTTGTAGATCTGGATAGCTGTGTCGTAATTACCCATGGATTTATGTAAAACCCCGTATAGGGTCCTAATTTCACAGATGCCTTTCCAGTTTACAAATTTTTCGGGGTCTTTTTCGTAGAGGGCTTCATAGTAATCACGGAGAAGGGACAGGTATTCTTTTGCAAGACTATAATTTTTTTCATGGATGAGTATAGTTGCTTGCTTCTGGAGGGCCAGAGTTAGAAGGTCTTTTATGAGATCTTTTTCGTTTTCATCCTGTAAGACCTGCCTGAAGACGCTGGCTGATTTTGAATACTGCTGTTTTGCAAGTTCCGGTTTTTCTGCTTTTTCATAAAGCGTCCCCAAGTGTTTGAAGGAAAAGGCAAGTTCTTTTTTGTAATCAAATTTTTCGGGGTTTTCGCTGGCAAGCTGGAGGCTCAGTTCTGTAATGCGCTCACGGTACTGGATTGCGCTTTCGTATTGAGCTTGCCCTGAAGCCAGGGATTCAAGGTACCCGAGGGTATGGATGAGGTCTTCTTTGTAAACTGGAACGTCCGGGAATGTTTGTACCACATCTTCAAGGATGCCGAAAGCTTTTTTATAGTATTTCAGAGCGGTTTCTGGCTCAGAGTCCGCATACAGTTCCCCTATGTAACCCAGGGTATTTGCGATCCTTACTTCGTGGTCGATATCTTCGGGATAGGATTCAGACAGTTTTTCATAGGCTTCAAGACCCTTTTTATAGTACTGTTTTGCAGTTTCCGTTTTCCCCCTATCTGCATAGAGGTGCCCTAGCTGGTCGAGGGTGGCGGCTATATTTGCTTCGCTCATCTCGTCTTCGGGGTCTCTTGCGTGGATATTCTCGTAGATTTTGATCTCCTGCAGACTGCATTCTTTTGCACGCTCTATATCTTCAATATCTTTAAACAGTTCTCCGAGTTCGGTAAAGTCTTCTGAAATTTCATACTGATAGTGCAGGTCCTCCGGATTTTTCCCGGCTAATTCCATGAGAATTTCGAGAGCTTTTCCGGCGTATTGAGCTGCTTTTTCAGAGTTCCTTTCTTCATAAAATGCCCTGCCGAGCATCCGGTAAAATTCGCCCTGCTGCCGGGAGTAAGTAGTATTTCCCGGACTTGCCCGCTGTTTTTCTGCCAGGTAGTCAAGGGCCCTGAGCAAGCTTTCTTCGGCTTTTTCGATTTTCCCAAGTTTTGCGTACAGGTCTGCGGAGTTTTCGTATAAGAAAAGAAGATGAGCGGAGACGAGCATGTGTCCCGGTTCTTTTTTGAGAATTCCGGAATAGATTTCTTCTATCTGCCCAAAGGCCCTGTTTGCGGCTTCGAAGTTCCTGGATAATAGACAACTATTTTTAAATTGTTCGGTCACCAGCTGCAGTTTCTTAAACAATTCCAGGTTTCTGGGGGCCAGTTTAAATAATCTCCCGTAATTTTGCACGATTCTTTCGAAAAGCACGGGCTCGCCTTCAAGCTTATTTACGTCCAGGCGATAGGTCATGATATTTTCCAGGACTTTCAGGTAGTTCTGTATATACTCCTGGTTGTCCGGGACCCGGGCAATGAGCTCTTCATAAGCAGCAATAATTTTGTCGAAATATTTTTTATTCCTGCCACAGTACTCCTCCATTTTAGAAACACTGCCTATCTCGGAGAGAGCTTTTATGGTAAAACCAAATGAATTGTAGACATAGTACTGATGGACTGTTTCTTCCGGAGCATCCAGGAAGAGAGGAACAGAAAATTCCATTAGCTTCTGGAACTCCTGCAGGGCTTCTTCATTCCTCTGCTCGGCAAGAAAAGCTCTCCCTTTCAACATAAGGATTGAGCACTGGTAGTCCGATCTTTTTACCTTTTCAGAAAGCTTTTCGGCTTTTGCAAGGTTTTCAAATGCCTTTTTGGTTTTTCCCGTATTGATTTGCACCAGAGAAGTTTCAAGAATCCGATTTATTGTATCTGCAAGCTGCCTGGACATGCACATAGATTACAATTCAGGTAATAAAAGATGTCGCCCAGCCAGGCGACTTTCAAAAAAATTTAGCATAAAACCCGAACCCGCCAAATAAAGCCGTACCTTTGATTCGAATTTCAGGAAGATAAATTAAAATGAAGAGCCTGAACAGGTCAAAACTAAAAAAACTTATAAACCCATCACATATAATAAGTCATATAAATTTCTCAGCCAGTTGGAAAATGAAATCGGGTTCTGGAAATATGGACAAAGCAAAAATTATCGAATTCTCAAACAAGGTTAGGGAGAAGTTAAGTGCAGAAGTAAGGAGCCAGGCAGCCTATTATGGAATTTTTCCTGAAGAAATCCATGCCGTGGAGGAACATGCCGATTCAGTTGTTATTAACGGCAGAGTCTTTAATTCAAGAATCAAAAACCAGAGATCTCAGCTTGTGAAGCAGATTAAGGGAAAAGGCTACGAACAGGTCATGGAAGAAGTAACCTATACCTGGTTCAACCGCCTTCTTGCCCTCAAGTTCATGGAGATGAACGGCTGCCTCCCAGACCATATTAGAGTTTTCACTTCAAGCGACCCGAATAAACCCGAACCCGACCTCCTTACAAATGCCCTGAAACTTGATTCCCTGAACCTTAACCGAGATTTAGTTCTTGACCTTAAAGCAGAAAATAAAGACGAAGAGCTCTACAAATACCTGATCCTCAAGCTCTGCAATTATTTGAACAAAATAATGCCTTTCCTCTTTGAGAAAATCGAAGACTATACTGAACTCCTTTTCCCTGATAAGCTTCTCCATACAGGCTCGGTTCTGCACGACCTGAACTCAATTATTCCGGAAGAAGACTGGCAGGAAGTTGAAATCATAGGCTGGATCTACCAGTACTATATTGCACCAAAGAAGGACAAAGTCTTTGCTGACCTGAAGAAGAATATTAAGATCAGCAAGGAAAACATCCCTGCTGTTACCCAGCTTTTCACTCCTCACTGGATTGTCCGTTATCTTGTTGAAAACTCCCTGGGCCGCCTGTGGATGCTCAACCGCCCGGAATCCAGCCTTGTTGACAGGATGGAGTATTATATAAAACCTGAACAGCAGGAAAGTGATTTTCTTAAAATTAATTCACCGGAAGAGATCAAAATATGCGACCCTGCCTGCGGTTCGGGGCACATGCTTGTTTATGCTTTTGACCTCTTGTATGCGATTTACGAAGAAGAAGGCTACACTCCTTCCGAAATTCCGGAAATGATCCTGGCCCATAACCTTTTCGGGATCGAGATTGATAGGCGTGCAGGGGAACTTGCAGGTTTTGCGCTGACTATGAAGGCGAGGGGGAAAGACCGCCGCTTTTTCAATAAAGAGGTTTATCCCAATATTTGCATGCTGGAAAACGTTACTTTTGAGCAGGGAGAACTCAATGCTTATATAGATGCAGTTGGAAGTGAGCTTTTTACCAATGCTCACATAGCTACTCTGTCCCAGTTCGCAGAAGCCGATAATTTTGGGTCTCTTATTCGTCCGGCTGCAAAGGATGTATCTGATCTTTTACACCTGCTGGAATCGAAGAACCTTTCTGAAAACCTCTCCCATCTTTCAACTCATCAGAAAGTCCTGCAGGCTCTGAAACAAGCTGACTACCTCAGCCCGAAATACCACGTGGTCATAGCCAATCTTCCTTATATGGGCGGCAAAGGCATGAATAATAGGCTGAAGACATTCCTTAAAGATAATTATGCTGATGTGAAATCTGATCTGTTCTCTGCCTTTATGGTTCGTAATATTGAGCTAACTTTGCCAAAAGGTCAGCTCGTCTTTGTCACTCCTTATGTTTGGATGTTTATTTCTTCTTATGAAGATTTACGTTCTTACATCCTCGAAAATTGCACTATTACAAGTTTAGCACAGCTTGAATATAATGCATTTGAGCCTGCCTGTATTCCTGTATGCACATTTTCTTTAGAAAATGCTCATTACTCAAACTTTAAAGGTGGCTATGTTAGGCTCTCTGATTTCCGAGGAGCAGAAAACCAATCCCCTAAAACACTGGAAGCCATCAAAAATTCAAATTGTTGCTGGTTCTATCGCGCCTCCGCCGCCGACTTCAAGAAGATTCCTGGGAGTCCGATTGCGTATTGGGTGAGTGAATTAATTGCAAAATTATATACAGCAGGCTGTCTCAAAACTAAAGTTAATTCTACAATTGTGTCAATTTTTTCTACTATAAGGTTAATTCACATCTAAATTTCTCTGTTTTAAGTGGTCATGTTTTTAAAGTTAACGGTTCTCACTATCCAATTGTAGAAATGGTTTGAGTTTTGAGACAGCCTGACAGGGAAATATTTTATAGGCGATCAAATATTTGTATCGGAGGGAATAAAATCCTCTGACAATGAGAGATTTTTGAGATTATGGCAAGAGGTATCATTAGATAAAACAAATATCCAGTCTAAAGACAACTCTTTTTGGTATATATATCATAAAGGTGGAGAATTTCGAAAATGGTATGGAAACCTCGAGTATCTTATTTTATGGAAAGATGATGGTAAGAAAATAAAAGAGCAGCAAAATTCTGGGATACAAGGGGAAAAAACTTTTTCAAAAGATGGTTTTACTTGGTCTGACATTACATCAGGTATTTTTTCAGCTAGGCTAAAACCTAAATATCATAAATTTGATAGTGTTAACCCAGCTGGTTTTCCGACTTTAGAGGTATCTGTAGAGTGTATAATATCTTATTTAAATTCCAAAATAGTAAGTAGATTGACGTCAGTCCTAAATCCAACTTTGCACTTTAAAGTTGGTAATTTAAGAGCACTCCCAGCATTCAGAATTGAAACTCAACCTACAGTACAATTAATTGCTAATAGTTTACTTAATATATCAAAATCAGACTGGGATTCCTACGAAACCTCCTGGGATTTCACCACTCTCCCACTATTAAAGTCAGAATATCTCCATCCAACTCTCCATGAAACCTACATCAAACTCCGCTCTCACTGGAAAGAAATGACTCTTGAAATGCAGCGGCTGGAGGAAGAGAATAACCGCATTTTCATCGAAGCCTACGGTTTGCAGGATGAACTGACGCCGGATGTACCGCTTTCTGAAATCACGCTGACCTGCAACCCATATTACCGCTATGGCGACAAAAAAACTGAGGAAGAACTGGAAGCTTTACTGCTTACCGATACCGTAAAAGAATTAATTTCCTATGCTGTCGGCTGCATGTTTGGAAGGTATTCTTTTGAAAAAGAAGGGCCGATACTCGCAAATCAGGGAGAAAAACTTGCTGATTTTAAAGAAAAAGTTCCAGGAGCTTCTTTCCTGCCGGACGAAGATAATATTATTCCGATCCTCGATGACGAATATTATACGGACGACATTGTAGGCAGATTCAAGGAGTTTTTGAAGCTCACTTTCGGGGCGGAAACACTTTCGGAAAACCTGGACTTTATTGCAGGGGCGCTTTCGAAGAAAAATGAAGCTCCTGAAAAGGTTATCCGGAATTATTTCCTGAGGGATTTCTACAAAGATCACGTAAAGATGTATAAGAAGAGGCCGATTTACTGGCTCTTTACTTCTTCGGAAAAAGGAAAAGTGTTCAATGCGCTCGTTTACATGCACAGGTATGATAAAACTACCTTAGCGAAGATGAGGATAGATTACTTACTGGACTTTGAATCGAAGCTTGACTCTCACAGGTCGCTTCTTGAAAAAGAAATTACTGAAAATTCTAAGAATAGTGGAAAAGCCGAATCAGAACTTGCTATACTCAATAAAAAGATCAATGAACTCGTTAAGTATGATGAACTGCTTCAGCATAAGGCGGATCAGATGATTGAGATTGATCTGGATGATGGGGTTGTGGTGAATTATAAGAAGTTTGAGGGGTTGGTGGGGAAGATATGAACCTCCAAACCCTTATCAAATCCGGCGAATCCGAAACGCTCGAATTCAAAGAAAAATTCGATGAGAGAACCGTAGAATCAGCCGTAGCTTTTGCTAATGCGAGCCGGTTTTTGAAGAGTATCAGGGTTTTCGTGTAATCTTCAAAAAATGGATTTTAAATGAAGAATATCTTAGAACTATCGGTCTTAATGAATGGCAGATTAAAGCTGTATTCTACGCAAAAGAAAAGGGAAAGATTACATACAAGGAATATCAGGAAATTTCCAACACAATTAAGAGAACGTCTTCTCGGAACCTGGCAGAATTAGTTTCTTTAAAGATATTTGAACAAATCGGCACTACAGGAAAAGGAACAGAATATGTTCTATCAGGAACCACAGGTGAAAAAGAAGAGACTTCCTAAAGGGGACAAAGGGGACATAAAGGGGACATATAGGGGACAAAACTGCCATAATCAAGCCAACTGCACCAGAAACAAAGGCGGCATCAAAATTCTATAAAGACGCCACAAACACGCCAATGCCGCATAAATCGCACTAAAACCGCATAAGCCGCACTAAATAATAGAAAAATAAGGAATTGCAAATACAGTCAGATTGCACACATCTGCATAAATATCTCCATGCTTTAAATAAAGCGAAAATTCCCAAAGGAATGATTATAAATATAATGATTACAAAAATAATCATTATGCGATTCTACAACCGGCAGAAAGAGCTTGAACTTATGGAACTGCTCTATCAGGGAAAACCATCTTTTCTTGTCATAACCGGCAAAAGAAGGGTAGGAAAAACCGAGCTAATCAAGCAGTTCACAAAGAACAGGAAAGCGCTCTACCTTTTCGTTGACAGCAACAAGAGCATCGACATTCTGATGGGCGAATTCGATCGGCTTTTAAAGGAGAAACTGGACCTGCCGGATTACATAAAAGTCGATGAACCTGAGAATTTCCTCAAATTCATTACCTCTATTGACAGGGACCTGGTAATAGCAATTGATGAATTCCAGAGGTTCCAGAAAGTCTATCCATCTTTCATCACTCAGCTGCAGCGGTACTGGGACATGAAGCCGGACAATTGCAGAATCTTTCTTATCGTGTCCGGGTCTTCTATTGGGATGATAAGAAAAATCTTCATTGAGGAAGAGGCTCCGCTATTCAAACGTGCTGACAATATTCTGACTATAAAGCCCTTTACGGTCCTTGAGACATTTGAGATGCTCGATTGCATGGGTATAAAAGATCCGGAAGAAAAACTGAATCTATACTTCCTTTTCGGAGGGACAGTATATTACTATCGCCTGTTTGAAAAGTATCAGTGCACTGGATTTGATGATGCCCTTGAAAAACTGATATTCAGTGAGTTTGCACCGCTTAAAAATGAAGTAAGGGACGTTCTGATTGAAGAATTTGGGAAGGAGCACTCTACATATTATGAGATAATCTCAGCTATATCACAGGGGAGATGCTCGATGAGCGAGATCTCGGATCTGACACATGTCTCTTCTAGCTCATTGTCGCCTTATTTTTACGACCTCACAGAGTTGCTGGGAGTAGTAGAACACCGGATACCTGTCACGGACAGCCCTGAAAAAAGCAAGAGAGGGCGGTATTTCTTAAAAGATAATTTTTTCAGGTTTTATGGCCGCTTCATATATCCTGTGTACAGCCAGTATATGGCAGGCAATTATACTCTCATGCTGGAAAATGTCAGGAAGGAATGGAAGAGTTACACAGGCAGGATATTCGAAGATATTGTTCGCGAACTGCTGGTTGAAAAGATTATTAGCGATTATCCAGAGCTTGGGAGCTGGTGGAACCGAAAGGGGGACGAGATTGATATCCTTGGAATAGATCACCTGGGGAGAAAAGCCCTGGCAATTGAGGTCAAGAATAAAGAACTGAGTGAGAGCGAGGCCAGAGAGATCCTGGAGTTAACACTCAATAAGACAAAATTAGTAAAAGGAATATCCGGTCAAGAAGCCAAAGCAGGGATAGTAGCCCGAAAGGTCAAAGGCAGAAAAAGTCTGGAAGATGCCGGATTCTTAGTGTGGGAACTTGAGAGCTTATTCCCTGATATCAAAAAAGATAATTGAGCTCTATCAAGTACAATTGAGCTCTATCAAGTCCTGATCCAATGCAGACAATCTATAGGAAAGGACAGGGCGGAAAATTTTAACATGCGCTATGACCTACCAACCCACAAAGTTAGTAAAATCTTTTAAAAAGCAAAGAGTATTTCAGGGATAAAGTATCTAAATCTCTAGCTCTCAATTAACCTTTCAAGAATATTTCCAGAATAAGATCAGGATATGGATTTACATGGTTAACGTAGAAAAAACCAGTAATAGTATACTCAAAAAATTTTCCCCTTCAGAACTCAAAGACTATGAGGAAAGAAAAATAGTTTTCTGGTACGACAGGGATAAAACTGCCTGGGATCAGGAGAAGAATGCTCCCGGGGAAGAGCTTGAAGAAATAATACAGATACTGAAAGAAAACAACATCAAATTCTATATCCTTGACAACAATTACTTTGAAACCAAAAAACTCCTTGAAATTGAAGATAAAGAATCAAATTATTTAATCTATTGTCCAGACAAAGAAAGATCACACGAATCTAACTGGCTTTTTGATATCCAGCTCTATTCTTCCATATTTGAAATCAGCCGTATTTCAGACATCAAAAGTGAGTTTGACAGTCTGTCTCAAAACTCAAACCATTTCTACAATTAGATAATGAGGTCTTTAAAAACAATCTCACTTTGTCAATGCCGCTGAATAATTCCTCATTTTAGCCGGATTAAAATTCCCCAATTTCCATTGAGAAAAGCTCAAGGATCCAAAATAACGTTGACAATGGCACAAAACCCGTGGAAAAAAACTTGTTTTTGTCGGGATAGAAATGCCTAAAGTCTGAGTTCCAGGCAGCACAGGAACGTTTATATTTTTTCCCTCAATATTGCAAATATTACATAATGGCTAACAAATAGTACATAAATTAAGTAAAATATATAATAATCAAATCTCTAAAATCGCAAATTATGAGTTTTCCGAAAATATCAAAATAAAAAACAGGAAGTTAAAAAAATGGTTTACAGTCTTGGCATAGATGCCGGTGGGACATACACCGATTCGATCATTATCCGGGATTCCGACGGCAGAGTGATGGACTCAAACAAAGCTCTTACAACATACCCTGACCTTCTTACAGGGATTAAAAACTCCATTGATGGGCTGGATGAGCAATATCTAAAAGACGTAAAAATGGTATCAGTCTCGACAACTCTTGCAACAAACACAATCCTTGAAAAAAAAGGCTATCCTGTGGGTTTGATCCTTGTAGGAGATTATGAAATCCCTGAAAAAATGCAGGCTGAATTTTATACCGTAGTAAAAGGAGGGCACGACCATCACGGAGCTGAACTGGCTCCCCTTGATATGGGAGCAGTTGAGGCTTTTGTAAGGAAAGTAAAAGACAGGGTTTCAGCCTTTGCAGTTTCTTCATACTTCAGCATCCGGAACCCTGCACATGAGCTCGCAATCAAGGCCCATATTCAGGAACTTACCGGGCTTCCTGTTGTCTGTGGGCACGAGCTTTCCCTTGACCTTGGTGCATACGAAAGAGGAGTTACAGCCTACCTTAACGCCCAGCTTATCCCTATTGCAAGCCAGTTTATCCTCTCAATCAAAGAAGAGATAAAGCGCAGGGGAATGGATGCCAGGCTGCTTATGCTCAAATGTGACGGTTCCGTAGTAGGCATCAACGAAGCTCTGGAAAAACCCATTGAATCAATATTTTCAGGGCCTGCTGCAAGCCTCGTAGGGGCGTCCTACCTATCAGGGCTTGAGACCTGTGCAGTTATAGATCTTGGAGGGACAAGTACGGATGTCTCCATGCTCGAAAACGGGCTTCCTGAACTCTGCCCGGAAGGGGCTGTGGTTGGGGGCTGGCAGACCAAGGTCAAAGCTATCCGCATGGAGACTTCAGCAATGGGAGGGGACAGCCATGTATGGGTTAAAAACATGAAAATCAACATAGGTCCCCGCCGGGTCATCCCTCTCTGCATTGCAGCTGTCAAATATCCCGGCTTTCTTGAAGTCCTGAAAAAAGGGAGGGTCCCAGGTATCATGCACCTTGAAGAGAATGTGCAGCCTACAAAGTTTTTTGTCAGGACTGGGGTAAAGGCTTCAAGCCTTGGGAGTTACGAGCAGAAACTCTTTGACAGGATAGGAGACACTCCGACTTCCCTTAATGATATCTTCTGGGAAACAGAGAAAACTCTCTCCCCTGGACTTCTTGACCCCCTCATAAGAAAACGCCTTATCCAGGCAATTGGCTTTACTCCAACCGATGCCCTTCACGTGCTTGGGGACTACAGGGGCTGGAACCTGGAAGCCTCAGTCGCCGGGGCGAAACTTCTCGAACGCTACACACAGACGGACCACCTTGAACTCTGCAGGCGCATAAAAAAGGACGTTGCAAAGAATATGGCACTGAACCTGATGTCCTTTGTCTTAAAAGATGTCCCCTCGCAGGAAATAGAAAAAATAATCCTTTCGGATAGGTTTGCACAGTTCAGGATGAAGATCCCTGTCGTGCTTATAGGAGGGCCTGTTGTAGCCTACAAAGAGGAATTAAAGCAGATCCTCGACGCTGAGATTCTGGTCCCAAAATACTCGGAAGTAGGAAATGCTGTGGGAGCTGTTGTCGGAAAAGGCATAAAAAGGATTGAAATCCTGATAAAAAATACCTATTCAAAAGACAGGAAAAGGCTTGTCCTTCTCTTTTCACCGAAGGGTAGGGAGACTTTCGGGAACTACATGGAAGCCATGGAATATGCAGAATCCCTCGGAAGAAAACTTGTTATGGAATACATGGCCGGAGCAGGGCTTGACAAAGGACAAGTCCAGATAGAGATGAGCAAAAAAGACATCTCTCTGAGTGAGGCAGGCATAATACCCGTAGAAACAAAACTGGTTTTTGTCGGGATAGGAATGCCGAAAGTCTGAGTTCCAGGCAGCACGGGAACGTTTATATTTTTTACCTCAATATTGCAAATATTGCATAATGGCTAACAAATGTGATGTTTATATATGTAATATATATGAATGTATATATAAACGCATATAATTATCAAGTGAAATATATAATAACCAAACCTCTAAAATAGCAATTTATGAGTTTTCCGAAAATATCAAAATAAAAAACAGGAAGTTAAAAAAATGACATACAGTCTTGGCATAGATGCCGGCGGGACTTATACTGATTCTATATTAATCCGGAATTCGGATGGAAAGGTTATCAGTTCAAACAAGGCACTCACAACATACCCTGACCCTCTGGAAGGAATAACTAAGTCAGTTGACGGTCTCGACCAGGAAAAGCTGAAGCTTGTGACCCTGGTATCAGTTTCCACAACTCTTGCAACCAACACCATCCTCGAAAAAACAGGATATCCCGTGGGATTAATTCTTATAGGCAACTATGATATCCCTGCGGACTCAGAGATTGAAAATTGGATTATAGTGCAGGGAGGACACGACAGCCATGGAAATGAGGTCGCAGCCCTTGACATTTCTGCAGTTGAAAGCTTTGTACTGGAGCTGAAAGACAAAGTCTCGGCTTTTGCAGTTTCTTCATATTTCAGTGTCCGTAACACTGAACATGAACTGCAGGTAAAAGCCCTTATCCAGGAACTTACAGGTCTTCCTGTAGTCTGCGGGCACGAACTTGCCCAGTCACTGGGGGCTTATGAAAGAGGAGTTACAGCATACCTTAACGCCCAGTTACTGCCGGTAGCAGAGAGTTTTCTAAAAACTGTCGTCTTTGAGATAAAAAGGAGGGGACTTGAGCCCAGAATTGCAATGCTCCGCTGTGACGGTTCAGTGGTAAGCGTGCAGGAAGCTATGAAAAAACCCATAGAATCGGTCTTTTCAGGGCCTGCTGCAAGCCTGCTTGGGGCTTCTTATCTATCTGGAAACGAGACCTGTGCGGTCATCGATGTTGGAGGGACAAGCACTGACGTGTCCCTGATCCATAAAGGGCTTCCTTACCTCAGTGAAAACGGAGCAGTTGTGGGAGGCTGGCAGACCAAGGTCAGAGCCCTCAGGATGGAGACTTCGGCAATGGGAGGCGATAGCCACATCTGGGTCCAGGGCACCCTTACAAACATAGGACCGCGCAGGGTCATTCCTCTCTGCATGGCTGCTGTCCTCTATCCCTCATTTATGAGCACCCTGAAAAAACGCTGGATCCCTGACAGGCTTAAACTGAACGAGCATATCCAGGCAACGAAATTCTTTATCAGGACAAAGCAGAAGGCTGTTGACCTTAGCAGGGAAGAAGAAGAGCTCCTATCCCATATAAAAGACGAACCTCTTTCTCTCAAAGACGTCTACTGGGACAGGAATATCCTGCCTGCAAAAAGAGTAATGGATTCCCTGATACAGAAGCGGCTTGTGCAGGCTATTGGTTTTACCCCGACTGACGCCCTGCATGTGCTCGGAGAATACACAGAATGGAATTCTGAAGCCTCACTCATAGGGGCTACACTGCTTGCAAATTTCCTCGGGACTGGTAGACAGGAGTTCTGTCTTGCTGTGAAGGAGCTTTTTGCCAGGAATATGGCAAGAGACCTTCTTTCCTTCCTGATGGAAGGGGTTGACAGGAAAGAAATTGAGAAAATGCTTGAAGGCAGTTTTTTTTCACGCTTTAAGGTAGATATACCTGTTGTACTTCTTGGAGGACCTGTCAGAGCTTATGCAAATGAGCTAAAAAAACTGATAGATGCCGAAATAGTTGTTCCGGAATATTCAGACGTAGGAAATGCCGTGGGTACCCTCGTGGGAAAAGGGACAAAACGCGTAGAAATCACAGTCCGCACAATTTACAGTGAGTCGAGATACGACCTGAAGACAAAAGGGATTTTTGTCTATACTCCTGCCGGAAGAAGGCATTTCATTATAAGAAGTGAGGCTCTCGAGTTTGCTGATGAATTCGGAAGAAAACTTATCCTTGATTATATGGCTGAGTCCGGGCTTTCTCCTGAGCAGGTCATTATCAGTGTAGAAAAGAAAGATATAATGGTCCATACAGGTGGCATTCCCCTTGAGACCAGGTTTATTTTCGAAGGTGTCCCAAAATCGGATGTTTACGAGAAAGCAGTATCAGGGCATAAAACTCTTCCTGCAAATTTAGAAGGATTTGAGGGAAAGGCCTGACCCTGGGAATGCCGGCCTGCTGAAAGATTTCCATAGCTGAAAATTGGCAGTAAAAAGGGTAAAGTTCATAACTATCCTGTACAATTGGAACATGAAATATTGGTTTAAGCTTAACTGCTTAACTTGAACCGTTCACTTGACGTTAAAAAGTTTTAAATCACTTATAACTTATTAGTATGTGTACTGGTTGGCCAGACAATGGAAATCGCACAGCAGACACTTTAAATAAAAAGCCTGAAGGAGTTAACATGATCCCTAGAAAAGCATTTTTAACAAAAGGTACCGGGGTCCATAAGGACAGATTAGCATCCTTTGAACTTGCATTGAGGGATGCAAAAATTGAGAAATATAACCTTGTGAGCGTATCAAGTATTCTGCCTCCAAATTGTAAACTTGTACCTAGAGATGAAGGTCTCGAAGAACTGAAGCCTGGTGCAATTGTCCATTGCGTTCTTGCAAGGAATGATACTAAAGAGCCACACCGTTTGATGGCATCTGCTATAGGGACTGCCGTACCTGTGAATGAGGAAAATTACGGTTACATTTCAGAGCATCACTCTTTTGGAGAAGAAGAAATAATTGCCGGAGAGTATGCTGAAGACCTGGCTGCAACAATGCTGGCAACAACTCTAGGTATTGAGTTCGATGCTGAGATGGCCTGGCATGAGAGAGAACAGGTGTATAAGGCAAGCGGGCATATTTTTGACAGCTTCCACAGTTGTCAGACCGCAAATGGTGACAAGGATGGAAGATGGACTACGGTAGTAGCTGCCATGGTATTTGTTACTAGCACATATTAAGGGGCTAAACCCCCCTTATCCTCATACTCCCGCTTTTTAGTGGCATTTTTTTATTTTCTAATTTATTTACTACTTCGTAAATAATGCAATATGCTATTGAATCCACGACTCCTCGGCAAAAGTTTCGGGGATTTATCTAACCTTCTTTCGACAGGTCGATATTTAATTTTTTATAGTTTTTGTTGATGCCGATTTTAAATAATACATAGTATTTGTATGTAAGTTTTAGGTTTACATATGATCACTTAATAATGTCTCATACTAAACTTTTATGAAAAAATGATCCAGTATTTATATATGTGGTGATAGTTGAGCCAGATATTAAGCAACTTTCAATCTCATTTCTACCCAGGGGATACCATAAAACGAGATCAAGAAAAATGTTCTAATTTTTAAAGTCGACCTTCCGAATGCAGGCTTGATAGCAATAATTTGCTTCAGCAGGTAAAGTTTTTATATAACGATACTAAACAATTCAGAAGACACAGCCAGTAAACTGCTTGTGTTTACTCAAGACATGGAGTCGTTTATTGGTATCATAACAAACGATTCTTTGGTCTTCAATGCTTTTTTAATTATATCTTATTTGTAAAAAAACGAGTTTCAAATAAGGAGATTCGGAACTATTGATATAAATTAATTAAGAGTAACGCTGCAAGTAGATAAAAGCTCAAGTAAACTCAGGCTAAATGCCGATGAAACAGGAAAATATCTGGAGAAATACCAGGAGCGCCCGAAGAGACGTTTCAGCTTTCGCTTAACCGGGTCAAACTTAGAATCAGATTCTACAATTGATAGAAAAAAGACCTGCAGGTAATGAACATGAAATACATCAGCTCTTCACGGATGAAAGCTATCGATACAAACTGTGCATATCTGGGACTTCTTCCGCTCCAGTTAATGGAAAATGCAGGTGCAGCTATTGCACAGAGTGTAAAAGAAAGGCTTGGTAGCGGAAAGGTACTGTTTGTAGCAGGAAGGGGCAATAACGGAGGCGATGCTTTTGTTGCTGCCAGGCACCTTGCAGGTATTCCCGGATACAGTGTAAGGGTTATCCTGCTTGGGAAAGCCCGGGATATAGGAACAGAAGAAGCTCTTCATAATTTCTCCCTCTTAAAGTACAGCAGGGTGCAAACACTTGAAATAAGAGATTCAAGCCAGCTTAGAGCTTCTGAATGGTTTTCAGAAGCGGACCTGCTTGTGGACGCTGTATTTGGCACAGGGGTTAAGGGGGGAATAAAAAATCCCGAATCAACTTCAATTGACCTTATAAACAGAGAAGGTAAAGCCGGAAAAACTGTAATTGCCATAGATATCCCGTCCGGGCTTGACCCTGATGGAGGTGATTTTGAAAAAGCCGTATACGCAGACTTTACCGTAACCTTTCACCGCATGAAAACCGGGCTTATGACAGAACGGGCAAAAGAGCATACAGGTACGGTAAAGCTTGCAGAAATAGGTGTCTCTGCAGACGCTGAAAATTATGTGGGTCCAGGTGACCTCCAGATGCTCCAAAAGAGGAGACCTGAAGCACATAAAGGAAAAGCCGGGAGGATACTCATTATAGGTGGAGGGCCTTACTCCGGAGCTCCTGCACTTGCAGCTCTTGGAGCCCTGAAGGCAGGGGCAGACCTGGTAACGGTGGCCGTGCCTGACTCTGTAGCCAGGATAGTAGCATCTTATTCCCCTGACATTATTGTCCGGAAACTTTCTTCAAGCATACTCTGCCCTGAAGACCTCTCTGTTCTCCCTGATCTTATCAATTCTCATGATGTTGTTGTGATGGGAATGGGACTTGGAAGAGCGGCAGAGACACTTAAAACTGTCCAAAAAATCCTTCCCTTTTGCAGAAAAGTGGTTCTTGATGCCGACGCCCTTTCAGCCTTTTCAGGCACTCTCTTTAAGACACTTGCAGGGAATTGTGAAATTTTAGTGACCCCACATGCAGGAGAATTTTCGCTCCTGAGAGGCCTGAATACCCCTGATGACACTGAAGCCCGCAAAAAAGCCGTCATAGAGTTTTCCGGGGAGATGGGTGTAGTGACACTTCTGAAGGGAAAGACGGATATTATTTCTAACGGAAAACAGACTCTTTTGAACAGGACAGGGAATCCCGGCATGACAGTAGGAGGCACTGGAGATGTTCTGGCAGGCATAACAGGGTCTCTTTTTTCAAGAAACCCGCCGTTTCTTGCCGCAGCCTGTGCAGCCTTTATAAATGGAGCAGCCGGAGACCTGGCGTTCGAAAAAGCAGGAAACGCACTGCTTGCAACTGATGTGCTTGAAAAGATTCCTGAAATAATCAAAGAGGCCGGGATAGGATGAAAGGGTTACACCAGAAAAGCCTGTTCAAAAAGTATAAGCTTGCAGAAACAATCTTCAGATAATCCCCAAATACTCTCAAACAATAATCAGGCATACCGTACGTATTCAAATAACAATCACTCACCGTGAAAGGGGGCAAGAGAATCTGGTACGTAATTTTGAGAGAAAAATAGATCTTGAGACCGAAATGACAGGGATTCGGGTCACGCTTTTTCACGGGGAAGATGAAGAAGTTATAAAACTCAACCTTGAAAGCTGAAGAGATTGCAGAAAAACTGGTTCATGCGGTTGAGGATTACTCGTAAAGAAAACAAATCAGGACAGACTGAGCAAAAAATTGATATAATATATAGTTCCGGACTGCTAAGAAAAACGCGGTGATTTTATGGAAAAGTCGTTTACTCATATAGAAGCAGACAGGGCACGGATGGTTGATATTAGCGAAAAAAAAATTCTTCCCAGGCTGGCAAGGGCTGCAGGGGAAATAGTACTTTCTGCAGGGACCATAGAGAAAATAAGGAGAGGGACCGTTGAGAAAGGAAATGTGTTTGCAACTGCAAGGGTTGCAGCCGTGCTTGCAGTAAAAAAGACTCCCGAGACAATTCCAATGTGCCACCAGATTCCGATAACAGGGATAGATGTAGACTTTGAGATAGGGGAAGAAGAAGTTTCCGTTATAGTTGAGGTCAGGACTGTCGGGAAGACAGGACTTGAAATGGAGGCTCTAACAGGTGTCTCGCTTGCGCTGCTTACTGTCTGGGACATGGTGAAATCTGCGGAAAAGGATGAAACCGGAAATTACCCGCATACACTGATAAGAAATATCAGGGTGCTTGAAAAGTCCAAGGGCAAAAAAGAGTAAAAATTTGAAAAGACAAAAACCATATAAATCAGGGTGCATTAAAAATAAGCTTTTTAATGGATGGGATATATCAAGACGGCACACTGAGGTATGTATCTTGAAGATAATAGGTGGACCAGCATCACAGTTACTTGCCAGCCGCACAGCCAGAGCATTAGGGACTGAGCCCGTGCTCTGCGAGTTTAACCGCTTCCCTGATGGGGAACTCTATCTTAGAATAGCAGAGGAAACCGAAAACGAAAAAGTAACCCTTATCCAGAGCACCCCCACAGACTCTGATTTTGTCTCCCTGCTCCAGCTTATCGATGCCTGTGAAGGGGCAACTGAAATCAATGTTGTGATCCCTTACATGGGTTATTCCAGGCAGGACAAGAAGTTCAAACCAGGAGAGCCCATAACTGCCCGCGCTATTGCCCGCTGCATTAACGCTGACTGGATTTTTACTATAAATATTCATGAAAAGAGTGTACTTGACCACTTCCCCTGCCCTGCCAGAAATCTTGATGCAGCTAATCTTCTGGGAACATATATTGCAGGTTTTGGCCTTGAGGACCCCATGCTGGTCGCTCCAGACGAAGGGGCTCAGGGGCTTGTAAAGAACGTGGCTTCAGGACACGGATTTGACCATGACCATCTCCAGAAAACAAGGCTCAGCGGAGATACAGTTGTAATCAAGACAAAGAACCTTGATGTAAGCGGCAGGCATGTTGTTCTTGTGGACGATATGATTGCAACCGGAGGGACTATGGCTGAATCAATCAGGATGCTTAAAGCCCAGGGGGCAATTGATGTCCACATCGCCTGTGTGCACCCTGTCCTTACAAGAAATGCGGCTTTAAGGCTGTTCAATACTGGAGTAAAAGACATAATCGGAACTGACACTCTCGAGAAAGCAGAAAGCAAACTGAGTGTTGCCCCTCTTATTGCAGAAGCCCTTTCAGAGAGCTAAACTCAGAGTTAAAAGCCTATTAGAATCCATTTAAGAAATCAAATTATTAAATTTTTTACGGTGCTTACTTGCTGATTGGCTGCTATTATTCAGAAATGACTGCAAAGGGGGGTATCTTAGTTTCTTTTCACCCGCCGCCGCAAGACTTGAAAATTCCGGCATACAGTAGATAAACGAACCCTATAACTGTGCCCGGAGATCTAATGAAAAAATATCAACCATGTAGCAGGAGACAACAAGGTCTTGAAGGGCTCAAGAAAACTCGCACATTTTCAGGGTTCTGATCATTTTACTCCACGGTTCTGATCATTTTTTCCACGGTTCTGATCATTTTACTCCACTTATTCACCGTTAACTATTTTTTCTGTTCTGTATATCTTATTATCATGACCCTTCCAGAACTTTGTCCACTTGATGAAACCCAGACATGCAAAGGGCGGGATTGCCACCTCTTCTGTCTGGAATGGAGATCAAGGGAGCCTACCTGTCTCATAGGTTACAATACAACAAGTAAAGTCAGGTCTAACAAGGCTGGCCGTAATAAAGACACTTATGCTGAAGATACCTTCCGCAAGTTAGGGCAGAAGCCCAAGCCCAGATGGAAAAACGTTTCTGAAAAAGGGGACTGGACACCAACCAGGCTTGTAGAAAGACCCCAAAAAAGGCCTGTAGAGAGAAGAGAAGAAAGGGCTTCTCACGCTGCGGAAACAGACTCACAAAATTTATTCTTTGGAGGCCGTGAAGAATCCAGAGGTGAAAAACCTGAAAAAAGCCCTGAAGAGAGGCTTCAAAAAAGACATGTTGCCGACGAGTCTGAAAAAGCTTCCCTGAGACTGGAAGCCAGGCTGAAAAAAGAGCCGCTTGAAGAAAACTCGACCATATATGCAAATCCGCAAGCAAAGGTTCAGGAAAAACCAAAGGTTCAGGAAAGAGTAATTTCCAGAGATAAACATGCAACAATCTTTTCATCCTGTGAAGAAGAAAAGAAAGATATTTATCTTTTCGGCAGGGAAGAGAAAGCTGAGAAAGCGATTGAAAAGAGAGATAAACGCAAAAAACTTGATGAAGCGATGAGCATAGACCTTCCTGATAATTACGAAGAGGAGTTCTGGAGTTAAACAATATTATATATTTTATTCAGAATTACTGTTGTATATATTCAGAATTATCCGAATTAACACGGAATTGAGCGGAATGCTTAAGTTTCGGGAAAAAGTACAGGACCCAAAAAAGGAGAAAGTATTTCTCGCTTTCTAAGGTTCGTGCAAACCTCCATGGACTCCTTTATGTGACCAGAATTTATGGCTTGCTTCCGGGCGTTTTGCCTTCTGAGGTTTTGCTTCTTAAATCATGCTTTGAATGCGAAGGTCAGACATTTTGATGGCAAGAAAATAGATAAAAGTATATATTAAGGAATGATTCAAATATAATACCAAGGGGTTTGTTAACAAGAATTATTATTTGGGGAAATGGAACTATAGATCAATTCCCAAACTGATATTTAGAACTTATATTTTCATCATTCCTGATAGTAAGCTCCCTGTATATTGGAAAGTTCGCTTTTCATTTATGGTATTCAATTTTGTTTTCTATGCTAAACAAAAACAGGATTTAATGATAAAAAATGGACCGTCAGACATACCAGAAAATCTATAGTTCGCTTCATAATTTTGGAGACGTTTTTCGCCTCTCAGAGGAGCACACCAGGCCTGCAGGTATGCTTGCTACTATTCTTAATCAGAAAGTAGTGAAAATGACAAGGTTCAAGCACAGGAAAGTCTATTCCAGAGAAAAGGAACTTTTTTTGCGGTGGAAGAATGGGCGGTCTATTCTTGAACTTGCAGAATATACGCATTTTCCTCCGGCCCTCATGGCTTCCCTGATACTTAAAAACTGTGACCTGTCCCGAAAAAACATAAACTGGCTCTTTAAGCACCTTGACTGCATTGAAAACCCCCGTTTGAGGAAAGAGGTCAGAAAAGCTCTCGAAGCAGACTATTTCTTCTCTCCCCGCGCTCATGAGATGCAGTGCAAAAAAGGAGAAATGGGAGAAGAGATCATCCGCAAATGGCTTGACGACAGGAGAATTACTTACCGAACTGAAGCCGAATTAAGGTCTCAGGGAGACGGCAAAACACCGGACTTTGTCCTTTCAGACCCGATTCCGATAGAGGACCATATGGTAAGATGGATTGAAAGCAAAGCCCTCTTCGGGGACGATTTTGAACATAAGCATTACGTAAAGAAACAGTTCCGGGAATATGCCGATATTTTCGGGGAAGGTATGGTAGTTTACTGGTACGGCTACCTGGAAGACCTAAATTCCGAGGACGAAGGTTATCTGATAAAAGACCACAGATTTTTTGGAGAATATAAAGAGCAGACTGATGAACTGTTCAACTATGTTGTGTACTGGGATTCACTGGCAAAAAAAAAGAAAAAAGAAGAAAAAACAATATAAGAAATTAAATGCATCCTTCTTTTCACTCCCTTTAGTTTCTTATACAGGAAGGACTTTCTAGAGTTTTATTAAATCCGTGTAATTGAGGACATATTAGTAAGGGGGTCTTTTTCTACCCGGAAGACATGGTCTGCCGAATCAATCAGGGACTCGTCGTGAGAGACCACTATTATTTGCCCTACTCCTATACTGCGCATCATGTCTATGAGTTTTAAAAGCTGCCTGACATGCCCGCGGTCAAGGAAAACTGTGGGTTCGTCCAAAATCATTGGAGGAAGCCCTTCTGGCTTATCTCCACCAAAGCCGAGGGCAAGAAGCCTGTAGATGGCACAGCGCAGGACAAGATTGAAGATTGCACGCTCGCCTCCACTAAGGAGTTTGGGCTCAAGAGGAGTCCCATCTTTTCTGTAGACCGTCAGGTTGTATTCGGGGTCAAGTTCGATATGAGAATAAGCGTTATTTGCGTACATGAAGCCAAACATCTCATTTAAGAGGACTGAAAGAGCTCCTATGTTCCTTGCTCGCATATCAGCCCGGACGCGCGTATAAGTATTTTCAAGCTCATCGGCGTTATTATATACGGCTTCAAGGTATAGCCTTTTGTTTTCAAGAATCCCAAGTTCTTCTTTAAGGTCGCTTAAACGCTTTAAGTTGTTTTCTATCATACCGATCTCTTTGAGAAAAGTATCCTTTTCGGCAGTTATTTCCCGGATTTTCTCTGTAATATTTGCCTGTGCTTCTTCAAACTGGATGCGCTTCTGATGGAGTTCTGCAAGCTTATTTCCTTCCAGTTTCTCTTGCATCTGCCTTATCCTGTCGCTGCGTTCAAGAATCTCGCGGTCAAAGAAAGCTATTTTTTCTCCAAGGTTTTTGATGCCGGTCTCAAGCTCGGAGATTTTATGTCTGAGAATTTCCATGCGGAGCAGGTTAGCCTGGAGCTTTTTTGCCTGCGCAAGAAGCCTTTCGCTTTCGGCATGGGCTTTTTTTGACTCCTCTTCTTTTTTCCGTACAGCTTCAAGGGAAAGTTCGAGAGCTTCGAGTTTTTCTTTTGACAGGGTTTCCTTTTCTGAAAATGCCTTCAGTTTCTCATTAAGCTCTTCAAGCCTCTGCCCGTAATTTTCTATAAGCGCAATAGATGTCCGGATTTTACCGTTCAGGGATTCTATTTCAGAGGCGTTTTCGGCAAGTTTTCTTTCAAAAACTTTTGCCTCCCTGAGAGCCTTTTCACTTTCACTGTGAGCTTTTTTTGCCTCATCTTCCTGGTCCCGCATGGCTTTAATGTCTGAAAGTAACTGGGCTCCTGAAGCTTCAAGTTCCTGTTTCCGCTTATTGAGGTTTTCAAGCTTCAGGGAATCTTCCTCTATCCTGGCTCTGTGAGTCTCTATTAGTTTTCCGGAAGCTTTTGCTTTATCAACGAGCTTTTCGATTTTTAGATCATAATCAGATGCCTGCTTCTCCAGTTTTTTTGCGTCCTTGAGCAGGTTTAGCTTTTTCTCAAGTTCAAGGTTTTGCGTCTTTATGTCCTCAAGTTCAGATGAAAGGTTTTCTTTTTTCTGTTCGCATTCCTCTGCAGTGCATGCGATTTCTGATCCTTTCAACTCCTGCCCGCAGGTAGGGCACTTCCCTTTGGCAAGAAGCTCCCGGTTTTTACGGAGGCTGTTTTCTATTTCCCTTAAAGTAGCTTCAAGCTCCTTTTCTTTTCCGTGCAGCCGGTTTTTGTTTTCCAGTAAAAGATCGTTGAAATCCTCCAGGTTTTCGAGCTGGTCCTCATCAAAGCCGAGCTCCTTCAACTCCGCAAAAACCCCGGATTTCTGCTCCTGAATATCCAGCACTGTTTTTGAGTTTTCCCTGACTTCCTGTTCAAGCACCTTAATCTCAGTACTTCCTTTCATGACTGCGGCTCTGCAGTTTTGGATTTCCGTATCGAGCTCACAGAGACCAGCATCTCCCGTTTCCTTTTCCTTGAGGGCCAGGCCAAGTTTTGTCGAGACCTCATTTTTCCGGTCTCTGAGAAGGCTTTCCCTTTCTTCAAGTCCCTTTATGACTGAAATGATTTCATCAGCAGCCCCAAAACCTGCTTTTTCTCTCACCCTTTTATTTTCCTCATCGAGCTGCTTTATATTTGCCCTGAAACCTTCAATTTCCTTATTTGCAGCCCCTATACTGCTTCTGCATTCAACAAGAGTACGCTCATTTTCAGCCTTTTCTTTTTCAAGCTCATGGAATGCCTCTACGCCGGTTTCTTCTTCTTTCAGCAGCAGGGCAAGTTCTTTTGATGCGGCATTCACTTTTTCCCTTGAAAAAGATTCCTCTTTTTCCTGGCGCAAAAGGAGAGGCTCAATTTCAATGTCCCCAAAACCGCATTCTTCCCTCAAGCCGGCATTTTCGTCCCCGAGTTCAAGCAAAACACGCCTTTGAACCTGGACTTCTTCTGAAAAAGTTTCCTTTTCTTTAAAGCAGCTGGCCTTATCCTCCTGAGACTTATGGATAGCCTGTTTCAAAGCTTCAATTTCTTGCAGGCGTTCCCTGTACTCGGCAATCCTGATATCGAGTTCTCCTTTGCGTGCAGCCGCAAATTCTTTCTTATCATTAAGGCTAACCAGGGAAGAGTCAGCATCTTTAACCTTTTTCCTGAGCCTATTAACGGCTGCAACAGGCCCGGTGCTTTCAATTCCCTCGATTTCGGCTTTCACAGCTGAGAAGCTGTTTTTTGTATCCCTTTCAAGCCTTCTGACAGCCGTTTTCGCATAAGCTGCCCTTTCGCGGTACTCCTCAAGTTTTCCGAGCTGCAGAAGGTCATCAATCATGCGCTGCCTGTCTTTTGGCTTTGCATTGATAAGGACGTCGATTTCCCCCTGCCGGATATACGCGCAGTTCCTGTATGCTTCTTCGTCCATATTCAGGAGGGCACAGACCTCTTCATAGCTGCGGGTCGCCTGGTCAACTACGTTTTCCCCATCAACAAAGAGTACGCACCTTGAGCTTGAAGCACTTTCACTTTTAGAAGAGTACCTGAAAGCCTGTTCAAGGAGATACTCATGCCCCATGTGTTCAAAGCCGAGCTTGATCTTTGCACTCTCAGCTCCTTTGAAAATCATATCAGCAAGCACAAAGTCCTTTGAAAGGATCTTACTCCCGAAAAGCCCCATAAAGCAGGCTTCGAGCAGGCTTGATTTTCCGCTGCCGTTTACCCCGGAAATTACAGTCACTCCGTCTTCAAAAGTGAAGTCCAGCTTTTTATAGCTCCGGATATTTTCTATGTAGAGGTTTTTCAGCTTCACAGGTAATCACCAAGGTTATACTGTCTGGGAACGGCAGGTTTTTCTTTTCTTTTTTTCTGACTCTGCTTTACCGGTTTTGAGGCTTTATCCGGAGCCAGAGCAGATTTCTCGTCAGTGAGTTTTTCATCCGCAGTTTTTTCATCCGCAGTTTTTTCATCCGGAAGTTTTTCATCTGGAAGATTTTCGTTTTTGCCACCAGACCCTGTTTCTGGACTGGCTTCTACCCCAAACCCAAAAATCTTCCCAGCTAGCGCTTCTGTTTTATTTCCGGCATCTTTACCCGGTGCAGCTCTTTCTCCATCTTCTTCAGGCTGGATTTCTCCACTATTTCCGGGCTGGACTTCTTCAGGAGTTCCGGAAATTTCAGAAATTGGACCAGGGGATTCGAGAGGAATCGGACCAGGGGATTCAAGAATAGAGTCAGAGGCTTCAAAAATCTTATCAAGAGGCTCATTAAGAGATTCAGACCTTTGAATTCTCACAGGGGCTATCAGGGTATCAGATTTTCCGGCAACTGCCGCCGCAAACCCCGTCTCCCCAGCAGGTTCGGGAGTTTCAAACTGTTCAGCCGCACCTGCCGACATGATTTTTTCAGGCTCTTCAACTGTGGCAGAACTGGCAGTGCCAGGAGATATAACAGAGCTGACAGGGATTTTAATCATGAAATCCGGGTCTTTGAAATCTATTGCTTCAATCAACCCCAGAAGCCTGTTCTCTGTTTCTTCATCCACCCTTGACCTTGGCAGATCCGGGTTCCGGATAACCTCATCGATTATCAGCCCGCCTTCGTTTAAGCTTATCCTGCGGACCTCTTCAGCAACAGCCTTTTCAGGGTCAGAAAATGCTACTTTAACAACTTCCTTTGGGAGACCCTCTTTTGCCCTCTCGTCTTTGACCCTTGAAATGACTGCCCCTTTACTCATCAGGTATTCTTCGATTTCACTGAAAGAGAGAACCGAGCCTGAATCTCCCGAGATTTCAAGAAATACCACAGATTCCGGAATCTCTTCGAGATATTCGGAAACGGCAGAAAAAATCTGCTCATATGGATTTTCTCCTCCGACAAGTTTTGCCTTAAGAAACAGGAAGTTGCGGGTAGGGATTGTCCTTCTGCTGATTTCCAGCCCATCTCCGGAAAGAGTGATAATGTTGTAAGAACGGGGATCTTTTTCTGATGCACTGTTGCGTTCGGTACTGCCCGAGTATGTGGCCCAGGTCTCTCCTACTTTTATTTTTTCATACTCGTGGTAGTCTCCGAGGAGAATTGCATCAACCTTAAAAGGCAGGTTTTCAAGCACCTCTGCACAGTCCCAATCCGGATAGGGGAAAGGCGGTACTATCTGGTGCATTACAAGCAGTTTCCTGCAATTTTCCGGCAGTGATTCCGGAACTTCAAAACCTGAGTAATCGTAAAGAGGAATTTTCGACTTGGGGACGCTGTCAATTCCATAGATTGCCAGATCCCCTATCATCTGCGGTTTTTTCCCGAGCCTTATCGCAAGCCCCATTTCTTCAAAGAGGTCAAGCCACTGGGTATTCTGCTTGCTCTCGTGGTTCCCGACAATTCCAAAAAATGGTATTTTTGCAATCTTCAACCGGGACAGTATGTTTATAGTCTCAAGGAGGTCTTCAAGGGTCGGGTTTCTTGAATCAAAAAGGTCTCCCGCATGCACTACAGCATCAACCTGCATGTCAACCGCATCTTTTATGACAGTTTCAAAAGCCTTAAAAAAGTCTTGCCTCCTTACCTCGCTGTGGTACTGCCGGTATCCAAGGTGCGTGTCTGATGTGTGGAGTATCCTTATTTCCCGGTCCATGATATCAGTCTCTAGTTTTTACATTATAGGGATTTGTATATTAGTATTTAAGTTGTTTCCACCGGGATGGAGATCAGTTGAATATGAAAATTAATGTGAGGGCAGAACATTCAAGGAAAATAATCAATGATTATGAAAATGCTTAGAGATGATGAAAATTTAATTTCAAACACTTATACCCCATATTATCATTAATGATATTGGGAAGTGCAATTATAGAGCCATTAGCAAAGTGAAAACTTGAAGTCATATTTCAACTATTCTTTAAGGAGACAAAGAACCCTGATCAGTGTAAAGATTATGGATTGAGACTTTATTTTTCACGAGATCTGATATTTAAAAATACCTGAAGCAGGTAGAAAAAACGAAAAAAGAAATTAAGAAGCATAGTAAGTGTAACAAAAAGTAAGTTGGAAAACCCTTCATTTTGAAAGGCGTTCCATGTAAAAAGATATTTACTTCTCTTCTATCTTTAGCTATTTTCAGTCCACACGAACTATTTTTACCAGGGACTGGATAGGAACATTGGCGATTGCATCTGCGCCTATTTTGTCCACAAGAACCACCACTACTCTGGGCTTTGCGTCCATTTCGCGAAGCTGCTCAATTACTTCTATAGTGGTTGAACCTGTGGTAATTACATCGTCAACGATTACACAGTTTTTGCCTGCAACGCTTCCGAAGTTCCTGCTGATGGTACCTTTCTGGCCGGGCTGGACTACGTCATGTCCTTTACGGGAATGGTAAAGGGCAAAGTCTGCTCCAAGCTCATTTGCCATCATGCTCGCCAGGGGAATACCGCTAGCTGCAACGCCAACTACCACGTCCACCTCGGTGTTTGTCTTTTCCAGCGTTTCAAGTACCATGTCGCAGAGTGCAAGCGAAATGTAATGAAGCCTTGTAGCGCTCTTTCCTATACTGCTCCAGTTTACAGATATGTCTTTTGGAGCGGGGGCTGTGACTTCTTTTTTCGAACGGGTTAAAAGCCATGTAACTGTTTCTCTCGATACATTAAGCTCATCGGCTATCTGGCCGATTCCAAGCCCGTTATTCTGCAGTTCAGCAGCTTTCTGAATGAGATCTTCTATATTCCTCATACCTCCATTCCCACCTGAATTTTTTATCTGGCAGTATTTTCCGGCCGATTATGCAGATCTTCTAATGAATACTGCCTGGAAATTACTGCCTGAAAAATATTAATTAATGTGCATCTTTTCTCAGTTGAAGACATTATTAGATTGTCAAGCGTTATATCCTTTTCTTCATCTTTCCTGATAACTTTTGTCTACAATTCTTTTTTTTCTCTTTTTTTTCAGGGGTGAACCGCAAATAGGGCATTCATCCCCATTTTCAAAGGTTTTTTTACAGCCAATACATTGTTTTTGCCAGACTAGAATATCCTTTATTTTTTTCTGGGCAATCGGTTTGACCTGAATCCCGAGCTGCACGGCGACATTCTGGACTGCATAATCGTCCGTGAGCAGGACAGCCGTTTCCCTGTGCTCAAGGGCTTTTGCAAGAACTTCCAGGTCTGTTTTTGAAAGTTCCTCTGAGTCCCGGGTCTGTTCAGCTTTTTTCCGAACCTCTTTTAACATTTCTGGTTCCGGCCATTCCACCCTGAGTCCTCCCTCTTTTGCAAGGTCAAAACGGAGAATGGAATCCCTGCTTTTTAACTCGTCCACAACCGAAGGGACGGTAATAAGCAGCGAACTGTCCACGCTGCAATTTCCCATTATAAAGACTGCTGAGTCTGCTATATAAGAGGTCATTTTCTTTCTCTTCTCTCTTTTGGTATAATAATTCTCTCTCCGCCGTGTCTGCCGAGTACGTAGAGTTGCACCGCCCGAGTTTCGCTACCCGAGTTTCGCTTCGGGAGCACGATGTCCTTTTCGCTCACTCCGCTCGCTCAAGAGGACTAATTTTTGGTGGAGTTTCTAAATCTATATTACCCGATTTCTGTTTCTGGAGCACGATGTTCTTTTCACTCGCTTCGCTCGCTCAGGAGGACTAATTTTTGGTGAAGTTTTTAAATCTATATTACCCGATTTCTGTCTCTGGAGCACGATGTTCTTTTCACTCGCTTCGCTCGCTCAAGAGGACTAATTTATGGTGAAGTTTCTAAATCTATATTACCTGAGTTCTGTCTCGGGAGCACGATGTTCTTTTCACTCGCTTTGCTCGCTAAGGAGGACTAATTTATGGTTAAACAGTAAGCTGAGCTCGAGAGGATTAATTTATTAGTTTTAATGTGATCTGAGCTTAAAAGGACTAATTTATTAGTTCACAGTGAATCCCTAAAAATGAGGAAAAGAAGAAAATAACCAGGTAGATAAAAATTATCCGGAGCCCTGTATTAAGATTCATAAGGAGAATTTTAATTCTTTTTGAATATTTTTTAACTTTATTTTATTCTTTTGGCCAGTCAGTCAAACTGGCTGGAGCACTAATTTGTCTATGAATTGTGAAACAAGGATTTCGGGGCCGGGGGAAGTATTTTTGATCAGGAGGCGGTTCTGTGATTTTCCTTCATTTTTGACCTGATACGGCTGCAAGCAAACAGGAGAATTATCCCTAATCCGATTATTTCCGAAATAAATACGCCTGTATGGGCCGGATTGAACGAATTGTTCAGAATCTGCATGAAGTACTTGATGAAACCACCGGAAAGCGTGTCTCTTGGGAATTCCCATCCGAAAAGAGGCCAGAGAAAGGTTTCTGGTGAGTTCCACATCTGGTCCTCAATAACGTGACAGAATGAAGCGCCTGCAACAATAAGGGGAGCCTTCCAGCCTTTTTTGTGGAAGATGTAATATGCAGCCAGTCCCAGCAGGATTGCGAAGATAAGGGTATGAGCAAAAATCCTCCCGCTTCCTATGGTTTCAGCAAGTATTATCCTGCCAAGGGGTTTGTCAATAATGTCTGGAAGGAGTGCTCCAAAAGCAATCAATTTTAAGTCTAACGGAATATCCTTTTCCGGAAATATACGGCTCAGTAAATAGAAAATCCCCAGAGTTATACCTATATGCCCAAAAATAAACATTAAATTAGAAAAGTATGTAAAGTATAATTATTTTTTGGCTGAGATGCCTGAAAGGCAGACCAGAACAGATTAGCTATATTTTGTATTATCTACTGGTTCGCAGTTTTTCAGGTCTGGCACTCAGCTACGAGTTTTTCTACAAGCTCCTGCCTGATCGCAGCTTTTCGGTCTCCACCACAGACCATACCCCGGACGCCAATTATATCTGGGCCTATCTTTTCCAGTACAGGGAGGTCCTCGAATTTCAGGGAACCGGCAATTGCATTCTCAAGTCCATGTTTGTGAGCAAGATCGGTAAATTCTTTTAGCTCCTTTTCATTCATGAATTCAAAAGTAGATTTTCCATCCTTGATGCCTGTATCTACCATGACTACATCTACCCCTGCTTCTGCGGCAACTGCGGGAAGTAAAAAAGGAGAAATCGAATTAATGCGTTTATAGTCCGAATAACCTGAGGCAACAACCTTTTTTGACGGGTCATAGTCTTTTACGGCCCTTGTAATCTTTGTAAGCATCTCAAAGGCCTGTGTTTCGGTCTGGATATCGAAAAGACCTACTTTTATATAATCTGCTCCTGCAACTGCTGCTCCAAGGGCTGCAAGGGCGGCAGTTCCGGGTTTATAATTTAAATCTCCAATTGTTGCGCTTATCGGCTGCCTGCCGTTCACAACCGCTTTAACCTCTCTGATTACCCAGGGGAAGTTGGCTCCAAGGGAACCTTCCTTAGGGTTTTTGACATCCACAATGTCTGCGCCACCTTCAGAAGCGATGATCGCCTCCTCTCTATTTATTGGACTCACAAGCAGTTTCATAGAAAGCCTCTAGTCAAACGAAGTATTATAATATATATTTATAATTATACTTTTATAATATATTTGTATAATTATACTCTTGTAATTATACTCTTGTAATTATACTCTTATAATTATACTCTTATAATTATACTCTTATAATTATACTCTTATAATTATACTCTTATGATTATACTCTTATAATTATACTCTTATGATTATACTCTTATAATTATACTCTTATAATTATACTCTTGTAATTATACTTTTATAATATACTCTTAAAATATACTCTTCATTATTATACAATAATGTTTATTTTATATTTTTTTATAGGATGATGCAACTATCAAATAAGTATGTTCCGACTGGTCTTTGTAATGGATATATTCAATCGTAGCGTGGTTCTTGCAAAAGGCGGGATAAGGGAAAATTACCGCCCTGTTTCGGATTCAAGCTCCGTATGCAAGACCTCAAATCCTCTGGAAATAGTTGAATTTTTACACCCTGGAGAAGTTTACATTGCCGACCTTAATGCCCTGCAGGGCAAAGGTCCTCTCGACATTAATGTGGAGCTTATCCGGGAGCTAAGTTTAAAGGTGGATACAATGCTTGATTTTGGAGCATCCTCTCTAAAAGACGTAGACAAAGCCCTTTCTATTGCAGGGACTGCAGTTATAGGCACGGAGACCGGCACGCTTGCAGTAATCAAGGAATCAGCCACAAGAAATCCGGGGCGCATAAGTATCAGTATTGATGTGAAACATGGAAAAATTCTAAAACAGGACCCAGAGATCCCTGAAGACCCATTTGAAATCGTAAAACTTCTTAACGGGCTTCCCCTAAAAGACCTGATTTTCCTCGATCTTGACAGGGTCGGTACAGCTTCCGGGTTTGACCACGATTTTCTGCATAAACTGTCTGAGAGCTCAGTACACAACGTTTTGCTTGCAGGAGGAGTCCGGGGTATGGAGGACCTCTTTGCTCTTGACAGTCTTGGTATAAAGGGCGCCCTGGCAGCAACTGCAATACACGCAGGATCGGTCCCTCTGGAAGTGATGACCCGAGGGTTAAAAGGCTAAGAATGATGATTCATGAGCGAACAGGAGGCTTTATGCTCTCCCTTATGCCTCTGGTATATAAAGTATTGAGTCTCTTATTATACCACTAGAGGCATAAGCAAGTTTAACAGATTTATATTCGAATTATCGGATTTTAGCACAAATACAGAATTCATGAGGTTAGAGCATGGCAACAAGAAAGGTTACTGAGAAAAGCATTGAAGGGCCAGTAGAGGAGAATGAAGGAGTCAGCAGTGGAGACGGTTATCTGGAAATTAAGATGGGTGGTGGTTGGTACATGACCATCTCTGTTGCGCACAGCGAACGTTATGAAAAAGAATACGTAGAGTTGGCAAAAGAACGAGGGGGTATGAAGAAGTCCCGCTTCAATCTTAACCCGGCTCATGTCCGGATGCTTGGGGAAGCCCTTATCAAGTTTGCGGATGATAACGGGCTCTAAGTGGATTTTTCGTAATTGAGCCTTTGCCAATTTGACTATTAATGCTTTAAAATTAAATTAAACGCATTAAACTCTCTTTTTTTTAAAAAAATTACTTTTACTCACTCAGATATTCAACTTTCTAAAAGCTCCAGGTGCTCTTATCAGGTCATGTCTTCCAACTTTAAAAGCCGTAAGTGCCGTAAGTAATGTAGCAATATTGCTTATCGATACAAATGTTTTAGCCCATTCCCTCCCTTCAAGTTGAGGCATATATCCCATTGAAACTTGAAGGTTTTTGAAATATGAATCAATCGAAGGGTTTAATTCAAAAAGATTCCCAAGATATCCTCTAAATTTTTTAAAATTTTGAAAAGCAAGTATTTGATTCCAGGGAAGGACATTTTCCATGTAGTCCCCACTTT
>JASGVX010000062.1 GCA_030054735.1 Methanobacteriota archaeon | reverse complement strand
TTTCATCATTTGTGGCCCTCTGTTTTATAAATTTGAGTGTTTCAGGATCTTCAGGCCAGCCACGGGCAAGTTCCTCAACTGCAGTTCTCCGGACATAACTATTTTCATCATTTGTGGCCCTCTTTATAATATTGAGTGTTTCAGTATCGTCAGGCCAACCACGCGCAAGTTCCTCAACTGCAGTAATTCGGACATAACTATTATTATCATTTGTGGCCCTCTGTTTTATAATATTGAGTGTTTCAGTATCGTCATGCCAACCACGTGCAAGTTCTTGAACTGCAGTACTTCGAACATGACTATTTTTATCATTTGTGGCCCTCTGTTTTATAATATTGAGCGTTTCAGTATCGTCATGCCAACCACGTGCAAGTTCCTGAACTGCAGTTCTCCGGACATCGCTATCTTCATCATTTGTGGCCCTCTGTTTTATAATATTGAGTGTATCAGTATCTTCATGCCAACCACGTGCAAGTTCTTGAACTGCAGTACTTCGGACATTACTATTTTTATCATTTGTTGCCCTCTGTTTTATAAATTTGAGTGTTTCAGTATCTTCATGCCAACCACGTGCAAGTTCCCGAATTGAAGTACTTCGGACATTACTATTTTTATCATTTGTTGCCCTCTGTTTTATAATATTGAGTGTATCAGGTTCATCATGCCAACCACGCGCAAGTTCCTTAACTGCAGTACTCCGGACAATACTATCTTCATCATTTGTAGCCACATGTTTTATAATATTGAGTGTTTCAGGATCTTCAGGCCAACCACGAGCAAGTTCCAGAACTGCAGTACTCCGGACAAACCTTTCTTCATCATTTGTGGCCCTCTTTATAATATTGAGCGTATCAGGATCTTCAGGCCAACCACGCGCAAGTTCCTGAACTGCAGTTCTCCGGACAGTACTATCTTCATCATTTGTGGCCCTCTCTTTTATAATATTGAGCGTTTCAGTATCGTCATGCCAACCTCGAGCAAGTTCCAGAACTGCAGTACCCCGGACATTCCTACTTTCATCATTTGTGGCCCTCTGTTTTGTAATAACGAGCGCTTCGGGATCGTCATGCCAACCTTGAGCAAGTTCCCGAATTGAAGTACTTCGGACATCATTATCTTCATCATTTGTTGCCCTCTGTTTTATAATATTGAGTGTTTCAGTATCTTCATGCCAACCACGGGCAAGTTCCTGAACTGCAGACTGCCTTACAAAATAATATCTACTTTTAACTATGAGATTTAAAAAGCGAGAGAATAAGTCTTTGTCTTTTGGCTTATATTTTCCTAATATTAAAACACCTAAAAGACTAGAATAATCGTTCTTATCTATTTTTATCAATGCTTCATCATATAATTTTTCGGATTTAGAATCCAGTACTGTTATAAATTCTGCCCATGTATTGTTAAGATTTAAATCGATATCTGGAGATGAAAAATAGGAGTAATATTTCATATAAACCTGACTTCGAGAAAACTTATCAATAATAATCTCTCGATGTGGCCATCTTTCACCTACTAGCTTTGCAGCTGGAACTATTTCCTCAGCAAGGAATTGATTGATATCCTGTGTCCAGCGTACCATTTCAAATAATTTGAGTACTCTTTCAAGGAGTTCCTTTGCAGTTTCTCCAATTGCATTCGGATGCCGTATTTCACCTAAACATTTGATTGCTAAAGAGATATTCAAGGGAGGTCTGTTGCCAAAACATTGAGGATTATATGCCTGCATCAGACATTCGATAATCTCACCGGCAAATCTCTCTTTCATACCACATACAAGACTCAGAACCTCATGCCATGTGGAATCTTCCCAGTATTTTTCAAAATAATCTGATTTGAGTTCTTCCAAATCAAGCTCTCGATTGTCAAATTTTTGAACAATATCCATTGCACAGAAGTACTCAAGGAAAGTGCGGTGGACAAATCCATAAAAATCTGCTCCGTAAAGACAGAGAATGAAATTTACTTCTCTTAACTGATCGATAATTGATATCGCTATCAATTTTGCATCAGCTGTGTTTTTTTGATAACGACTCTGGAGGTAATCCTCAATTTCTTTCTGAAGAGCTTCCCTGTGAATGAAATTACCGGCGAGTCCCTCAGGACCCGACTGCATTTTATAAGCTATTTTCATAAGAAGTTCTTTTTTGTCATCTTCCCCAATAAAATCCATATCTACAGAACTTCTTTTCAGGTGTTTGTTAACCTCCCATTTTTCTACAAGGACGCTGGCGGCATGATCGTAAAGCTTCCATCTTTCTCTAGGGAGTTCCTGATGCTTGCCTATTATCGCTAGAATTGTCAACAGTAGAGGGTTTCCGGCAAGCTGCCTTATTGAAGAGGAATTTTTAAGAGCGCTTATAATTCTTAACTTTCTATTTTCAATTTCCTTTTCATCAACAACTAAAGGATACCATCTATCAAGGAAAGTTTCTATCTGTTCTTCTTCGAAATCCTGAAGTGTAAAATGGATAAAACCAGCATCGTCTAGGATTTTGCGTTTGTATCCTACAATCCTTGAAGTTACAATTACTCTGACTTTTGGGTAGTCAAGCGTAAATCCTACGATCATGTGATTTATTCGTTTCCATTCTTTTGGATCAAAAATCTCGTCAAGTCCATCAAAAATTACTATTGCTTTTCCGTCTTCTCTAAGGTAGTTATCAACTTCTTCTTTTGTTAAACTGTAACCTTCGGTTTCTTCAAGGTGCTGGAAGTAATCAAGAAAAGTCTTGCAATCTTTTTTCGCACATAAACCTGCAAATTCCCTGAGTTCAACTCTATGTGGAAGGTGAGAATTAAAAAGCCTTGAAAGTTTCTCATCAATATTGAGTTGTAAAACTGATAAAATAATATATTTTGTAAGTGTAGACTTGCCAGAACCAGGATCCCCAAGAATTACAATATACTTGTTTCTTTCATCGCTTATGACATCAAGTACGGATTTTTCTTCCTTAGAATAATAGGACTCTTTAGCGTGTTTAATATCCTCCGCAGTCAGACCCTCAGGAAGACATTCTTTTTCAGGGTCCCATTCTTCATGCAATTTCTTCCATATCTCTTTTGGAAGTTCAACCGGTGGAGGATTTTCTCGTACATTCTGCTCGACAAACACGCTGCTGAGCTTGATTTTTAGATAATCTTCTCTTGTAAATGGTGTGAGAGCATCTAGATCAATATTACGGTATCTTGTGGAAATAGCTTCTTTGTACTGTTTTAGATCAAGCTCAGCAATCATCTTTTCTTCCGGAATTGATATTCGATTTGTGGTTTCCCAATTATTGACAGCAGCTCCTACTAAACTAGCAAGATTTTCGCTAGACTCAAAAAAACTAACGACATAATTAGTAGACAACTCATCCCTTAGCTCTTCAATTTTCGAGGCATCATCACCCTTATCCATTAGTTTCCGAGGCCATGCTGCATTCTCATCGAGAAGAAATATCAAACATTTTTTCCCACATTCTACTGCTTTTCTGTACTCGAGTTCTGTTATAGATTTATCATATCCTGGAGGCCTATAACCATATCTCCATGCAAAAATACCCACATAAAGATCTGAAGAAGCAACTGCTTCGAGACACTTATCAAGCGGCCTTTTATCTTCTGCAACAAAATACTCCATAGCTATATCTTCATGGCCCATTTTTCTCAGAACACTTCTGACCTTTTCACGGCACTCTTCAAGATCATTAAACGTAGAAGATACAAATATACGGGCCACTTTATCCACCAACCATCTGGCTAATCTTACTTGAAATAAATAAAGGCGTTAGGTAGTTAAATCTTTTGAATTTCTTTGAATTTTAAATTCCGGCTAAACTTGGCAGAACCATAAAATATTTAATTAGGGAAATCCTAACTAATTATACTGATCGATTATGACGGAGAAAAAAGAGCATTTGTTCATAGTCTTTGAAAAACTGATCAAAAGCAAAAGCGAATGCTCCTGTGAGATCCTCTCTGAATGCGGGTTTTCGGATATCACTGTAAAGCAGATAGGATATCTGAGGGTTATTGATGAACATGGCGAACTAACGTTCAGCAGGCTTGCCAGGATCACCAGAAACTCAAAGCCAACCATCACAGAGATGGTAAACAAATTCGTGAAAATGGACTGTGTGTACAAAGAAAAGTCCCCGGATGACGGGAGAATCTATTACATCCGCCTGACTGAAAAAGGTCGGAAGATAGCTCGTTCCGAAGAAAACGCTTTATTGAAGGTTATTGAAAAAATGGCAGGTTCACTGGACGAAAAAGAAATAGACACGCTCATCGACCTCCTTGAAAAAATATGGTAATTTTTTTTGGCCGACGAAAAAGTTAGGTTAACTCAAACTAAGTAATCAGACTGAGCAAAAAGACTGAGCAAAAAGACTGAAAGAACAAGATTTGAAAAAATGAGACGATTGAAAATGCATACAGAACAAACCGATGATAACATAGAGAGCATTGTAATGCCGCTCTTTGAGGTAGTGGTCTACCCAAAAGGCCGGGCAAAATTCCTGGCTGACAAAGTCACCGGAGAAATACTGTTAAATGACATGAAAACTTCCGAATCCGTGCACGCCCTGGGGCTGACAGTAAAAAGCGGCACAAGACCCTCAGACCTATCAGAAGACGATCTGTATAAAACAGGAAGCCTCCTTAAAATTGCATATATCCAGCCTGCTGATAATGGATACATGGTTTTTGCCAAGTCTGCCCAGAGGGTAAAGGCTCTATCCCTTAAGCGTAAGGATGGGCTGTTCTATGCCTCATACGAGCCTGTCCCGGACCTTCCTGACCTCGATAAAGATATCGAGGCAGAAATTATGGAAAACATAAAAAAAGCTATCCAGGAGATAAGCGGCCGCTTCCAGGGTTCTGAGCAGTTTATGCGGCCAATTGAAAAGATGGATTCAATTGACCAGCTCATTGGATATGTCATGCCATACATGCCTATAAAACTTGCAGAAAAACAGGACCTTCTGGAAACAGTTTCTGTTCGCAAAAGGTATTTTGCATTTTTTGATATCCTGATGAAGCAGAAAGAAAACATCAATTTCCAGATGGAAATGGCAAAAAAAATTAGTGATAAGATAAGCAAGTCTAACCGTGAAGCCATGCTGCGTGAGCAACTGAAGATAATTCAGGAAGAGCTTAAAGGAGGCGACAGTGAAGCTTCGGATGAGGAAAAATACCGGGAGAAAATTGAAAGCTCAAAGATGCCTGAAGAAGCGAAAAAGAAGGCACTATCAGAGCTAAAAAAACTCGAAACCGGTGGCAACCATAACCCTGAGAGCCCTATCATAAGAAACTATCTGGACCTCCTGCTTGACCTCCCCTGGGTAACGGAAGAAAAGAAGAGCATTGATATTGCCGAAGCCCGCCGTGTACTTGAGAGCAAGCATAACGGGCTTGAAAAGGTCAAGGAAAGGATAATCCAGCACCTTGCGGTAATGAAACTGAAACACGAAAAGCAGGGCTCAATTCTTCTCCTTACAGGCCCTCCAGGGACCGGTAAAACCAGCCTTGGAAAGAGTGTTGCAGATGCCCTTGGCAGGCAGTATCTCAGGGTCAGCCTTGGAGGTGTTAAAGACGAAGCAGAGATCAGAGGCCACAGGCGGACATACATAGGGGCTCTTCCCGGAAGAATTATTCAGGGCATAAGAAAAGCAGGCACTAAAAACCCGGTCTTTATACTCGACGAAATTGACAAGCTTTCATCTTCCTACTCAGGAGACCCGACAAGCGCCCTTCTTGAAGTCCTTGACCCTGAACAGAATAACACCTTCTCAGACCACTATCTGGAAGTCCCATATGACCTGTCAGATGTCTTTTTCATTGCCACTGCCAACTCCCTGGCAAATATCCCCTGGCCTCTCCTTGACAGGATGGAGACTATCGAGGTCTCGGGCTACACCAAAAACGAGAAGTTTGCAATTGCAAAAGACCACCTGATCCCAAATACACTGGAAGAGCACGGCCTTGATGCGGATAAACTCAAAATTGAAGACGAAGCCCTGAAACTTATTATCGATAAATACACCCGGGAAGCAGGAGTCAGGCAGCTTAAAAAGCAGCTTGCAAAGACTGCAAGGTTCGTGTCCGAAAAGATCGTCTCAGGGACCGCCGAGCTCCCCTATGTGCTAAAGCCAGATATGCTTAAAGAGGTCCTAGGAAAAGAGCTGATACGGCAGGAAGAAGCCAGAAAAGAGAACATACCCGGCGTGGCAACTGGCCTTGCCTGGACACCTGTCGGAGGGGATATCCTCTTCATAGAAGGCACCTTCATGCCCGGAACCGGAAAGCTTACGCTTACGGGCCAGCTCGGGGACGTGATGAAGGAGTCCGCACAGATTTCCCTGAGCCTTGTCAGGTCCAGGCTTGTAAACACTGCAAACAGTTTTAACTTTACTGCAAGTGATGTCCATATCCATGTGCCTTCAGGTGCAACCCCAAAAGACGGCCCATCAGCAGGCATAACCCTCTTTACTGCCCTTACATCCCTGATAAGCGGAAAAGCTGTTGACCCAAAACTTGCCATGACAGGAGAAATCACACTAAGTGGTGCAGTAATGCCTGTAGGCGGCATAAAAGAGAAGGTTCTTGCAGCCCACAGGGCCGGCATAAAGAAAGTAATCCTGCCAAAGGAAAACGAAAGGGACCTTGAAGATGTGCCCGAAGATGTCAGAAACGAACTTAAATTCGTTCCTGTAGAGACCATTGAGGAAGTCCTGAAAGAAGCACTGGGAATTGACCTTCCCGGGCAGACGTTCTCGTTTTCAGGAAATGGATTTGCAGCTACACAAAATATTTAATTATTGACTGGTGCTGTGATTGTATGCTAAGTGGTACAGGATGAAGGTAAATGAGGATTCAATGCTTTTATACAACCGTGGAATACTCCAATCCTCTATCCTTCTGTCCCTTCACAGCAATGAATTCATAAGCTCAGAATAAGATCCTGTTTTTCAGCACAGATTTTTTCAGCATATTTAGTATATTTTAGTAGATTTCAGGCTTTTTCCTTTTCCGCTTTTTTAGAAAACGCAGATGAAATTCTTTGTATAACATGACAAAGAATGAAAGTCATTTTTCCTAACTTTTTTGTTTATATATATATTATATCCATCATTACCCTGGAGTGGAAGTTTGTTTTTATTTTGGATCTAAAAAAACGTCAAAAAACTAAGATTTGAATTGCCATCGAATGCTCAGGTGTGACTTTGATCACGGATGCCAAATTGCCTTTGAGGAAATTCTACTATCCTGGAAGTGATTGAGTAATGTAAATTGGAAGGGGAAATAAACAAATCCTGTGGTTTAGACATTCGCAAACGTTTTGTTATTGCTACTATCCTCAATAGATCTGGTGAAAAAGAGCAACAGCGTTTTGCCGGAGATATGAAGGCATTTTCACATAAAAAACAGATAAAATTGATTCGGAAGTAATTGCACAACTTGCATTGAATAAAATTGTTCAACCAACAAAGGTTTTTCCAAAAATGCATAGGGGATACAGATCAGCGTCAGGTTAAGGCTAACTCCTGTAAGAAAAAGAACAGATATTAAAAATGGAGCTCATGCTATTCTTTCGTCCGAAATGTTACATCTGGGTGATGTGCTGACTGACATTTTTGGAAAAAAAATGGAAGAGCAATTCTAACAGGATTAACTTCAGGTAAGAATCTTGATCAGATTATAGAATCGCTTTCTCCAAATGAGGGGGATTACAGAAGTAAAAGTAGAAATTGATTCTAAAGTAATAACTCAAATTGCCAGGATGAATGAAGTTAAGGAGAGGATAATAAGGTTGATGGGGAATATTGTGAAAAATACTACTTTTGAGTGGAGATCTGAAGAAAGTCAATTAGATATTTTTACTTAAGGCTTGGCACACACTTCCGAATACTATAAACTTATATATACATCGAACTAATTTACCAGAAAACCTATCTTCAGTCTTGGAATAGCTCCTGCAGTTGAGCTGATTCATTGACTGGTTTATGATTAATTTATTATCACTTCAAGCTTATTGTAACTAAATTCATTTTCAGGATTTTGTTCAATCAAGCTTATCCAATATCATTCTCTCATTTGCAACAATCAAATTAGATTTATTGAACCTTAATGGTGAGGACAACTTGGTTACAGAGAATTTAAAAAAGCAAATTGACAGATTCCTGCTGGCTTTCGGTTTTTCCCTCATGTTCGGTATAATGCTCCTTGGACAGGAATTCAGGCAGGCTTTAGGAGGAATAGTAGGAATCTTAATGGATCCTGTACTTGCTCTGGTCGGGCAGGAAAATTTCCATCTAATCCTTTTAGTAATGGCTGCTATCACTGCCATCTATTCATCCCTTATCCAGAAGTATACCATCGACTGGGATCTTATGAGAAATACGCAGGAGCGCATGAAGGTTTTCCAGAAAGAGTTCCGAGAGGCACAGCTTTCCCAGAATACCTATATGCTGAAAAAGCTTGAAGACCAGCGCAAAGAAATGATGGATGACCAGATGAAGATGTCCAAGCAGCAGTTTAAGCCCATGGCTTATATCAGTATTATTTCCTTGCCTCTCTTCATGTGGGCTTATTATTACGTTAGCGGGCACGGAGCTGCTACAATGGTCTTTCCTTTCTGGGGCGAAGAACTGCTCACTTCGACAGCTTTTGGTCCTTTTCAGTACTGGATCTACTGGTACTTTATCTCCTCCCTGGGAGTCAGCCAGCTTATCAGGAAGGCGCTTGACATTGGTGGTGTCTGAATGCAGATCACAGTGAGCGGGCTTCCCGGAAGCGGGACAACCACCATCTCAAGGCTCCTTTCTGAATTCTATGACCTTGAATTGGTTTCTTCGGGGGAAATCTTCAGAAAGATGGCAAAGGAAAGAGGACTGAGCCTGGCTGAATTCGGAGCCCTGGCTGAAAAAGACCCTTCCATTGACCTTGACCTTGACAAAAACCAGAAGTCTATCATTCAAAGCCGGGAGAATATCATTCTCGAAAGCAGGCTTGCAGGCCATATGGCTGAAGGGAGATCCAATGTGCTTAAAGTCTGGATAAAAGCCCCTCTATTGACAAGGGTAAGGCGTATCCAGAGGCGCGAGAAAGCAATCTCCTTTGACGAAGAACTGGATAAAACGTCTGAAAGGGAGAAATCCGAAGCCCTCAGGTACAAAAACTATTACGGGATTGATATTAAAGACCTATCAATCTACGACATTGTTATTGATTCTGAAAAATGGAACCAGTACCAGACCCTTGATATTCTCAGGGTTGCAATTGACGCTATCGTCGGGCCTGAGTGATTTTTCACCAGCCCGCAAGTTAATCTGAACACTTATTTAAGCAGGTCTTCAGATCAAACGCAGGGTTTTATCTGCCAAACCCTGATATTATTTGATATTTACAAGGAAATCCATGCTTCTTGCTGATGCCTGCTCAATATGTTCCCGAATTCGTCTCCGGAAATATTTCGGGTACGGGTATTTTGATACAGGCACTTTAGGTATGATGCACGGGAATTTGAGACCCGGGGCTCCATATCTTACATATTTCCACCAGGCGACAGCAAATTGAATCCACAATCATAACCCAGGAGTTTTGAGAAAAGATGTCATCCGCCGGCAAACTGCCATCAGAAGTTGAAAGAACCCTTGTCCGGAAGGCCGGCGCCTGGACAAATCCATCCTATGGCTGTCCTCCGGAAAAGCGCCCTATTCTTGAACATATCGAAAAAGGTGTGGTGAATATTGACAAGCCCATAGGACCTACAAGCCATGAGGTTGCAGCCTGGATAAAAGCCATCCTTGGTGTAGATACAGCCGGGCATGCAGGCTCACTTGACCCCAAGGTTACGGGGCTTTTACCTGCCCTGCTTGGAAAAGCAACCCTTGCCGTACCTGCCCTCCGCCTTTCTGGAAAAGAGTATATCTGCCATTTGAAGCTCCACAGGGCCATGCCTCCAAAGATACTGCGCCAGGTCTGCGAGGAATTTACAGGTCCTATTTACCAGAAGCCTCCCATCAAATCCGCTGTTAAGCGCGTTATAAGGGGCAGGACAATTTACTATCTTGAAGTGCTTGAGATTGAAGGCACGTCGGTACTCTTCCGTGTCGGGTGTGAAGCAGGTACCTATATCAGGAAACTCTGCCACGACATAGGGCTTGCTCTGGGCTGTGGCGGGCATATGCAGGGACTACGCAGGACTAAAGTTGGTCCGTTTACGGAAAAAACGCTTGTTACTCTCCATGAACTGAAGGATGCTTATGTATTCTGGAAGGAAGATGGGGATGAATCCGAATTGAGAAGGGTTATAATGCCAATGGAATCTGCCGTATCCCATCTTCCCAAAATTATATTGCGAGACAGTGCAGTAGATGCAGTATGTTCAGGAGCTTCTCTTGCAGTCCCGGGTATTACAAGCCTTGACTCCAATCTGCTTAAAGGAGAACTTACAGGGCTCTTTACTCTAAAAGGGGAACTTGTTGCTCTTGCAAAGGCTGAAATGACTACGGAAGAGGTTCTCAATGCTTCTTCGGGTATTGCAGCTTCTCCTATACGCGTACTTATGGAATCAGGGACTTATCCAGAGGGCTGGACTAAAAAAGAAGAAAAGGTCCAGCTCTAACTTTTTAAATTCTTTCTTATTTCCTTCAAAGTTCTTTCTTCCTAATGCATTCCTCAGTAGTTCCGATTTGCTGTAGTTCCGAACGAATATTCCTAACCATTTATGATTTTTCCCAATATTTCACAATAAACGCGTTCTTAATGTCCATTCTACTTGAATTTTCGGTAATTTGTTTTCAAATTTTCAGTATTGTCAAACTTCTTTCGGCAGGTCGACATTTAATTTTTCATAATTTCTGTTGATGGCGATTTTGAAATAATACATAGTATTTGTACGTAACTTTTAGGTTTACATATGATCAATAAATAATATCTCATACTAAACTTTTATGAAAAAATAACTCAGTATTTATATATGTGGTGATAGTTGAGCCACATGTTAACCAACTTTCAGTCTCATTTCTAGATGGGGGATACCATAAAACGACATCAAGAAAAATGTTCTGATATTTAATGTCGACCTGCCGAATGTAGGATTTAATTTTTCATAATTTTTGTTGATTCCGATTTTGAAATAATACATAGTATTTGTACGTACTTTAGGTTTACATATGATCAATTAATAAAATCTCATACTAAATTTTTATGAAATAATGATCCAGTATATATATGTGATGATAGTTGAGCCATATGATAACCAACTTTCAATCTCATTTCTAGCTAATGGATTCCATAAAATGACATCAAGACATGCCGTCTCAAAACTCAAACCATTTCTACAATTGGATAATGAGAACCGTTAACTTTAAAAACATGACCCCTTAAAACAGAGAGATTTAGATGTGGATTAACCTTAGAGTAGAAAAAATTGACACAATTGTAGAATTAACTTTAGTTTTGAGACAGCCTGAAGAAAAATGTTTTGATTTTTAATGTCGACATGCCGAATGTAGGTTAGGTGCAGTCTTTTGGATAATTAGTTTGAATGTTTTTTTGAGTTTATCAATTGGTATTATACATCATTAATACATCATTAAGACTATACGCACTTGAAATGTAAAATCAGATACATGCGGACTCGTCAACATTATTTGAGTTTATACAGTTAAGTCACTTTCGCTCGTGGTTTTTAATTAACTGCGTAAGTCCTAATCTTTTAGACCTGAGTTCCCAAAATTTAAGCGCATAAATCTAATTTCACTAGTGTCGCGTCAGCGCTAAGATGTCTCATATAATCAATTACAATGATTCAAAATCGTATAATCCTTGATGACTGACACGACACTAGTCTACTATGTCAGATGATTGTTACTTTAAATTAGAACTTATTATTCATGCGCTTAAGTTTAAGCACATAATAGGATATCAGAAGAACCTTATGCGCTTAAAAAGGCGAAAGTTAGGTTTAGACTAAGTCAATCAATTGATTTTTGATAATCTGAACATTTGAAGTATATTTCTAGTGTCAATAACGTTTAATTATTGATCATCTATTAAGCTCTAAATTCTTATTCCCTGAAGGTATAATTCCAAAGATGATATGAAAAAATTAAATTGCCATGACACTAGTTCCTGTTTTAACTCCTTTAAATCGTTGTATCTAAAATCTTCCTGTGGAATTCTCTTATAGATGGCTTCAATATCTTTAATATGCTCTTCGATTTCAGAATAGTATTCACTTATATCATGATTTGCACGTTTTACTAGCAAGAAATAGCTTTGACAGATTCTAATTTTACTTTGAGCAACTAGCCTCTTATCACATAAATGCATTCTCACTTTCAATGCTTCTTTGTAATATTTTGTTGCTAAACTCAAATATTTTTCTTCCATCTCGCTCTTTGTGTGCTTTTCAAAAGCCAAATATTGATATAAGCATCCTAAGTTGTGTAAATTTGTAGAATTTAACTCATATTTATAATTTTCAGTGAATATTTTTGAATATCTTTCCATTTCATGAATCATCCATTTTCTCCATCCAATTGGTACTAATTCATCAACCTCCCAATTATTTTTTTTTGAAGCATTGTACGCATTCATGAACAATTGAAACAATGAAAACACATATTCAGGATCGTTTAATTTGGTTCTTATTTCGCATGCTTTTAATAGCATCAGTCTCGCTTGAAAATAATTACCATCATTACTATCATTACTATCATTACTCTGTAAAGAGACGGCATATTGGTGGTAAACCCAACCCAATAAACTTTGTAGTTCATACGAATTATACTCTTTTAGCTGAGTTTCTATATTATTAATGAGTTCTGAAAAGTCATTATTACTTACATCTATTCCAGCAATCCTTTTAGTATATAGTAAATGGGCTTTAGAGTACAAATAAATATAATTTACTGGCAAATCATCATTCTTTTCAATATATGATGTAAATGCATTTAATACAGCATAATTATTTTTGTCCTTACTGTCATCTCCATATATATTATACCCTTTTACATGCTCCAATATTCTCGCCCATAAAAACGGTTGTAAGGATAGTTTCTCCGGGGACAGTTTATTAAAAAATTGAGCTATATTCACCTTCCACCAATCTGGAGAGATATTCAATTTACTCGTATTTTGAGTTATACTCACCTTCCACCAATCTGGAGAAATATTCAACTTACTCGTATCCCGCCGAATGACAATATTAAAGAGTTTTTCGAGATAGTTATCAAAGACCCCTTCGACTAGAACAATATTTCTTTTGAATAAATCGTTATTATTTTTTATTTCTGCTTTTTCTTTATTACGCGTGAACCAAATTATTTTATCAGGACAGTAATCTTCACTGGTAAGCAATGGCATTAAATCAAAAGTATCTGCACCCCTATATCCCATCACAACTAACAATTTACCTTTTAAATTACTTTTTACTTTTTCTGAGATTTCATCATTTAATGGTTTAAATATATTGTCCACTGTGAATCTGGCTAAATAAAGATTACTTACAGTACCATGAACCTTGGTTATGTTCAAAGGTTTTTCCAGCTTAAGAAATTTATGGGATTTTTCCAACAACTCATCAAAATTAGGCGTGATAATTTCAGCACCGTGATATGCCGAGAAATAAGCTAATTGTGCATGGATTAAATTAAAATTATCATTGTCAATGCTACACTTCAATAATGAAACAGTGTCATCTACTCCGAGAACTTCAGATATTATTTTGAAAATGACTTCATTGAATAGTAATTCATTGTAACTTAAAACATAGTTAATTTCATCTTTTTTCTCTAATCCTGCAATATGCGTTAATATTTCACTTACTAACTCTCCCCATGCTGGAACATGTGACGTACGAAGAGCACTTATACCCGCACCTACTAGAAAAGTTACCCTTGATTTCTCCAGCTCATCTACGATTTCATCTATTATTAATTCTGGATCTAGGTTCATTTATAAAAAAATGTAATAAATCCATACATGTGATTATCGATTAAAAAAAAATAGAAAACTATATATTATTGAAGCTTTCATTGCACCGAAATCACCAGAAAATCACTTGGTTGGAAACTTGTGGAGTACACCAAGTGATTTCACACGCCACTTGTGCAGTCTTCATTTTTTGGTTTTACCCGGTACGGCAGGATAGGTCGTACTGAGTTCTGCGAAGTTGTGAAGATTGTATAGTAGTTGTAGCCGTACCGGAAAATTTTGAATTAGAGGTCTTCTCATCCCATTTTTATTATGCTTACACTCCACTATAACTTTTATCACTTATCCAGAATAAGTGACTTCATCCATTGTAATATCTTTTCCACCGTCGTTTGTACGCTTGATGACTATTAGGTTTTTAAACCCTTTTTAACTTGCAAGGAACTTTTAGACTTATTTTATATAGTCTGGTTTTTAGTTCTGCGCTCAGAATCCTCTTTTGAAGCTTTTTTCCTTTTTTGCATATTCATTTTGTTTTCCTCAACTTGCTCAGCAGCTTCTTCAAGGAGAAGGCTTGTTAGAATATCCATATGTTTTTTCAGTTCCTTTCTCATTTCCGGGGGGAAGTCTTCGGCTTCTTCAGTAGCTTTTAGAGTTTTCTCAAAATAGGATACTGCAAGAGCAGGGTCACTGTTAAGATAGACAGACCCCACAATAAAATGAAGGGGGAAAAAGTTCTCGTGCTTCTCATTGAATTTATCGTAAAATTCCTGGATTTTTTCAAACTCATTTTTTCCCGCAAGCGCCACAACATAATCCTGGACAAGTTCAACATAATCCGGGCCCTTGTCCATCAGGAAATCGAATTTTTCATCGTCGTTCATTAAAAAGAAACCGGTTTCAAGATCATCTGCCGTTCTGTCCTCTTTAAAAATATCATCTTGCTCCAGATCATCGAATAAGCCTCCCTCTCCAAAAAAGTCTTCATCGTCGAAGAAATCATCTTCATTTCTTTTCAAGAGGAGCATATCAATCTGAGCCGCGGAAACGCCCATTTTGCGGGCAAATTTTTTGAACTGGTTTTTGTATTTTTTCTCTTCCCTCTCTGAAAAAAAGTCAAGAGCGTAAGTGATCCACTTTACATATGCCTGTTTGTCCTCAATCCATGACCTGTTGTCAATGACCCACAAAACATAGTCAAGGACAAGGGTGAATTCGTGGTCTGTAAGCAAGTTGTACTCAAGAGGCTCAATCAGGCTTTTTACTATTTCTTTTTCAAGGGCTTTCTCAAAGAAACTGATTGCTTTGTCATGGTTTTCCTTTATATTCTTCAATGCACTTATGACATCTTTATCCGTTACTTTTCGGTTCTCGTTGTAGTGATAGTCGGCAATTGAAAACTCTATTGCATGCAGGTAATCACTGTACTCATACTCAATTTCATAAATGCTTTTCATTTCCTTTATCTCGGGGGTAGCCGGCACGAGATACTCAGACAAGGATAACTTATCTTCAACAGGTTCGTTATTTTCATCAGGATTCATAAAACTGCTATCTTATTGTTGATTTATAATTATTTCCATTGAAGGGAAAATTTCGATGAAAGAAGCTGGCAAAAAGTTATGGGCAATAGCTGAGGCATCGTACCAGGCCCTTACCATTTATTCAAGATCTCTTTCCTGTAAGTCCTGTTAATCTAATCAGGCTCCTGTTTTTGTAATTTCTCTCTGTTTCTGTAAAGGTCTTTTACTGGTTTAAAGTTAAAATCATACATGTTTAAAAAATGTCAGCCCGAATGGGTTTCGCTCTGAAAAGGGGCTTTAATGAAAATGAATCCAAATTAAAAAGAAAAAGCCAGAAAGATTTTTATATTTATTCCATATCATGACATAGTTTTCAGATAACTCCACGTGTGGACTGCATGGTATGATTCTTACCAGCTTCCGGATAGATACATTTGAGATATAATTATACATTCAGTCAAAAAAAAGAGTTCTAAAACATTATAATTATAAAGGTTATTTTTATAACCTGATATCCGGACTATTTACCACAAAAATAAATTTATAACCTTATTCGGAAAGAATAAGCTGCATCTAGGCAAATAAGATCCAGAACTGGTTATAAATCACTGGTATTTTTCAATTATTTTTATTAGTTCATCTTCATCTCTTGCAAGGGCAGCTATAGCCATTTCCAGCATCAGGTTAACTATTCCGTCTGAAAGATCCCTGAAGTCAGTCCTTAGCCCTATAACCGGCTTTCCCTTTGCATAGGCGTAACCTGCTTCCCATGCTGTCCCGGAATCAACATCCGCACCGTCAAGGACTGCAACAACAAGGTCTGAGGCATCCACACCTTCCACGCACTTTAAGAATACGCATTCCTGATTCTGTCTTTCGCGCTCATGTGCCGCATCCTCTGCATCTTCCTGGGGCAAAAAAACGGAAAATCCATTGTTGAGCAGCACATTTTTCAATTTCCGGTTGTATTCGAGTTCGGCATGCGTGAAGAGGGGCCCTGCAAGGTAAACCATCTTTTTTTTGCTCAAATTCTTTCCTCCTGTTTCTCCGGAAGTCAGCACTCATAAGAACTTTCTTACATGAAAAAAGGTTGATAAAGGTAAAATAGTTTACCTTAAATTGCAATGTTCTTAGAGTCATTTGCTTGATTGAAACTGATATAAACCTGCCAATAATTGTTTGGAATACTCATATATATTGAGATATTTAAACTATACTGTCTTAATATCAATTTTATGCTTATTATTCAGGGGAAAATAATTATGGGCAGGAGTTTTCTAATTGTGGAGTCTTCAGAAGAAAAAGGAGCCGCTCCTGTTATTGGGGTGGTAATCGCAATTCCATTGTTTTCACTCTAATTCATTGTATTCTTCAGCCGTTTTTGAAGAGGACGGGGACTCCTCACATAATAAATCGCAGGTAGCAAAGCTCCAGGTCTTTTTTGCCGAAGATGGGAGTTCTATTAAATTCGAACACGACTGCAGGGATCCGCTTTTTTCGACAGTTCTTCGCTATAGGTTATAATGGATATTAAAAATACTTCTTACCTGCTCAATGACTTTGCACCTGGCACCTTTAAAGCCTGGGAAAAGAAAATCCTCGAATTGAATAAGAGTTTACGGTCTCCAATAGAACTGAAACCCGGAGATTTTGTTTCTGTAAAGGTAGTTGATTACGAGAGCTGAAGCCTTATTACAAAGGATGAGCCTGAAGTCAAAAGGCAGACGGTTATAGTACCTGATAACATAGCAAGATTTATTCTTCTCGCTATCAAAAGCCATTAGAGCCTGATCTCTGGTTTTTTTGATAACAAGCTTAATTATATTGTATTGACATTACACTGGCAGTGAATAGCATGATCAAGGCAGGAATTATTGGAGCTTCCGGATATACAGGAGGAGAACTCCTGCGTTTACTTGTAAGCCACCCTGATGTAAGGCTTGAACTGGCAACCTCCCGGAGTCTTGCAGGAAAACCCGTAGCAGGTACTCACAGGCATCTCGAAAGCTTTCTGGACTTAAAGTACGAAAACCCGGGGCTTGAAGAAATAAGGGAGCGCTGTGATGTAGTTTTTGTGGCAGTGCCTCACGGGACTGCTATGGACTATGTACCCGAACTGCTCGACGGCAACACAAAGGTAATCGACCTCAGCGCAGACTACAGGCTTGATACTCCGGTATTTGAAAAAATCTACGGAATAAAGCACAGGGACCCGAGAAATGCAGTATACGGGCTTGTAGAACTTCACCCTGAAGCGGCAAATGAAGAGTTTGTAGCAAACCCGGGCTGTTTTCCTACAGGAGCAAACCTTGCAGCAGCACCTATTGCGGCTGCAGGGTTAATAGACATTGCAGTCTTTGACTCCAAAACAGGAATTTCAGGGGCAGGGATATCGCCTACGGAAAACTCTCATTACCCAAACCTCGCAGAAAACATTATTCCGTATAAGCTTACCGCCCACAGACACAGGGCTGAGATAGTCCAGGAACTTACAAGGCTGGACGCAAAAATTCGAAACATCAATTTCACTCCCCATGTAATCCCGTCCATAAGGGGGATCTTTACAACTGCTCATCTCTTTACGAAAGAGCCTCTTTCAACTGAAGACGTGCGGGGAATTTATGAAGAGTTTTATATGGATAAGCCTTTCATCCGCTTCACCAGAGGACTCCCTTCCCTTACTGCTGTCCGGGGTTCTAACTTTTGTGATATCGGCTTTGAGGTGGACAAAGAAAATAACAGGGTTGTGGTGCTCTCAGCAATAGATAACCTTGTCAAAGGCGCATCCGGACAGGCTATCCAGAATATGAACGTTATGTTTGGGCTTCCTGAGACAAAAGGGCTCAGGATGCCTGCAGCAGCACCTTAAACGCGGAACAGGCGAGAACATATAACTGGTGACGAATTAAGATAAAGAATGAAATTTATCCTGGGGTAGTCCGATGAAAGTAAAAGATGTCATGAACCCTGATGTTATATTCTGCAAGCCTGACGACACTGTCCGGGAAGCTGCAAAGATTCTTAAAGAAAGCAATATCAGTGGAGCTCCTGTCCTGGATGATGGACAGCTTGTAGGGATAATAAGTGAGGCTGACCTCCTTGAGCTGCTGGTGCTTCCAGAAAAAGGAAACCTCTGGCTTCCCAGCCCTTTTGAGGTCATAGAGGTTCCTATAAGGGAGCTCCTTAGCTGGGAAGAAACGAAAAAAATGCTTTCTGATGTTGGTTCAGAAAAAGTAGAAAAGATGATGACAAAGAATGTGCAAACAATCTCTTCTGAGGCATCTGTCGAAGAAGCCTCAGAACTTATGGTCAGGCGCAGGATCAACAGGCTTCCGGTAATGGAAAATGACCACGTGGTCGGGATTGTCACGCGCGGAGATATCATAAAAGGTCTTGCAAAACTTTAATTTAAAGGAGAGTTTTCATGAAGCAAATAGAGGGCGGAATTTGTGCAGTAAGGGGCGTTTCTGCATACGGGATTAAACCCGGAAAGATGGGAATAGCTGTTATTCATGCGGAAGGGCCCGCAGCAGGCGTTTTTACAAAGAACAGGGTAGTTGCAGCTCCTGTTATTTTGAGCAGAGAACGGATCGAAACCGAGCACAGGTTGTCAGCTATAATTGCAAACAGCGGAAATGCCAATGCTTTTACGGGTGATGACGGGTTTCTGGATGCTCTGGAAATGGCTTCGTTGCTCGCTGAAAAGCTTGACCTGGACCCCAATACTGTTGCTGTAGCCTCAACAGGAGTAATTGGCAGAAGGCTCGATCTTTCCTTTATAAAGGAAAATCTTCCTGAGGTCATTGAAGGGCTGGGCAGTTCACCGGAATGCAGCCGAGCAGCTGCAAAGGCTATTATGACAACTGATAAAGCCCTGAAAGAATGTGCCGTAGAGCTTGACTGTGGGGTAAGGATAGGGGCAATTGCAAAGGGTGCCGGCATGATTGAACCAAATATGGGGACCATGCTCTGCTTTGCATATACCGATGCAAATGTGCCTGCTGATGTCCTGGAAACTGCTCTAAAGCGGGCTGTCAATAAAACCTTCAATATGGTAGTTGTCGACGGGGACACCAGCACAAATGATATGGTACTTTTTACTTCCACCTGCAAGTCCGAAATCAAGCCCTGTATGGACTGCCTCGATGATTTTGAGGAAGCGCTGATTTACGTGTTTACTGATCTTGCAAAGAAAATAGCTAAAGACGGGGAAGGGGCTAGCAAACTTATAGAAGCCAGGGTTAGAGGCGCAAAAAAATATGAAGATGCCAGGCTTGTTGCAAAAGCCATTGTCCGCTCTCCTCTGGTCAAGTCTGCCATTTTCGGGAAAGACCCTAACTGGGGCAGGGTTGTTGCAGCTGCAGGGTATTCAGGTGCCGAGCTTGAGCAGGAAAGGCTGTCTCTCTCTTTCTCGGGAGGAGGAGAAAAGGTAGATCTTGTTAAATCCGGGGAGGTCTCCAAGGATTCTGATCTTGCGCTCCTGAAGAAAATAATGGAAAATGACGAAATCGTCATTACCGTTGACCTTGCAATGGGAGGAGAATCCGCAACTGCCTGGGGATGCGACCTGACTTATGATTACGTCAAGATCAATGCTGAATATACAACATGAAACGAGTGACTTTGTGCTATAGGATATAAGATCTTGTAAATAGAGCTCAATGCTGGAATCAGGTCAGACTGGCTTCCCCTAAGACCTTTAATTTACACAAAGTTAAATAAGTAAAGGTAGAATGAGATTAGAGGAAATATAGCAAGATAACCCAAAGGTTTGGATTTATCCTGGTTTATTTTCCTTTAGTCCAGATTTTTTATTTTTAGTTCTGGATACTATATTTTATTCCCAGGGGGTTTACTGACGTGGACATGGAAGATTGGGAACAGCGCCATACAGAAGCGTTTTACAATGCAAAAGAAGCCCTTCCTTATCTGGACGGGATGTTTGTAGCTTATAATAGCAATATAGACGCTATCAGACACCTGACTGAGGAAGACGTAACAAAACTTGTCGGGTTTTTCGATGAGGCTGAAATTCAGGAAAGGGTTGCGGTATACCCAAGAGAAATTGCCGAACCTATGGATTTTCTTGCCCGACTGCTTATTTCTATGCGGGAAGGAAAAGCTGGAGAAGTGCCTGCGTATACAGAAGAAACCCATAAGTGGCTAAAGGAACATCTGGGTTTTGATTATGCACGCATGGGAGGCCAGGCAGGGATTATTTCAAACCTTCTTGCCCAGTTAGGCCTGAAAAAGATAGTAACTTATATTCCCTGGCTTTCCGAAGAGCAGGCAGAATACTTTGTAAATACCGGCAATATCCTTCATCCCAAAGTGGAAAACGGAAAGGTCGTCCTCAAAGCACCTGCAGAAGCTTTCAATCCCGGATTCGGGTCAAAGGTCAACTGGATATTTGAATATTCCAAAGACCTTAACGTGACCTGTGCAGGGGGCAATTTCAAAGTACCCAGGGACAACCGTCTGATTATTTCTTCCCGTCCTAAATGGATCCGCCTGGATATGGACAGACTGGTCTATGAACAGCTTGACTCCATCTTCCCGGTTGACGGAGCAATGCTTTCCGGTTATCAGATGATAAAAGAAGAATACGAGGATGGGTCTACTTATAAGGACTACGTTGAACATTCCGTAGAAGTAATTAAAAAGTTAAAGTCCCTTAACCCTGAGCTCCGCATCCATGTGGAACTTACATCCATACAGAACCGGCTTATAAGAAAGACTCTGCTGACAGATATTGTTGCAGGTAATGTCCATTCCCTTGGGCTTGACACTGTGGAAGTGGCAAATGCCCTTAACGTGCTGGGGTATGAGGAACTTTCATATTCCGTTATCCGGAAAGGAGAAAACGGGATAATGTCCCTTTACCAGGGGGCTGTCCAGTTAATGAAGGACCTTAGACTTGAAAGGGTACACGTTCATTCTCTTGGCTTTTATATATGCATCCTTGCTAAAGGTCACCCTCTTACTCTGAAAGAACAAAGGGATGCCCTGCTCTTTTCCTCGGTCCTGGCAGCTGCCAAGGCCCTTAAAGGGGATATCGAGAACTTTGCTGAAGCCGAAGAAGGTCTGAGAGTACCGGTCTCGGCCAAGGGTTTAGAAGACCTGGAAAACTTCAAGCTCTACTGTACTGGAAGAAAGCTGTGCAGCCCGGATGAATTCGAATATGGCTATATCTATGGGCCGGACCATGATGCTATTCTCATCCCTACCAAAGTAGTAGACAAGCCAATAGCAACAGTAGGGATAGGCGATACCATTTCTGCAGGGGCTTTTGCTGCCATGCTTGCAAGGATGAAACAGATCAGGTCAGGGAAATAAATTATCTATATTCCAGAAAGTTTTGTGAAATTATTTCCTTGAAGATTATTCCCAAAATATTATTCCCAAAATTTTTTTTTGAGACAGATTCTTTATCTGTCTCGGTTTATAATAAATTGAAATATTTTTAATATGAAAGCCTTACAAAAAAGGCTGCCTCTTTGTTTGAATCTACAGGAACCGGTTAGATGAATATACTTTGCGGCTATAACGTAAATATAGACTCTATATACAGGATAAACGGAGCTGAAGTTTCGGAACTGCTGAGAGCTTTTAAGAAGGCTGAAATTCTTGAAAAGATAAAAAATCCTCCCGAAAAAATTCATTCCGAATCCGATTTTGTGGCAGGGCTAGCCTATTGTATGAAAAACGGTTGTGGGGCTGAATGGCTTGTTTTTGAGCAGAGAGTCTTTGAGTTCCTGAAGAAGCAATATTTTCAAAAGTCCCTTGTAAGAATGGGTGGAAATGCCGGGATTATGGCAAATGCCCTTTCTGAAATCGGGGCCTTGAGAGTAGTCCCAAATGTCGCAGTCCCCTCAGAAACCCAGCTTTCTTTATTTTCAAAAAAGGCAGTATATTTCCCTGATGCTCTTCTAGAGGCAGATGAGGAAGAGGGAAAGGAAAATCTAAAGGCGGAAAAGGCTAAAACGGGACCTGAAAAAAATATACATAATGAGCATAACACAGCTAATAAAAACACTCCTTTCAGCAAGCAGGACCCGATACATTTCGTTTTTGATTTTTCTGAAGGTGAAACCTTTTCCCTTTATGGGACAGAAATAAGGGTCCCCAGGGAAAACCGCTTCATAGCGACATGTGACCACTTAAATTTCAGGCTCTTTACCAGTTCTGCTTTTGAGAATTATGCCCTGAATCACGCAGAAGAAATGGACGGGGCACTTATATCGGGTTTTCATCTCCTCCTTGCGAGCTATCCAGACGGCAGCACCTATAAAGATGTCCTTGAAAATTCTTTTTCTCAACTTAAAGCATGGAAAGCAAAGAACGAAAGACTCAGGATCCATCTAGAGTTCGGGCATTTTGCGAGCAGAGAGATTGCAAATTCAGTGTTTTTAAAGCTTGCTGGAATCTCAGATAGTATTGGAATGAACGAAGATGAACTTTCAATGTTTACTGACCTGCACGGAATTCCATCTGACGGGCTTTTACATATGGAAGCAGAAGCTATAGCTAAGGCAGCCTGTAAACTTGCTTCTTTGATCAGGCCTGGAAAACTCTTTATTCACACAAGGGAATTCGTTCTGGCTGCCTTTAAGCTGGATTCTAAAAACTCGGCTGGTTCAGAAAAATGGGATGAAAGAAAATTGGATGAAAGAAAATGGGACTATAGAGAAAGCCCGGCCCTGCTGGAAGCAGCCGGGAAAAAACTCGAAGCCATGAGCTTTGGACTTAAGTGTGCAGGAGTATATGCGTATTCAGGCAGGCTCGGAGGGCGGGAAGTTGTAGAAAAAGATGCTTTAAAACTTCAGGAGAGCAGGTTTGGAAGGGAACAGCTTCAGCTTTTCCTGAAAGCCTTCGGTGGAAGAGCTTATGGGGAGGGGGCTTTTGCTTTAATGGACGGCTATATGCTCTGCATCCTGCCCACATTGCTCTGCAAATCCCCTGTAACGACTGTAGGGCTTGGAGATACGTCAACTGCGGGAAGCTTTTTGAGGGGACTTGAACTGGATGTACAGGCTTGAACCCGAACTTTTTAACCTCAATTACACTCTTGACTGCGGTCAGGTCTTCCGCTGGAATAAGGAAGGAGACTGGTGGACAGGAGTTATAGGAGATAATGTCATCCGTATTTCACAGGAGGAAGATAGCGGAGAACTGCTGGTTGATTCAAGTCTCGAACCCGAATTTATCTCTCATTATTTTCGTCTTGACGACGACCTCTCTTTAATTTATGGGAGCATAAACAGGGACCTTCTGATAGACAGGGCGATAAACAGGTACATGGGCCTTCGCCTAATCCGTCAGGACCCGTGGGAGTGCCTTATTTCTTATATGCTTGCCACAGCTTCGAGCATCCCGACAATAAAGAAAAGGATCTGCCTCCTGAGCCAGCATTTAGGCCAGGAACTCGAATGCGGATATTTCAGCTTTCCCGACCCCGAAACTCTTGCAAATGCGGATATCTCTCTCCTTAAGAGGTGCAAGCTAGGCTTCAGGGCGGACCGCATAAAAGCAGCGGCAGAAGAAGTATGTTCAGGAGAACTGGACTTTGATGCCATTTTTCGCCTTGAATACAGATATGCCAGGGAACGTCTTATGAGGCTCCGAGGGATAGGGGAAAAAGTTGCTGACTGCGTCCTCCTTTTCGCCTTTGAGAAAATGGAATCTTTTCCGGTAGATACCCACGTCAGGCAGATCATCCAGCACTACCACATTGATGATAGCTATTTTGAGGCCTGTACAAACATGAGCTCTATGGGACAATGGGGAAGAAAATATTTTGGGCAGTACTGCGGGTATGCGCAGGAGTATCTTTATTATCAGAAAAGGGTTGAAGGCTTTGTAAGTCTTTGCTAAACTCAATTTTTTATTAAACTCTTTCAAATGCGTCCTTTGCCCTTGCCTCGCTAAGCCCGGATCCCATTGCAACTTTCAGGGCGGTTTTATCAGTTATAAGGTTATCAGGTGCATGAGAGACTTAAGAACCTGTGGGTAAAAAAATATCTAACTCTTTTACTGTTTTGGAGAATATGAACACATTTATTACTTTTAACTGTAATCGTTGTGTAGGTAGCAGATTAAGAAGATGAATATTCATGAAGCAAAACAGAAAACACTTTTTTACCTGCATTTGGGATTCCGAAGCTGAGGAATATATCATTAGCGCTGTCCCGAAATGCTTAGAATTATTAAGAAATTTTATTAGTCTGGAAATATTCGATTTCGCACTCTGCCGATTATCCCGGACTAAACATTCATTGGGGGCATGAAATGGCTCTAAAAAAATCCGAACTCTATTCCTCTCTCTGGTCAAGCTGCGACGAACTGCGCGGTGTTGAAACCCGTGAAAGAAAGATCAAGGAAGCTATGTACGAAATCCTGAATGACGTAGACGAGGTTAACCGCATCTTCATTATCATTAAGGCACAAAAGGAATACTGATGACCAAACAGATAGAACTCGGGGATATCACTGCAGACCTGGTGCTCAAGGATATCAAAAACATTTACCTGAGTGTGTATCCGCCCAACGGTAGAGTCAAAATATCTGCTCCCCTGCAAATGGATATAGATACTATTCGCGTATTCGCCATTTACAAGCTGGACTGGATCAAAAAGCAGCAGAAAAAGCTTCAGGAACAGGAACGTGAAACCCCCCGTGAATACATTGACCTTGAAAGCCATTACCTCTGGGGGAAGCGCTATTTGCTCAGGGTAATAGAAGTCGATGAAGCACCTTCTGTAGAATTAAAACATAACAAAATGGTCCTGCGTGTGCGTCCCGGAACAGATTATAAAAAGAGGCAGGATATTGTTGATGCATGGTATCGCGAACAGCTCAAGAAAGCTGTGCCGCCTTTAATTGCCGTGTGGGAAGCACTTCTGGGCGTAAAGGTAGAGCGGTTTTTTGTGCAGCGGATGAAAACAAAATGGGGGAGCTGTAACTACAAAGCATGTAGCATTCGGCTCAATACTGAACTTGCCAAGAAACCAAAAGAATGTCTCGAATACACTATAGTACATGAAATGACACATCTGCTGGAGCCAACGCACAATTCTCGCTTTATTTCACTAATGGACCGGTTCATGCCAAACTGGCAATTTTACAGGGATAAACTGAACCAGTTACCTGTCAGGCATGAGGACTGGATTAATTGATAGTATCCCCTTGAGTTTTCTTGCATATCGTAAAGTTAGATTCCAACCTGCGAACAAATCTGCAAACAAATCTGGGAACAAATAAATAATTTAAAAGTCTGCGAAGAAATAAATAATTTAAAAAAATTAAAAGTAAAAAGGATATATTTAGAAATAAAAACGTCAGCTCAAACAATCTCTGCTACCTTCTTTTTAGAAGCTTTAAACGCTTCCATTGCCCTTGCCTCGCTAAGCCCGGCTCCCATTGCAACTTTCAGGGCAATTTCATCGGTGATAAGGTTATCAGGTGTATGGGTGTCAGTATTCACAATAAGAGTTGCTCCGAATTCAAGAGCAAGCCTTGCAATGTGCCCGTTTGTACTGTTGTGCCCTTTCCTTGAAGTGATCTCAAGAAGTACATTATTCTCTGCCGCAGTCTGGACGTCTTCTTCGGAGATCAGGCCGGGATGAGCCAGAATATCTACATACTCACAGGCAACCGATGCTGCATTAGTGCCTGGGGCAACAGGCTCGGAGATGGTCTCCCCGTGCACGACCACAATTTCCGCACCCAGTTCTTTTGCTTTCTTTGCCAGGGGAGCAACCTTTCCTGGAGGGACATGCGTTAGCTCAACTCCGGACAGGACGTGGATATCCCATTCATCCTCCAGGTATTTTGCTTTCCTTCCAGCATCAATAAGCTGTTCCAGGTTTGTATAATCTGCGTGGTCGGTAAGTGCAATAGCCTCGTAACCGTTAACAACAGCCCGCCTGACGAGTTCACTTGGGAGCAGTTCTCCGTCACTGAAAATAGTATGAGTATGAAGGTCAATCAACTGAGATCACCGTGTTTAGAATTCGTTTTATTATTTACACCTGAATCATTTCACTGCTGAATTTTGTTAAGTTATACTGAATTATGATGAATTATACTGAATTATGTTGAATTATACTGAATTACACTGAATTTTGTTAAGTTATACTGAATTATTTTGAATTATACTGAATTATGTTGAATTATGTTGAATTATACTGAATTATGTTGAATTATACTGAATTATTTTGAATTATACTGAATTATTTTGAATTATACTGAATTATGTTGAATTATACTGAATTATACAATTCATTTTTTAATTCAAGTATTTAACATAACTTCCTGATAAAATTAATCCGCGCCTTCGGGCTTTTCAGGGCTCTCAGACTTTCCAAGCCTTTCTTCTACATCGGCAAAAGCAAAGTTGGGCTTGACATCCTTTATTTTGATGCGGACCTTTTCCCCTACCTCAACTTCCTTTACAAAGACCACAAAACCTTCAATGAGGACAGCACCATCTCCACTTGAGCCGAGATTCTCTATGTCCACAACGAATTTGTCTCCTTTCCTGAGTGGAGCCGTGAGGAATTTCTTTCCTATAACGTAGATCTCCGCACTCTGAGACCTTGAAGCTTGCGGGGAATAAGCCTTAACGTAGACAAAATTATCCCTGGCTTTTTCCATATAATCATTGAACATATCTCCCTGGAAGACCTTGGCCACAAAATTTCCTTTTGGCTTGAGGATCTTTTTTGCGCACTCAAGTGCCGAAGTAGAAAGCTCTATTGAGCGTGCGTGGTCATAAGACCAGGTCCCTGAGAGGTTTGGTGCTGCATCACAGAGTACTACATCTGCACCTTTTTCTCCTACGATTTTGATAATCTTCTTTATTGTAGACTCCGCATTTATGTCGCCCTGAATGGTCTCAACGCCTTCAATAGGGGCTATCCTTTGCAGGTCAACACCCAGTATCTTTCCTCTGGAAAGCTCTTTTGCGACCTGGAGCCACCCACCTGGAGCTGCGCCTAAATCCACAACAGAATCGCCCCGCTTGATAACATTATGCCTCTCATTAATCTGCTTGAGCTTGAAGGAAGCCCTGGAACGGTATCCTTTCTCTTTTGCCTGATGATAATAATAATCTCTTCTATCTCTTGCCATTGCTTACCTTCCCTGTGCTGAAAGCTCATATAGCTTGCGCAGAAGTCGTTTTGTCAATTATTCACTCAGGATTGAATGAAATATAACTTCAAGTTTTCCCTTCTGGAATCGCTCTATAATTCCATTTTACCAAATAATCATCAAATACAATTTTCATATTTTCCTTGAATTTTTCACTCACTATTCTTGCCGTTGCATAAACTTTATCTTTTATTTTCGAAACCACTTTCAGCCCTTTAGATGTAGAAGTCTTCTCAACAAGACTTTTAACCACATCAATACTGGTGAAAACCGTACCCTTGCATGCAGCCGTCACATGGCAGAATAATCTATGTTCAATTGGATTGTATTTCGAAGTGTATGGTGGATAGTTCGCCATTCTGATTTCAATTCCAATTTCGTTTACCAGCTTTTGTAAGTCTTACTTGAAAATATAATGCCTGCTTGAATTAATTCCGCCGCCATCTGCTAAAACTAAAATCCTTTTTGCCTTGTTGTAATTTTTCTTGCCGTATTCTTCTCACCAATCTTTAATGCAGTCACAACAAAACTCGCTCGTATCCTTACTTTTTCCTAAAGTTATGTATCCTTCATTAAGTTTTACGTCATATATTCCATGTGGAATTATTCCATGTGGAATTACAACACCATTTGAAAACGTATTGAAGTCGTGGTCATACACTTTTAGTGTTTCAGTGCAGTAAACTTTCCCATCTCGGTAGAAATTACCTATGAACTCTTTTTTTTACATCTATACTGATAATAGGATTCTCGCTTTTTGAGTACTCTTCTTTCAACTCGTTAATCCTTTCAAATTGTTCATTTCTGTCTTTACAGTCCTTCATTGTGACAGCTTTTTGCATTTTTCTCTCTACAAAACCATGTTTCTTCAAAAGCTGCTTTACTACG